>JBBQNA010000282.1:0-4051 GCA_038329515.1 Candidatus Limnocylindrales bacterium | reverse complement strand
GAGGTGCTGTCGGTCATCCGCGAGCTGGCCCTGACGGGCATGACCATGGTCCTTGCCACCCACGAGATGGGCTTCGCACGCGACATCGCCAACCGGGTCTGCTTCCTGGACGCCGGCCGGATCCTGGAGGAAGGGCCACCGGCGCAGATCTTCTCGTCACCCAGCGAGGAGCGGACGCGCCGCTTCCTCGACCGGGTCATCGAGGCGGGTCGCCTGTAGCGTCTCCCTTCGCGCTGTCACTGGGACGCGCCGCAAGTGCCATGTGGCACGTTTCGCGGGACGTTCCATCAAGACTGGCGTCGGGCATCGGCACTGGCGGTACCGCCGGTGTGCGGCACATCGTTGGCGTGGCGGCGCCGCGGGACACCAAGTCCTCACGTCACCGACCGTAACGTCCACTGTGGACTTCGGATCCCCGCCCGACGATGGCGGGGATGATGCCAGGAGGCAGACCATGCCAGCGACACCAGTTCCAGCCGCGCCCACCGAGCAGGTCGATATCCTTGCTGCCGCGTGGTCGAATGACGCGTTCCGCCGCGTGATCCAGACCGGCATCCACGAGCAGGTCGTGGTGATGACCATCCCGGTCGGCGGCGACATCGGCGAGGAGGTCCATCCAGACACGGACCAGGTCCTGATGTTCGTGGACGGACACGGTGAGGCCCAGCTCGACGGGCGGTCGAGCGACTTCGGCCCCAACGACCTGGTGTTCGTGCGTGCCGGTATACGCCACAACTTCCTCAACCGAGGCGATGGCCCGCTGCGCCTGATCACCACGTACGCGCCGCCGCAGCATGCGCCCGGCACGGTCCACCAGACCAAGGCCGAAGCCGAGGCGGACGAGCACTGAGACTGCCCTGACCGCAGCCCGTGCCGCGCCGTGCCGCGGGAGGGGCGCCAAGCGCGGGCACGGATCAGGTCAGAGCGAGCGCCTGGTCCAGGTCCGCGATGAGGTCCGCCACCGTCTCGATACCCACCGACAGCCGGATGACGTCGTTGCCGGCACCTGCGGCGGTGCGCTGCTCATCGGTCAACTGGCGGTGCGTTGTCGACGCGGGATGGATGACCAGGCTTCGCGTGTCGCCCACGTTGGCAAGATGCGACCACAGGTTGACCCCCTCCACGAGCCGCACGCCGGCCTGGTAGCCATCCTTGAGCCCAAAGGTGAACACGGAACCGGCACCCAACGGTACGTAGTGCTGTGCCAGCCGGTACGAGGGGCTGGACTCGAGCCCCGCGTACGAGACCCACGCCACGGACGGGTGTGACTCCAGGAACCGGGCGACCTGCAGTGCGTTCGAGACGTGGCGCTCCATGCGCAACGGCAGCGTCTCGATGCCCGTCAGGATGTTGAACGCATTGGTCGGTGAGAGCGCGGGTCCCAGGTCCCGGAGCGCCACGGCACGGGCTTTCATGGTGAAACCGAAGTCGCCGAAGGTCTCGTGGAACGTGAGGCCGTGGTACGCCGGGTCGGGCTGGCTGAGGCCCGGGAACTTGCCATCGGCGGACCAGTCGAAGCGGCCCGACTCGACCACGATGCCACCCATGGACGTGCCGTGGCCGCCCAGGAACTTGGTCATGGAGTGGATGACGATGTCCGCGCCCCACTCGAACGGGCGGCACAGATACGGGCTCGCGAGCGTGTTGTCCACGACCAGCGGGATGCCGTGGTCGCGCGCGATGCGGGCGAGCATCTCCAGGTCCACCACAAGGCCACCGGGGTTGGCGAGGCTCTCGGTGAAGATGAGCTTGGTCCGCGGCGTGATGGCGGCACGCACCGCGGCCTCGTCACGCGGGTCGACGAGGCTCCCCTGCCAGCCCAGCCGCGGGAATGTGTGGCTGAACTGGGTCAGTGACCCGCCGTACAGGAAGCGCGACGCGACGAAATGGTCGCCGGGCTCCATGAGGGTGTAGAACGCGACCAGCTGGGCGGCATGTCCGGAGGCAACCGCCACGGCGCCGCGGCCACCCTCCAGGCTCGCGACGCGCGCCTCGAGCGCGGACACTGTGGGATTCGTGATGCGGCTGTAGATGTAGCCGAACGTCTGGAGGTCGAACAGTGACGCTGCGTGGTCGGCGTCCTCGAAGACATACGCCGTGGTCTGGTAGATGGGCACGTTGCGAGCGCCCGTGATGGGCTCGGGCGGTGTACCCGCATGCACGGCACGAGTCTCGATGCCGTAGCGCGAGGTCATGGCCGGATGCGGCCGCGTCTCCGGCTCGGTCGCTGGTGCGTCGGACGTGTCGTTCGCGGCGGGCTGCTCGGTGGCGGTCATGTCAGGATCCGTGCACGGCGGCTGGAGATGATGTCGCCGTTGATGCCACTCCAGGCGAGCTCCCCGGACAGGCGGCCGTACTCGATCTTCATGCACCGGTCCTGGATGACGGTCAGGCCGGCGGCTTCGGCCGTTGCTGCGGCCGCGTCGTGGTGGATGCCCAGCTGCATCCAGACCACCTTGGCGCCGATATCGATGGCCGCATCCACGATGCCCGGCACGGCGTCCGGCTTGCGGAAGATGTCGACCACGTCCACGGGCTCCGTGATGTCGTGCAGGTCAGCCACGACGGGCTCGCCCAGGATCGTCTTGCCGACAGCGACGGGGTTCACGGGGATGACCCGGAAGCCCTTGCGCTGGAGGTACTTCATGACGAAGTAGCTGGGCCGGTTCCAGTTGGGGCTGGCGCCGACCATGGCCACGGTCCGGGCGCGCCTGAGGATGCCGGCGAGCTCCTCTTCGGTGTAGTTGCCGGTCTGACTCGGCACCGCGCAGGCGTCGGCGGGGTCACCCGCAAGGTTCGGATCGGCATCGATCATCTGGAGTGGGCTGACCATGGATCGATGGTAGGCGAGGCGGCCGTGGTGCGTCGCGCGTGGCTACCATGCCTGTATGACACTCGCGACACCTGCCCATCTCAACGAGCCGCACGGCGCCGGGGTGGCGGCCAGACTGAACTGGCTCCGTGCGGGCGTCCTGGGCGCCAATGACGGCGTCGTGTCCGTCGCCGCAACGGTCATCGGTGTCGCGTCGGCGACTGATTCGACCGCCTTCATCCTCACTGCGGGGGTCGCTGCCCTCATCGGCGGGGCGGTGTCCATGGCCCTCGGCGAGTACGTGTCCGTCAGCAGCCAGCGCGACAGCCAGCATGCCCTCATCGAGAAGGAGCGCGGCGAGCTGGCCGCCGACCCCGAGGCAGAGCTGCACGAACTGACCGCCATCTATGCCTCCATGGGCCTGAAGGCCGAGACGGCCCACCAGGTGGCCGTGGAGCTCACCGCGCACGACGCCCTGGCCGCCCATCTGTCGGCGGAGTTGAACATCGATGCCACGGAGGTGGTCAACCCGTGGCATGCCGCGGTCGCATCCGCGGTCGCCTTCGCCATCGGCGCGATCCTGCCCCTGTTGGCGATCATGCTGGCGCCCGCGGACGTGCGTGTCGCCGTGACATTCGTTGCCGTGCTCATCGCCCTTGCCCTGACCGGCAGCCTCAGCGCCTGGATCGGCGGCAGCGCCGTCCGGACGGCAGTCGCACGCCTGGTGATCGGTGGCGCGTTGGCCCTGACGGCGACGTTCGTGATCGGGAGTCTGCTGGGCAGCTCCGGCGTGGTGTAGGCGAGATCCGCCGACCATGGCTCGTGGGTCGACCTGAGGCGGACCCGGTCCAGTGAACCAGTCGCGCCCCGATGGTAATATCCCGCTTCCACTGGCGAGTGGCCAAGCGGTAAGGCGTCTGATTCTGGATCAGAAGATCGAAGGTTCGAATCCTTCCTCGCCAGCCATATCCTGAGCGTGAACGCGGCCCTGCCGGGCCGACCTGCTTGTGACTCGGAGTCACGCATCGGCTGCGCGGACCGGAGACGGCCAACCGGGTTCGACGGGGCGTTCGGCCCACCGAGTCCGGGCACAATGGGGTGATGGAGTCCCTGACCGACCCCGCGTGGTTCATCGCTGCTGGTCTCGTCCTGGTCTCCATGGCGTTCGCCGGATCGGTCATCCGCAGGCTGCCGCTGTCGACCTCCACTGTCTACCTCGTGGTGGGTGTGGTCCTGGGT
>JBBQNA010000281.1:0-4059 GCA_038329515.1 Candidatus Limnocylindrales bacterium | reverse complement strand
ACACCAAGGGGATCAATCATCCACGGACCGACATCGCGACCGATCCGCCTGTCGATCCCGCCAAGCGCCGCTTCAGCGGCACGGTGGCCATCCGGGACCCGCGGCGTGCGATCCCTGAACTCAACCAGATCGCCCAGGAGGTCATCGCCTCGCTGGCGGCGGACTCCCAGGTGAGCCTCCAGGTCGAGGTCAACATCATCGCCACCCACCGCGGTGCCGGCTTCGACGACACCGCTGTCCGGAACGTGTCGGAGAACGCGAGGACGCTCAAGTTTCGCGACTTCGACTGGGATGAGGAGTAGAACGTGATCCGAAGAGATGCGGACATCGCAGCTCTGGCTGCCAGCGCACAGGCCGGCGGCGACTGGTATAGAGCGTCGGATGGCGGCCGGCTCATCGAGCTGGCCGTCGCTCCATTCGGCGACTGGACCGTATACGAGGTGCAGTTCTTGGAGGCGGAGGACGGGCACGCCAACTTCGCCTTCGATATCAGCCAGGGCGAGGAGCTCTCAGCGGGGAGCCGTTCCCCTTGGACCGGATGGGTGTCCTGGGACGGCGCGCAGTTGGTGATCTCTTACGGGAACGATGACCTCGACCGTTTCGGCCTGGACACGGTCGACTCGCCGGTCGTGGGCTCGCGCCGGCTTGACGGGACGACCCAGGAGGAATGGGCGTTGCTGGCCAGGACCATCGCCCTCACCCTGCTGCGCTAACGGGATACCGCCCCGCATCTGCGGAGACCTCAGACACTCCGCGGACTCGAAATACCGTCGGCTCGCGCAGACGGTCGCAAACCGAGAGTTGGCGGTTTCTACTGGGGGAAGCACAAGTTGGCGGATTCGGGAAAAGAGGCACAAGTTGGCGGTCGCCGCCAACTCAAGGTCCTTTGGGCAAGCCGAAACGAAAGCCTTGCGCGGGGGAAGTGGCTCCGGCGGTAGGACTCGAACCTACGACCAGGTGATTAACAGTCACCCGCTCTACCACTGAGCTACGCCGGAACGAATGCAGACCGCCACTGTCGGGCCCGGTCTGCCGAGGGCACCCGCGGGGAGCGCCGGCGGGAAGGATAGCACCGGGACAGGACCTGCCGCCCGCCACGCCGATGCGGTCATGACCGGTTCCAGCCGCTCGGTATGCCCGCTGGCCCGCACCCCACCCCATCGGACCGGACCGGAAGGCCCCGTACCATCGGGTCAGGGTGGAACGCGTCGGGTGCGCCATACGATCGGGACGAGATGACCGAAGTGCCCCAGTTCCTGTTCCTCGTCACCTCGACGGCCCTGGTGCTTGGCGCTGCGATCACGATCCGCGGCCTACTGGGCTTCCGTCCCGTCACGACGAGTGACCCGCTGCCTTCACCGGTGTTCGGCGAGGATCCTACGGACGCGCTCCTGGCTCAGGCCAGCGCTGACGGCGTCGGTTCTGTGACACACGACTCCCCGTCCCAGCTGGACGTGATGCCCGCCCCTCCCCGGCCGGCCGTGCGTGACCTGCGCGAGCCCATCGTGATGACCATCGCGGGCGTCCTCATCTGCACCTTCACCCTGCTGGGCATCTCGGCACTGGTCAGCAACACGTAATCCCTTGCGCCCTCGAAGGTCGCGCGCCTGAGCCGTCTGGTGGCGTCACGCCGGAGCCGTCCGGTGGCGTCACGCCTGAGCCGTCCGGTGGCGTCACGCCGGAGCCGTCCCGCGCAACGGGCGACCAAGACAACGAACACCCGTCGAAGGTCCGCAGATGCCCATTCGATGGCCGTCTGACCCGGGGAGCGGGCTATCTGGCGCGGGAGCCTGAACGAAGGCCAGCGCGTGCGGGCTTCGTTGGCTTATCCGCCCGCCTGATGGGACACGCACGCGACTGGACGCGCACGCGACTGGACGCGCATTCGAATGGACGCGCATTCGAATGGACGCGCGACCCGGTGCGACATGCGTCATAGGGCGCGCCCCCAGGGCCCAACCCGAATCAGCCGATCGGACGACCCCGCACGAGCACCCCGAGCGGGTCTGGCGTCGTTCGCCATTCATCGGCAGCCTCCTGCAGGATGTCGCACAGGGTCCGCCACTCGGGCTCCAGTCCCGGTTCGAGGCGACCGGCCCCGGTGAGGATGATGGCCCGGCCGCGCTCGCCCGAGTGCCACCAGGACAGGTCGCGCAGTGCATCGGAGAGGGCGTCCCAGTTCCTGCCGACCCACGCGGGGAACAGCAGCCCCGCCGCGAACGCGTCCAGGACGCCCGCCTTGTCCGTGACGTTCGTCAGGTCCACCACGCGTGCGGACCAGCCGGCGCGCGCCAGGTGCGCGAGCGCCTCCGCGGTCGACGCACGGCTGCGTAGGCGGTGGACGCCGGGATCGAGACGCAGGTGCATCAGGGCGTGTCGCTCACTGGTCCACCACGAACCGGAACGAGTCGTAGTGGTCGTCCGTGTAGTACCGCTCCCCTGTCCGACCGACAACGATCCGGCGCGCGCCCCGGTCGGACGAACCGGGCGTGACGACGGTGTACTCGTGATAGGTGCCAGACGGCCTCGAGGGCAGGATGCCCTCCCGATTCGAGAACACGCTGTCGTCCTGGCGGTACGGGTACGGCCCACCCTGGTCGATGCGGCGCAGCGTCGCGCGAGCCTCGGGCGGCAGCGCGGATAGAGCCACGGTACCGCCCCGGAACCCGGCGGGCACGGTCGAGGCACTCGCGGCGGTCGAGGCACTGGTGGCGGTCGGCGATGGCGCCGCGGTACGCGTCCCGGCTGTCGATCCACCACACGCGCCCACGAGCAGCGCGAACAGGAGCACGAGACACAGCTGGACCGGTCTGGGCACGAGCGCAGGCTACCAGCGAAGCCACCGCCCGGCAGGCTTCAGGCAGTCACGCCCGGCTCGATGACCACCTTGAGGCCGGCCCGACTGACCGCCAGCTCGAACGCGTCCGCCGACCGGTCGAGCGGGAATCGATGGCTGACCAACTCCTCCAGACGGATGCGGCCCGCCTCGATGAGCTCGATGGCCCGACGATGCGCCGGTACCGATCGCCGCACGAGCAGGATGGTGAGGCCCTTGCGCCGCGCCACGGACGCCTGGAACGTGGTGCTGTCCTCATCCGGGATGCCCAGCAACACGACCGTGCCGCCGGGTCGACACAGGTCGATGGCGGTCGTGACCGCTCCCGGCGATCCCGATGCGTCGTACACCAGGTCGAAGCTCGAGTCGTGACCGAGCTCCATGGCCGGCACGGCCTCGGAGGCTCCGGCGTCAACAGCCGCCTGTCGGCGATGCGCGAGTGGTTCCACGGCGAGGATGGCCGCCGGGTCGCCCAGTGACGCGACCTGGACCTGCAACAGCCCGATGGGGCCACAGCCGACGACCGCGACCCGTTCGCCCGCCCGGATCGGCCGGAGCGTGTCCGCGTGGAGACAGATGAGCAGTGGCTCCAGCAGGGGCACCTGCTCATCGGTGATCACGTCCGGCACCGGGAACAGGAGATGTGACGGCCAGGTCATGAGCTCGCGGAGCCCGCCGTCGACACCACCTTGGCCCGAGAACTGACCTGTGGGGCACAGGTTGACCCAGCCCGCCAGACAGTACCGACACGTGCCGCAGGGCAGCCCCGGCTCGATGGCCACCCGCTCCCCGGCGCGCGGCCCCGCCACGATCGTGCCGCCCATCTCATGACCGGGCACGATGGGCGCCGTCAAGCGACTGGGTCCGATGCCGCCCTCCAGATACCAGTGGAGGTCCGAGCCGCAGATGCCGAGTGCGTCCACGCGCACGAGCGACTCACCCGCCACCGGCACGGGCTCTGGCTCGTCCGTCAGACGCAGGTCTCGGGCCGCGAACAGGCGGACCGCCTGCATCGTCAGGCGCCCGGGCGTGTCGCGTCAGCGCTGGCCGCGTGTCGGACCTGGCGCCGGGACCAGACCGCTCGCTGGATGAGCGCCGCGGCTCCGGCGGCAACCACGGCCGCGAGCACGTCCTGGACGATCGCCACCTGGTACCCGAACAGCGTGATCGTCGGCCCCAGCTCCAGGCCGCTCTTGTGGCCCAGCCAGTACAGCGCCCCGAAC
>JBBQNA010000280.1:0-4087 GCA_038329515.1 Candidatus Limnocylindrales bacterium | reverse complement strand
GGTGACTTCCTCGACCAGCCGGTCGTGTCCGTCCTGGCCACGTATCGCGCGGATGGCACGGTGCTGCTGTCGCCGGTCTGGTTCGAGCACCGCGACGGCATGTTCGCCATCTGGTGCGGTGCCATCACGGAAGGCAAGGTCAGGCACCTCCTGGCCGATCCACGGGCGACGCTCGTCATCGCGGAGCAGCAGATGCCCTACCGCGGGGTGGAGGTCGCCGGGCGCGCCACCATCTCCAGCGACGATTTCCGGGGCGTCCTGCACCGGACCGCGATGCGCTACGACGGCGCCGGCGGTGTCGAGAAGTACGACCGCGAGTTTCCTGACGAGGGCGTCATCATCCGCATCGCGCCGGACAAGCTGCGCATCTGGGACCTCACATGACCCGGTCCCTGTAACGTCCCGCGCCGTGAGGCGTCTGGACAGCCGATGCCCCAGCGATCCATGAACCGGCCAGCCACCCTGCCGAGCCGCGCACTCGCGCTGTTGCTGGGGCTGCTGGTCACCCTCGGCGGTTGCGTCACGTACGCATCCGATGCGGCCATCGACGTGGCGGTCACCGAGCCATCCGTCTCACCGGCTGCGACCCCTGCGGCCGCACCGACCGCAGCGCTCGTATCGGCCCCCTCTCCCCATCCGACCGCCGCTCCCACCGCAACCACTGCGCCGACCGCCGCGACAGTGCCGACCCCCGGGCCGACGACAGAGCCGACTGCCGTACCCACGCGGACCCCCAAGCCGAGTGCCGCACCGACGCGCACCCCCACGCCGAGCGCGTCGCCCACGCCTGCGCCCACGCCAAGGCTGCATCCCAGGCCCCACAAGGGCCCCTTCAGCATGGACCTGTATCGCCGCAACGCGATGGTCTCGCAACTCGAGAACTACTGGTGCCTGCCCGCGGCGATGCAGACGATGATGAACATCATCGATGGTGGCACGCCCGACCGGAGCTACGCGACGCAGAAACGGCTGTACGGGCTGGCTCGGCGGCTGAGCACGGACAAGCTGGACGGCAAGGGCGGGGAGCCCATCGGCTGGGCGCGCGGCCTGACCCAGCTGGGTTACGGCAGATACGTCGTCTCCGTCCACCGGACCCGCGGCGAAGCCATCCGGACCGCGGCCAAGGCGCTGCGCATGACCGGCCGACCGGTCGGCATCATCGCCTGGCGTGGCGCCCACTCCTGGGTCATGTCCGGCTTCCGCTCGACCGCGGACCCGGCGCTGACCGACCGTTTCCAGGTCACATCGGTCGCCATCGAGGACGTCTGGTATCCCCGCATCAGCAGCATCTGGGGCAGGTCGACGCCACCGGACACCTGGATCCCGGTCGACCGACTGGGCCAGGACTACCTGCCCTATCGCCGACCCGGCGTGCGCTATCCCGGCCTGGACGGCCGATACCTGCTCGTGCTGCCCGTGGGCACCGCCACCCGGTCCCGCTAAGGGCCGTCCACTCGGGCACCCGTCCCGGTCAGGGTATCCTCGTGCCATGACCCTTGTCCGCCTGGTGACCACCGGCCCGTTCGACTCGCCGGTCGTGGTCGCGGCCATGGATGGCTGGGTCGACTCGGGCTCCGCGGCGACCCTGGCGGCTGGATTGCTGGCGGAGGACGGCGATACGCTCGCGACCTTCGACAGTGACCGGATCTACGACTACCGGGCTCGTCGACCGACGCTGGAGATCACGGACGGCATGCCCGGCACGCTCACGTGGCCGGAGTTGAAACTCGTCCGGAGGCGCCTCGACGGTCGCGACATGCTGGTGCTCACGGGTCCCGAGCCGGACTATCGCTGGCAGCAGCTGGGCGCCGAGCTGGCCCAGATCGCGCGGATGCTGGAAGTCCAGGAGTGGATCAGTCTGGGCGCCATCCCGGCGGCCGTGCCCCACACCCGTCCCGTGACGGTGTTCGGGACGGCATCCGCCGAGGGCACGCTGCGGGCCGAGGTCGAGGCGGGACCCATCGGCACCATGACGGTGCCCGCTGCCGCGATCTCCATCCTGGACCTGGCGCTATCAGGGGCCGGCGTGCCCGCGATCGGCTACTTCGCGCAGGTGCCCCACTACGTATCGGGCGAGTACCCGGCCGCGGCCCTGGAGCTGCTGTCCATCCTGGAGCAGCACCTGCGCATCAGCATCCCGAGGGGCAGCCTGGAAGAGGAGGCGCGTGCTCTGCGTCAGCGCCTGGACGCCGCGGCCGCAGCGGACTCCCAGACTCGCGCCTACGTCGAGCGCCTGGAGGGCATGGTGGACGAGGCCCGATTGCCATCCGGCACGGAGCTCATCTCGGACATCGAGCGTTTCCTGCGCGATCGCGGCGCCGAGACCGACACCCGCGGCTGAGCCGATCCGGCCCTGACCGGATCACTTGGGCGTTGGGTCGTCCGCGTCGGGCGTCGGGCTCCGGACCGGCTCGACCATCAGGATCCACGCTCCCTGCACCCCGAAGAAGATGAGGAGGCTCACGAGGATGGCCTCTACCTGGATACCCGTGAGGCTGAGACCCAGCGTGGCCGGGATGGTGGGCACCAGCGCCAGGATGGTGATGCAGACATAGATGGGCAGCACGACCCACTGCACGGCCATGGCCAGCCGGGGTGTGTCGTGCTCCGCGATGAGCGCTCGTCGGAAGAGCACCACACCGGCCACCCCGATGAGACCCGAGATGGTGAACACAGCGCGCCAGACCAGGGGTTCCTCGGGCGCGATGATAGACAGGATGGACATCATGCCCGGCAGCAGGAAGTGGAGCGAGACCGCGTAGGCCAGGAGTCGTCGCTCCTCCGACTGCTGCCACTCCTTGCGTGACGAGACGACCACCCACCACAGGCCGAGGAGCGTGAACGAGATACCTCCGACAACGGTGTAGAACGCCGCAGTGGTCATCTCGCCCTCACTGTCGTCGATGGAAGCTAGAGCGAACCGCCCGCGGCCTGGGGCGTGTCGCTGGAATGGCCACCGTCGCCAACGGTGGCGCGCGCAAGGTATGCCTCAGCCAGCAGGATGTTGGTGGCGGCGGCTCGCTCGACCGTGCGCAGCAGGTCGGCCATGCCGGCCATCTCTTCCCGCTGCTCGCGCAGGAACCAGGCCAGGAACTGCTCTCCGACCAGGTCGCCCTCGTCACGGGCGAGTCGCGCAAGCGCCTCGATCTGGGCCGTGACCTCCTTCTCCTGGGCAAGCGCCAGTCGGACGGGTTCGATGGCGTCCGGGAAGTCCATCCGGGGCGCCGGGACGCCCGGGATGGTGACCCGTGCCTCGGCGTCCATGAGGTACTGGACGATGATCATCGCGTGGTTGCGCTCCTCCACCGCCTGGCGGTAGAAGTGCTGCGCCAGAAGTGGCAGGGTCTGGTCGTCATACCAGACCGCGATCGCGATGTACTGCTGGGAAGCCGAGAACTCATTGACCAGGTGCTGGTCAAGTGCCTCGATGAAGCGGGCCATCCATCCTCCGGGATCAGATCAGTGGGCCGCCACGACGCGGCCGATGGGGTGACCCTACCCGATGACGCGCAGGTGCGGCCTGCCAGACGCGGGTGCTAGCCGCGGCGGACCTGCCGGTTGCGGATCTGGAGGCTCTTGAGCGCCTTGCTCCCGACGTAGTTGTTTCGGTCGACGCAGTTGTAGATGCCCCGGATGCGACCGCAGTCGGTCCACTGCCAGAACGTCCAGCCCTGGCCGAACCACTGGCGCGCTGGCACCGAGGGCCGGTTGGTGTCCCAGTGGGCGACCCAGAAGACATCGAAGCCGGCGCGCGCGATCTTGGCCGTGTCGCTCAGGTGGGTGCGCCAGAATGCAGCCGTGCTGTAGACCATGGGCCGGGCACCGATGGCGCCCTGGACAGTGCGCAGGAAGGTCAGGGTCCAGCGCCGCAGCTCCGTCGGCCGCAGCCTGCCGGAGCGCTCCAGGTCGAGGGCCGGGATGAGGTCATGGCGGCGCAGGTCAGCATTGGCGACGAAGAAGCGTGCCTCCTTGCGCGCGTCCCGGATGACGCGCGCCTCACGGGTGCCGGTCCCATTGAGGCCGGGGCGGGCGAAGTGGTAGGCGGTGACCAGGATGCCGGCCTTGCGGGCACGCGTGCGATTGCGCT
>JBBQNA010000279.1:0-4102 GCA_038329515.1 Candidatus Limnocylindrales bacterium | reverse complement strand
GCTTCCTCGGCCTGCTTCAGGCTCAGGCCCAGGCGATGCCGCTCGGAATCGAGCGAGATGACCTTGAGCTTGATGGTCTGGCCTTCGTGCACCACGTCACCCGGATGGGCGACCCGCTGATGCGACAGCTCGCTGATGTGGATGAGGCCTTCCAGGCCCTCCCGCACTCGCACGAACGCACCGAAGTTCACGATCTTGGTGACGGTGCCCTCGATGATGTCACCGACCTTGAGGTCCGCCACCGTGGAGTTCCACGGGTCGGGCTGCAAGCGGCGGATCGAGAGGCTGATCCGACCACGCTCGTGGTTGATGTCGATGACTTCGGCCTCGACCTCCTCACCGACGTGGTAGCCGGATTCGGGGTTGTTGACCTTGTTCCACGAGAGCTCGCTCTTATGGACCAGTCCGTCGATGCCGCCAAGGTCCACGAACACACCGAAGGGTGCGATCGACCGAACGGAACCCTTGACATGCTGGCCGACCTGAAGGCTGCTGAACAACTCGTCGCGCTTCTCGCGGCGCTCCTCGTACAGCGCGACCTTCTCGGACAGGATGAGCCGGTTGGCCTTGCGGTTGACCTCAAGGATCTTGAGCCGGAGCTTGCGACCGACGTACGGCTGCAGCTTCTCGGCGATCTCCTGGGCAGCGTCCCGGGGCTGCTCGTTCTGGGGCCGTCGCGGGAAGTCCACGATCTGGCTGATGGGCACGAAGCCGCGGATACCGCAGTCGACGATGAGCCCGCCCTTGTTGTGGTCGATGACGGGCGCTTCGATGATGACGCCTGCGTCGAGCTGCTCCTGCATGGAACGCCACTTGCGCTCGAGGCCTGCCCGGCGGAGCGACAGGACCGCGTGGCCCTCGTTCGACTCCGGCTGCAGCACGTACACCAGGACCACATCGCCGATGCTCAGCTGGGGCTGCGTCTCGGTGTTGCGACCGTACAGCTCGCGATTGCTGACCACGCCTTCCGACTTGGCACCGATGTCGACGAGCATCTCGTCCTTGTCGATGCGCACGACCGTGCCTTCGACGACATCACCGTGCTTGAGGCTCCGGATCTCGCCTTCCTGCTCGTTGAGCAGCTCCTCCATCGTCGTCGGCTCGGGCCGCATATCGATGACGGGTTCAGGCTCGGGGTCAGCGGCGGGTGCCGCTTCCAGGTCCTCGGGTGACAGACCGGCGATCGCCTCCGGCGCCGCCTCGACGACATCGGCTGCGGGGGGCTCAGCGACCACCTCTGCCACGGCGGCGACCTCCTCGATCGCCTCCGGTTCGTCCACGGGTTGCGCTGTCGCCTCCTCGGTCACGGGCGATACCTCGTCCGTATCGGCGGCGTCGACGGACTCGGTTGCGGTCTCGTCAGCGATGGTGGTCGGGGAGGTCGGCTCCGTGCCGGTCTCCTCCTGCTGCGGTTCGGTCAAGTGAATATATCTCCTCGGATGGTGAGGCTCCCGCCCCGGGGACGACAGAGCCCGGGCCGCACGCCCGGGCTTCCTGCATCGGTTGGTCGTCCGTGTGGCTGGTGGGCTCGACAGACTCCTCCGTTCCGGGGCGCGCGCGGCTCTGCCTTCCTGCGGGCAGTGCCCGCGTAGCCTACCACACGCCGTACTGCCCACAAGTAGGCCGTACGATGTTGGGATGCCCGAACTCCCCGACCTGGACGTCCTCGCCGACGCAAGTCACTCGGCACTGGTGGGACGTCACGTCACGGGCATCGATGTGGCCCAGTCGATCGTGATGCGGGGCACCGCAAGCGAGCTCGCGGCGCTCGAAGGCCAGCGCCTGACCAGTGTCCGACGCCGGGGCAAGTTCCTGGTCTTCCAACTGGATCGCGACCGCATCGTGTGCAACCTCATGCTCACCGGGCGCCTTGGGTTCGCGGCACCGGGCGCGAAGGCGCTCCCGCAGACGGCGGTCGTGTTCGGCTTCGGCGACCGCAGCGATCCGCCGACGGGCTCCGCTGCGTGGACCCGGGGGGCGCCATGGAAGCCGTCCGATGACGCACCCGTGGAGATGCGCATCCGGGATGCCACCCGCATGGGCAAGGTGTATGTCCTGCCCCAGGGTGTCATCCGCCCGGTGGCGGGCTGGGACGAGCTGGGTCCAGATGCAGACGACCAGTCGCTCACCGTCGATGTCTGGCGGGAACGGATCCGGCCCCATCGTGGGGAGCTGAAGAACCTGCTCAAGGACCAGGCGTTCGTGGCCGGCATCGGCAATGGCTACTCCGACGAGATCCTGTGGGAGGCTCGACTGGCGCCGTTCCGGAAGCGGTCGACCCTGGCCGCGGACGAGGTGGACGCCCTCTATCTGGCACTCAGAAGCGTCCCCAAGTGGGCCATCGCCGAGCTGCGCAAGCGGGTGCCCCCCCGGTTCGAGGTGGAGGTGCGGGACTTCCTGCGCGTGCACCGCAAGGGCGGCACACCCTGCCCGAGGTGCGGCACGACCATCAGCGAGATCTCGCCCGGCGGCTTCGTCACCAGCTGGTGCCGCACCTGCCAGCGCTAGCCCCTGGCCGGCGATCGGGCCTAACGATGTCAGGCGGCAGGGTCTACGGGCGTGGTGCGTTCGGTCGGCTGGGGGTTTGGCGCGATGGTGGGCTCGACCGAGTCAGCTGCGGTCCGCACCGGGATCCTGAGACGCTGCCCCGCTACGACATCCTTGCCGATGGTGTTGACGTTGCGGAGGTCACGCGGCCGCAGGCCGAACTTGATCGCGATGGACTTGATGGTGTCGCCCTCCTTGACCGTGTACTTGCGCGCGATCTCCGGTGTCGGCGTGGGTTGCGGTGGGGCAGTCGAGGCTGGGACAGCCGTGGCAGCGGGCGTCGATGCTCCTGGCGCCACTGACGCCGCCGGGGTCGGCCCGGGCGTGTGGGCCGGCGTGGGCGCGATCGTGCGCTGGGGGACGTCCACGGTCGTTGCCGGGATGGATGACTCCTGGACCCCAGGCGCTCCGGTGACCGGCACCGTCGCCGTCGCCGAGGGAATAGCCGCGATCCCCGGCAGCCGACCGCCACCGAGGATGGCAGCCAGCGCCACGACACCGACCAGCACGACACCGCCGCCGACGATCATGCCTGGCACGCGCCGCCGGCCGGCGGCGCTCCGGGGCCCATGGTCGGAGCGCGGCGGACGAGCATCCACCGCGATCGGTACCGGGCTCACGAAGGGCCCGAACCGCGCCGTCTCAAGACGTCCGATCTCGATGTCGTCCTGGGCGAGCGCTGCGGCTCGCTGATCCTTGTTGTTGAGGTAGCGCTCGCAGCCGCCGTGGGCCGACGTGAGGCATAGCTCCAGCTGCGTCGCAGTCGGCAGGGCTGACGGAGGCTGTCCCGCCCAGCAGCGGTGCTCCTTGGTGGGGACTGCAGAACGCCACGAACCATCGGCCGCACGCAGCAACGGGCAGATGGAACTGAGCCAAGGGAGCGGTGCTCCAGGACCGACGGCCGACGGCCGCCCTGCCTCGGGCGCCACTAGCGCGACCGAGCTCCGCTTCCGCTCCTGCGGCCTGCCGGCCCCGGGCGGCTTCTGTGGCACTCCGGACTCCGCTGGCATCGACCCATGATAGGTCAGCCGCAGCCAACCATACCTGCGGCGGTCGTTTCGCGGGAACGCAAAGATCCTGGCGACGGCCTATGTTCCCGAGGAGCTGCCCCCTCAGTATCTTCGGCGCTGGAGAGCTTAACTGCCGTGTTCGGGATGGGAACGGGTGTGGCCTCTCCGCTTGGGTCACCAGGATCCTAGCGTGTGATGACGCGATCGGACGTCGCTGTGTCCGGTGCCCACACGCGTGGTCCGGACGGACACTATCTCGAGTCTCTCTCTCACTTCGATCTCCAAGGGTCGTATCGCGCCAGCAAGCTGGCGTGTCTTCCCGAGACCGTTCATTCGCCCATGGGTGGGCTGCTGAAGCGGTCAAGCCCTCGACCATTAGTACGGCTCAGCTGCACCAGTTGCCTGGCTTCCACATGCCGCCTATCAAGCAGGTGTTCTCCCTGCGGTCTTACCCGGTTGACCCGGTGGGGAACCTCATCTTGAGGCGAGCTTCGCACTTAGATGCTTTCAGTGCTTATCCCGACCGAACATAGCTACCCAGCGAC
>JBBQNA010000278.1:0-4110 GCA_038329515.1 Candidatus Limnocylindrales bacterium | reverse complement strand
GTGATGGAGTCCCTGACCGACCCCGCGTGGTTCATCGCTGCTGGTCTCGTCCTGGTCTCCATGGCGTTCGCCGGATCGGTCATCCGCAGGCTGCCGCTGTCGACCTCCACTGTCTACCTCGTGGTGGGTGTGGTCCTGGGTCCGCTGGGACTTGGCCTGCTCCTGGTCGACCCGGTCGCGCATGCCCCGGTCATCGAGCTGGTGACCGAGGTGGCGGTGCTCATCTCCCTGTTCACCGCGGGGCTCAAGCTGCGCCTGCCCCTCCGGGACCGGGCATGGTTACTGCCGATCCGTCTGGCATCGGTCGCGATGGTCTTGACCATCATCATGGTGGCGGTGATCGGGATGGTGGGTCTCGGCCTGTCGCTCGGGGCCGCCGTGCTGCTCGGCGCCATCCTCGCCCCGACGGACCCCGTGCTCGCCTCGGATGTGCAGGTCTCGAATGCCTTCGACCGGGACCACGTCCGTTTCACGCTCACGGGAGAAGCTGGGCTCAATGACGGCACCGCGTTCCCATTCGTGATGCTCGGCCTCGGTCTGCTCGGGCTGCATGAGCTGGGCCCGCTGGGATCCCGGTGGTTGGCCGTCGACCTCGTCTGGGCCGTGGCCGCGGGTCTGGGAGTGGGGATGCTGCTGGGTACCCTCGTGGGCCGGGCGGTGGCGCATCTGCGGAGCCGCTTCGCCGCCGCGGTCGGCATGGACGAGTTCCTGCTCCTGGGTCTCATCGCGCTGGCATACGGGACCGCCCTGGTGATCGGTGCCTATGGCTTCCTGGCCGTATTCGCCGCCGGGCTTGCGGTTCGGCGCCTGGAGCGGGAGGTGACCGGCGACGAGCCGCCCGTCGAGCTCCGACAGCCAGTGGCGGGCGCCGACGATGAGGCCGAGCTTACAGCGGAGGCCGCCCCCGCCTACTTCGCGCACTCCCTGCTCACATTCAACGAGGCCCTCGAACGCGTCGCCGAGGTCGGGCTGGTCATCCTGGTCGCGGCGGCATTGAGCACCGTCGGGATCCCATCGGCCGCCCTGTTGCTCGTGCCGCTGCTGTTCCTGATCGTCCGGCCGGTCGCCGTGCTGGTCGGGCTGGTCGGCGCCGACCTGGCGCGACCGCACCGCGCCCTGGGTGCCTGGTTTGGGATCCGGGGCATCGGGTCCCTCTACTACCTTGCCTACGCCACCAACCACGGTCTGGACCCGGCTCTCGCGAGCCTGATGACGCAGGTGACGCTGACCGTGGTCGCGGCGTCCATCCTCGTGCATGGTGTCTCCGTGACCCCCCTCATGGACCTGTACGAGCGCCGCCGGCAGGGTCAGGGACGTACGGCCCCGGACATCGCCGGCGGGGGCTGACCGCCGAGGGCCCACGCGCCACGAAGATGCAAGGTGGAGGCGGCCGCTACACGCGCATCCGCAGTCGCCCGGCGAGTACCGTTCACCCCTACGGGCACTCGGCCCGCCGACGGAGGATGGGACGTGTCGACAGCTGACCACGATGGACGCACCGTGAACCCCGGGGATGACGCATTCGCAGAGGCGTTCGACGGCGGCACCGCCGGCATGGAACCGTACGTGCAGCTGGTGCCCGACCCGTCCTCGGAGCATGCGGCAGCGGACACGGACGAGGACGGCGAGCGGGTCCCGCTCGCCGTCAGTTCAGCCCCGATGCTGGCCGGCTCGCCCGGGTTCTCCGGCTTCGCGGTCCGCGAGCTGGACGCCGCCAAGGCGTTCTACGGCGAGACGCTGGGCCTGACGGTCAAGGACCATCCGATGGGCACGCTGGGTATCACGCTCGGCAGCGGCGCCACGGTCATGGTCTATCACAAGCCGGACTTCGTGCCGGCGACCTATACCATCCTGAACTTCCCGGTCGCGGATGTCGAAGCGACCGTGGACCATCTCGCCGCCGCTGGCGTCAGGATGCAGCGGTATCCCGGCTTCGACCAGGACGAAAAGGGCATCTCCCGGGGTCAGGGTCCGACCATCGCCTGGTTCACCGACCCGTCGGGCAACATCATCGCGGTCCTGGAGGATGGACCCACCAGCTGACCCGGGTGGCGCACGTGGCCTACGGGTGCGGGCGCTCCACGACCGGGCGCGGATGATCTACGACGGGTAGTGCCAAGGGGTCCCGCGTCGGACGACCTCGTCATGGAAGGCGTCCACGGCCCGCCTGCCGCCATCTCCATCACCTTGCGCGGTCAACTCCACGCCGCGCAGCAGGATGGTGCAGGAGTGACGCGTGACTGCTGGGCCGGTCGTCGCAGTAGCGGTCGTGGTCGGGCTCGTCGTCAGGTTCGTGGCTGCGGTGAGGGCCACTGACTGGACCGTCGAGGCACGCACATCACCCCATGCGACCCAGCCGGGCGCAGTGGCCGCAGCTGCTGTTGCTGCGAGGGTCGACCAGGGGTAGGCGACGAGGATCCCTCGACGGGTCGCGATGAGCAATGCGTCCGTGCCGCCGCGTGGATCACGGGCGTCCACGACCGCGACGTCTTCCTGACCATCGAGGCTGGTCCTGATGGCGTCCACCCGGTCGCCCAGGCGGTCGGCGAAGTCGTCCAGACGCATCGGGCGGACTTCCTGTCGTGCCCACGGAGAACCCTTACCCGGTCGCATCGCTCAGCCTCGTTCGTTGTCCACCCGGAGGCACCTGTGACGTCGACCCTGGGGAGGCAGACAGACAGCCTACCATCCCGCACTCCTCGGGGCCCGACATCGGCCCACCAGGTCACCCAGCGAATGACTCCGCGTGCTACGCCCAAGCGAGTGCCGTCGATCTGCGTTGTCCTCTCGGACGGCATTCTGGTGGGCTTGAGCCCCGAACGCAGGCCATCCTGACTGCGCGTCGCTTCGCACGGGACGCTGTGGGCCAACGGGCGTACCCTTGTGCCCTCCCGGTCGTTCGCGAGGTTGCCGATGTGGCGTCCTGCCCGGCCCGCCGAGCATCAGCTTTGAGGACTTGACGTGCCGACCTATGACCCCGTCGCCCTGCTCATCGAGCTCGAGCCGGAAGCTGGCCGACTGTATGATCGCCACGACAAGGTGGCCGTTGAGTGGTTCCCCCACGAATTCATCCCCTACCGACTGGGTCGGGACTTCGACAAGGACCCCTGGACCCCTGACCAGCCGCGACTGACAGGTGTGGCCCAGATCGCGTTCGAGGTGGGCCTCCTCACAGAGGACAACCTGCCCAGCTACCACCGCCTCATCCATGGCATGTTCGGCCGCGGTGACGGCGCATGGATCAACTGGATCGGTCGCTGGACCGCCGAGGAAGGGCGCCACGCCATCGTGCTGCGTGACTACCTCACGGTGACCCGCAACTTCGATCCCACGCTGCTCGAGCGTGGCCGTATGGGCATGGTCATGAAGGGTTACGACCGCGACGCCATCGACCCCCTCCGAGGCCTCGCCTACGTCGCCTTCCAGGAACTCGCGACCCGCATCGCGCATCGCAACACAGGCCGCTACTCCCAGGACCCGGTCGCGGACAAGATCATGATCCGGATCGCCGCGGACGAGAACCTGCACTCGGTGTTCTATCGGGACATCCTGGGTGCGGCACTCCTCATCCAGCCCTCCGAGGCGGTGATGGCCATCGTGGCGGAGGTGCTCGCGTTCGACATGCCCGGCACCAGCATCCCGGGCTACCTGCGCAAGGCCACCCAGCTGGCGCGCGCCGGCGTGTTCGACATGCGCATCTTCCATGACGAAGTGCTGATGCCCATCCTGCGCCACTGGCGCATCTTCGAGCTCGAAGGCCTGAGCCCGGAAGCAGAGATCGAGCGCCAACGCCTGGCCACCTACCTGACCGACCTGGACGCCAGCGCCCGACGCTTCGAGGAACGCCGCGATGCGACCAAGGCGCGCACGGACGGGCTCGTGGCCGTCAGCCAGGAGTAACGACCCCAGTTCTGTCGTCGCCAGGAACTCCCGCTTCGCTCGCCATACTGCCCGGCTGCATCAGCCAGGAGCTGAGGCAGTCGCCGGTGCTGTTCCACCAGCCGGGTACTTGGCACGCGTCCTGCACTGACCCCGTCTTCCCGCCACTCAGGCGACCCAGCAGGGACTCAGGCGACCCAATACCAGCGCGCGTACAGGCCCATGAACAGT
>JBBQNA010000277.1:0-4112 GCA_038329515.1 Candidatus Limnocylindrales bacterium | reverse complement strand
AAGACCGAGGTCATCGTCGAGCCGCAGCAGGCGCGAGCAGCGCTGGGCTGGGCAGTCGGCCAGATGGAGGACCGCTACAAGCTGCTGGCCGCCAAGGGCGAACGCAACCTGGCGGCGTACAACGCGAGCGTGCGGGTCGAGGAGGACGAGCGTCTGCCGTACCTGGTGCTGGTCATCGATGAGCTGGCGGACCTGATGATGCGCGAGGGACGCAAGGTCGAGGACCCCATCGTCAAGCTGGCCCAGAAGGCACGCGCCGTGGGCATCCACCTCGTGCTGGCCACCCAGCGACCGAGCGTCAATGTGGTCACGGGGCTCATCAAGGCCAATGTGCCCAGCCGGATCGCGTTCGCGATGGCGTCCAACGTGGATAGCCGGACGGTGCTGGACCAGCCGGGCGCAGAAGACCTCATCGGTCGGGGCGACATGCTGTACCAGCCGTCGGACCTGCCGCGCCCGGTGCGCCTGCAGGGTGTCTTCCTGTCGGACGCGGAGGTCCACGCGGTGTGCGACTTCTGGCGCACCCAGGAACCCACGCCGACCTACGACCCCGAGGTCCTGGCGGGCACGGCCGAGGATGCCGAGGATGGTGGCGGCGAGTTCGGCTGGCTGGCCAAGATGGCCGAGGACGAGCTGACGCCACGGGCCGCGGAGCTGGTCATGCTGACCGGCAAGGCGAGCACCTCGATGATGCAGACCAAGCTCAAGGTGGGCTTCAACCGGGCCAGTCGGCTGATGGACGAGCTGGAACGGGTGGGCATCGTGGGTCCCCAGGACCCACGAAATCCGGCAACCCCCCGGCAGGTCTACGGACCCGAGAACTGGTTGCGCAGCACCGAGGACGTGGACGCGCCCTAACGGATGGTGCCGACAGGCACCACCGATCGGTGTATCGGAGTCCCCAAGACTACCTACGGCCGATCACTGGCGCGACGTCGTATCCTTGACACCCGTCGACGCCCCAGGCACCGGCGGCCTCCAGGATAGCCACAGGGGAACACCGGAAGCGATGACCGCCCGCCAGCAGATCCGCGTCGGCCGCCGCCTCCGGGGTGAGCGCGCGCCGATCGACGCGACCCTCGCGCCGTCCGTGGGGGACCTGCTGCACGCCGCCCGGGAGAAGAAGGGCGTCGACCTGTACCGGGCAGAGCGAGACACCAAGATCCGAGCCCGCCACCTGTCAGCGCTCGAGGACGGCGACTACGCCGAGCTGCCGGGAGCCGTCTACACCAAGGGTTTCCTGCGCAATTACGCGCTGTATCTGGGCCTGGACCCAATGGAGGTCCTGGAGCGGTGGCGTGAGGAGCAGGATCCCGCCCAGCGTACGGCAGGTGCCACGACGATGGTGCCGCCGCCGCAGCCGTTGACCGATCCGCGCCGTGGCCTGACGTTCACGCCCAGCCTGGTGGTCGCGGCCGCCTTGAGCATGGTCGTCGTCCTGTTCCTGGGCTATGTCGGGATGCAGCTGTTCCGGTTCTCGCAAGTGCCGGAGCTGCGTCTGGATGGCCCGTCACTGGTCCAGATCGGCCCCGACCAGACCAGCTACACGCTGGCAGGTGTGAGCCCGGTGCATGCCACGGTGAAGGCGCTCGACGCCGCCGGGGGCATGGTCCAGTCGGTCGACAGCGACGACGCGGGTCGTTGGAGCATGGCCGTCGCCGTCCAGAAGGGCAGCAACGAGTTCACGCTCAGCGCTCGCGATCGAGAGACCGGTCGCGACTCGTCCAGCCTGCCGGTCATCATCACGGTCGCTCTGCCCGCCTCGCCCACGCCCATCCCGACACCCGCGCCGTCGAGCCTGGCCGGCCAACCGACGAGGTCGAATGACCCGGCTGGGCTGCCGACGACGGGCCCCAGCGTGGTCGTCGCCGGCCAGGCGGCGCTGGCCATCGATGCCCCCGCCGATGGTGCCCGAAGCACCGACCCGACCGTCTCGGTCAAGGGCACCACGGATGCGGCGACCGTCCGGGTCACGCCGACGTGGGCTGGCTCGGGCAAGGCGCCCGGCACCCCAGGGAACCTGCGCCTGGACGTCAAGGGCGGTGCCTACAGCGGCACGCTGGTCCTGGCCCAGGGTCGCTGGGCGATCGAGGTCACGACGGTGGCCACGGATGCCCTCGCCAGCACCACCCAGACGGTCACGGTCAGCGTGGCCTACACCGGGTTTGCCGTCGAGATCGGGACGACGCCAAAGGGTCGGGCCTGGGTCCAGGTCTTCATCGACGACAAGCCATACAAACCGGGGTCCATCTTCGCCAATGGCGAACGGGTCGTCGTCGTGGCCAGGCAGAGCGTGCTCATCAACACGGGCTACGAGCGCTCGACCATCGTCGGCGTCCAGGGTGACGCGCCAACCGTGCTCGGACAGCGGGCGACCCAGGGCGTCTGGCGCATCGAGAAGGGCAAGGCACCGACGCGGGTCCGGTGAGCGACACATCGACGGACCAGCTGGTCCGCATCGCGGTCCAGGTCGGTCGACGACTGGGTGACCTGGGTGCCACGGTCTCCACCGCGGAGTCGTGCACCGGCGGCCTCATCGGTCATGTGCTGACCGAGATCAGCGGCTCCAGCACCTGGTATATGGGCGGCGCGATCGTGTACAGCGACGCCCTCAAGCAGCAGCTGGCGGGTGTGCCGGCGACGCTCATCCTGACCCATGGCGCCGTCTCCGAGGAGGTCGCAGGCGCCTTGGCAGAGGGCGCCCGGAGCCGGTTCAGCACCCGCTTCGGTGTCGCGGTCACGGGCATCGCGGGACCGACGGGCGGCACGGCCACCAAGCCGGTCGGCCTGGTCTATGTGGCGGTCGCCGACGCGGCCGGGACCGTGGTCGAGCGGCATCTCTGGACTGGTGACCGCTCCGCCAACAAGCGAGACAGCGCCCACGCGGCGCTGCGGCTGCTGCTGGACGTGGCCGGCCGGTGACCCGGTGACCCGCACGGCTGCAGATGTGGGTGCAGGGCTCGCACCAGCCCGGGCGGCACGGCCCATCCGGGCTGGCGAGCGCATCCACATCATCGGTGCCGGGGGCGCGGGCGCATCTGCGGCGACACTCCTGGCATGGCACGCAGGGGCCGCGGTCAGCGGCTGTGATGTGGGCGGCAGCTCGCCCTACACCGTGGCCATCGAGGCGGCCGGCATCCCATTCGCGTCGTCACACGATGCGGCCCACGTGGGGGCAGGGGAGCTGCTGCTGGTGGACCGCGTGGCAGCCACCAAGGCCCTCACGTCGGTCGCCCCGGATCATCCGGAGCTGGTCGCGGCGCGTGACCATGGCCTCACGCCCGAGCCGTGGCAGCAGGTCATCGCGGATGTCGCGGCGACCCTCGGCGGGCGCCTGGTGTGCATCGCGGGCACCCACGGCAAGTCCACGGCGTCGGGCTGGCTGGTGCACGTGCTGGTCGCGGCGGGCTTGGACCCGGCCGCGTTCGTGGGTGCGTTGCTGCCACCGGATGTGACCGGTGGCGCGGCCACGACCGCGCGATGGGGCAGTGGCACAGCGTTCGTGGTGGAGGCGGACGAGTACGCCGGCAACTTTGACGCGTATCGGCCGGACGTGGCGGTGCTGCTCAACGCGGAGTGGGATCACCCCGACGTATTCGCGGATGAGGCCGCGGTGCTGGACGCGTTCGAGTCCTGGCTGCGTGCTCCGGGAGCTGCGGACCGGACGCTGGTCGCGAACGTCGGCGATGCGGGAGTGTGCCGGCTGCTGACGCGTCTCGCCGACTGGCCGGGGCGGGTGGTGCGTGTCGGCCTCACGGAGCTGGGCGCGGAACTCGGACCCGCGACCGCAGTGCGTGCGGTCACCGGTCATGTCGCCGATACGGGTGAGCTGAAGCTCGACCTGGCGGGCGCCCGTCGCACGGTCACGCTCAAACTGGTGGGTCGTCACAACGCCGCCAACGCGGTGTGCGTGGCGGGTGCCGCGCTCGAACTGGGAGTGTCCCTGGACGACATCGCGGCCGGCATCGAGGGCTTCCGGGGCGTCGGTCGCCGGATGGAGGTCAAGGGCGAACCGGGCGGCGTGCTGGTGCTGGACGACTACGGCCATCACCCGACCGCGATCGCCGCGACCCTCGCGGCTGTTCGCGCGGCACATCCAGGCCGCCGTGTGT
>JBBQNA010000276.1:0-4128 GCA_038329515.1 Candidatus Limnocylindrales bacterium | reverse complement strand
TAGCGACCCATCGACCCCGCAGGGAGCAGCCGGTGGGCCAGGGCCACCCACCCTGGCCATTGCCCCACGATCAGCAGGCCCAGCAGGAGCGGGATGATGGGCGAGATGCCGTGGAGATCGGTCAGACCATGTGGGATGAACATCCGTCGGATGTAGTCGGTCGCATCACCCAGTGACGGGGCCCGGAAGAACACCCACCCGACGAGCGTGAAGACGAAGGTCGCGGCCCAGGCGACGAGGGTGGGCAGACCAGGGACCCCTCGGGGCCGGACGCTCTCGGTCCACCATCGGTTGACCGCGAGGCCGGCGCCCTGCCACGCACCCCAGATGACGAACGTGATACCCGCGCCGTGCCACACCCCGCCCAGGACCATGGTCAGCAGCAGGTTCAGATACGTCCGCCCTCGACCCTTCCGGTTGCCACCGAGGGGGATGTAGAGGTAGTCCCGCAGCCAGCGCGACAGGGTCATGTGCCAGCGCCGCCAGAACTCGCCCACGCTCGTGGATCGATACGGCCAGTCGAAGTTCGGGGGCAGCTGGAAACCCATCAGCCAGGCGGACCCGAGTGCCATGTCGGTATAGCCCGAGAAGTCCAGCAGGACCTGGAAGGCGAAGGCCACGACGCCGATCCAGAGGGCCAGCGTCCCGAGGGCGGCCGGGTCACCGAAGGCGAGGTCCACGGTCGGCGCGAGCGTGTCCCCGATGGTCTTCTTCAACAGTCCGCCCACGAGCAGGGGCATGGCGAGTCGGGCGAACTGCACCGAGAAAGGTCGAGGGTGACGGACCTGGGGCAGGAACTCATGCGCCCGCATGATGGGACCTGCGATCAGGTGCGGGAAGAACGACACGAAGAGGGCATACCGACCCAGGTGCCGCTCCGGCGGGCCGCCGCGGGCGATGTCCACGACGTAGGCGATCTGGGTGAAGGTCACGAAGCTGATCGCGAGCGGCAGGATGATGCCGAGCGGCTGCCACGTGTTCGAGGTGCCCATGACCCATGCCAGGAGTCCGCTTGTACCTCCGAGGGTCCAATCCAGGTACTTGACGACTGCCAGCAGGCCGAGGTCCAGGAGGACGGCGAGGGCCACTGCCAGGCGCGCCCTGCCGGGACGTGCCGCCAACAGGCCGAGCGTCCAGTTCGCGAGGATCAGGACCACGAATCCAGGGACGTAGAGCACGTTCCAGGAGGCATAGAAGAACAGGCTGGCGCCGATCAGCAGATAGCGACCGGCACGCCTGGGGATCGCCCAGTAGGTAACGACGACCAGGAGCAGGAACACCGCGTACTGGAGGGTCGCGAAGTTCACCGACTAACCACCGAGGTGGGAGGCGCGCATCGGGGTTCGCACCGCCCGAAGGATACCTTGGGTCGTCGGTGCCCCTTGAGAGGGACGGCGTGGGCCAACAGCGACGAGCCGCCTCGGGCGAGCGTCGGCGGACCGTCGTCGGTCCGAGTCCCGTCCAGATGCTCTTCGAAGGCGCCGGCACCATCTGGATACTTGCCGTGGCTCCGCGGATCGAAGCTGCCGCCGATGGCAGCGGGCCTGAGCGACCGACGACCACCGAGTTCCCAGCCCTGAGATTCGGGCGGTTGCTCCCGCTGGGCGCGTCGGGTGCCTGGCATGTCCTCCAGCGAGGGCGAGGGCGGGGTCATCCGTGCTGTGGTGCCCAGCGTCAGCGATGAGCGCTCGACATCACCGGCCCGTGCGGGAGCGGCCGGACACGCGACGACATTCCACACACCCATATTGGTACTCACTGGCAGGAGGGGGGTCAATCAGGGAGAACCCTCATGGGTGTCCGACGGGTGGCACTGCGCCCCGATCGGACGAAGTATCAGCCGCGCTCTCCCGGTACTGAGGTGCATGCGGCGGAGATTGGGTAGTGCACGATGACATTCCAACGACCGCACGGACGGTGGCCGGCTGCGCTGGGCATAGAAGCCGGACTCCGACACGTGGAGCAGCCGGCAGCCGAGCTTGATGGGGTGACCCTCCGCGGCCATCACGGTGATCGCCGCGAACCTGCTTTTGGGCCCCGGTGCTCCGCGAGCAGCTCCGAGGCACGACGATGGACCGCGAGCTCCGCCTCGAGCTCCCCGATCCGCCGCTTCGCGGCTGCCAGCTCCTCCCGCTCGACTGAGGTCAGGCCAGGGACGAGCCCACGATCGATGCGTTCCTGCCGCCGCCAGTTGTAGATGGCCTGCTCGCTGACACCGAGGTCGCGCGACAGGTCGACGACCTTGCGGCCGGTCTCGAGCAGGTCGAGCACCCGACGACGGAACTCGGCCGGGTACGCCCGTCTTCCCAGGGCCATGGCTGCCTCCTATCCGGTCGGCAGCACTGGTCACGGGTCTGGATCACGCGGCGGACCTCAGGACCCTACCGGTGCTGTGGGACGCGACGGTGCCGACACGGGGTGTCCGGAGGTAAGTGGCGGGTGGGCCCATGTCGGGCGACCCACCGGTCGAGGTCGACGGCAGAGCCGAACCCAGCATCAAGGCCGGATGCGGGACGCACCGGGCGGATGCCTGCGTCGGCCAACGGCGTCGGGGACATGCTCGCGACCAGGATGTACAGGTCGGTGGCTTGGCAGGAGGATGCTCTTGCCGGTGATTGCCGGGCCCGCAATCTCACATTCCGTGATTCTACGACTGTACGACGGTCGCACCTCTCGAGACACTAACCATGCCTTCTCCGGTGCTCGGATCCGTCGCCAACGCCAAGGGGCCGTCAGTCAAGGAGGAACTCTTGTCCAACCTCAGCTTCCCCCACCCGATGACCCCCGGACTCACCCGAACGACGCGACCGGCATCGATGCCGGTTGCAGTGGCACTCATGGTCCTGTCATTGGGTACGGCGTTGTTGACCAGCCTCGCACCGGTGTCGGCATCCGAAGGGTCGGACATGGCACACAGCGTCCCTAACGCGATCCGATTCCGCGATAGCTTTGGGCTGAGGTCCGGAAGCCAGTTCGTCGAAGATACGATGCAAGACCCAGCCGGTTTCCCGAATCTTCAATGGGGTGTTCCGCTCTCTGACGAGGAAGCGCAGGATCTGACCCGGCGCGATCACGTTCGGGCGGGCATGCAGGACGCAGTCGAATACGCGCTCAGTCAACCGGATTATTCGGGCTTAGTCTTCGACCAGCGCGATGGTGGCCGTGCCCTGTTCTGGTTCACCGCGGATATCGAGGGCCATCGGAGCGCCATCCGCTCCCTTGCGCCAGACAACGCGACCTTTACCGTGGCACACGCAGATGAGACGATGTCGACGCTGCACGCAATCCAGGACAGCATCACCGAGGACTTCGAGACCATTATCGCTGACGGCATCCTTGCGCAGACCGTCGGAGTCGACCAGCGCGCCAACCGCGTCATAGTCACGCTGAAGAGGCCGGCAGCCCACGCCGACGAGTACCTCGCCGAGCGGTATGGCCCCCTCGTCATCACCGAGGTAGTCGGAGGCATCGACGAAGACAGCTTCTCGTCCCGGTCGGACTGCGGCTACAAGGACCCCGGAAACACCTCGGAGCCCTGGAAGGGTGGGATCAAGATCATCCAGACCGTCAACCTGCACTTCTGCACGTCGGCGTTCATGGCCCGCAAGGGTACGAACCTGGTCATGATGACTGCGGGACACTGCATCCAGAACGAGGGCGGCACTGGCATCGACTGGAAACACAATGGTCAAGAGATCGGGGACGCACTGGGCGACACCATCGTGAGTGGGACGTCGCAAGCGGATGCGGGCTGGATCGACGTGGACCATGGCTCGGGTGTGACACCCCACGACCAGTTCTACGGCGGCGGGAGCGTCATCGTGAGAGCGTGGTCCGCGATCCAGTACAACTCCGCGCAGCAGGAGGGTGACCCTGTGTGCAGGGGCGCCGCAGTCTCGGGATATCTCTGCGGACACATCGACGGCATTGACATCAACAAGTCCAGCGTCGACGGACACGCAGTCAACAACCTCTGGCGAGCCGATTTCGATGCCTCCGAAGGCGACAGCGGCGCACCGTTCTTCTACAACTACACCTCCTATGGCATCCACAACGATTCGAAGACGGACGTCGATCCGCCGGCGGCAGGGCTTTCCTGGTACACCACGACATGGCGCGCTCAGGATT
>JBBQNA010000275.1:0-4151 GCA_038329515.1 Candidatus Limnocylindrales bacterium | reverse complement strand
CCGTCCAGCGACACGAGCGCGGCGATGCCTGCCGCAGCTGCGACCGCAGCGACCTCGAGGGGCGCGAACACGAGGTCCATGGGCTGGTTGACGACGAGCCCCAGCAGCACCAGCACGGGCGCCACGAACAGCGCCACCTGGAGGCTGCTGCCCATGGACACGGCCATCGTGAAGTCGACCCGGTCCTTGAGCGACAGCTGGACCGCCACGAGGTGCTCCGACAGGTTGCCGATGGTCGGGATGAGGATCACGCCCACGAAGAACGGCGTCAGGTCGAACTGCTCGATGAACGGGTCGATGGCACCCACCAGCTGCTCCGACAGCACCGCCAGCAGGGCAGCCGCACCACCCAGGACCGCGATGGCTACCTTGGGCGCCCAGGCGGGGCCCGCGTGTCCCTCCGGCTCCTGGCCACCCAGCACCTGCTCCGGATGCCTGAACCGGTAGGCGAGGTTCACGAAGTAGAGCACCAGCAGGATGATCGAGACGAGGACGCTCTCCTCGATGCGATGGCCCTTGGGCCCGGCGACCGTGGACAGCGCGAACATGGCAGGCACGAACAGGCCGATGACCGCAAGCACCAGCATCGTGGCGTCCATGCTCGCGATCTTGGCCGAGAACTTCTGGGTTCCGTGACGCAGGCCACCCAGCAGCAGGCTGGCGCCGAGGACCAGCAGCAGGTTGCCGATGATGGAACCCGTGATGGACGCCTTGACCACCGCGAGCTGCCCCGCCGAGAGGGCGAAGAACGCGATGATGAGTTCCGCGATGTTGCCGAACGTGGCGTTGAGGATGCCGCCCACCTGGGGACCCGCAAGTCCGCCCAGGCGCTCCGTGGAGATACCCACGACATACGCCAGGCCCAGGATGCCAGCGGCGCTGACCAGGAATACCGGGGTGCCGTGGAATCCCAGCACCCACTCCATGACGATGGACAGGAGGCTGATGAGCAGCGTCCCGATGACGACCATCCGGCCAACGGGCGTCAGGTCCCGAAGGATGGGGACGGACATCAGGCTTCCTCCTGGTCGTGCATGAACAGCTCGCGACGCGACAGTCCGGTCTCACGAGCGACGGCCTTGGCGGCGCTCCCCCGAGTCTGACCCGCCGCCATGAGTCGTGTGACACGCTGGCGCCCCTCGGCGATATCGATGGGCGTACCGGCGCCAGCTTCGACGCCGATGGGCGCCACACCCGTGCCGCCCGCGACCACGATGGTGACCTCGCCCCGGGGTGGATCAGCGGTGGCCTCGGCGGCGAGCTCTTCGAGCGTGCCGCGCCGGACCTGCTCGTGCAGCTTGGTCAGCTCCCGGCACAACGCGCCGCGACGCTCTACGCCGCATGCCTCGGCGAGGTCGGCGAGGGTCGCCGCCGCCCGACCCGGTGCCTCGAACAGCACCGTCGTTCGGTCGTCCGCGGCGATGCGCGTGATGCGCTCCCGTCGTTCGCGGCCCCGTCGCGGCAGAAACCCCTCGAATGCCCAGCGGGGCGCCGGGATGCCGCTCGCCACGAGCGCTGCGAGGACCGCGGAGGCGCCCGGGATGGGCACCACCCGACCTCCCTCGCCGGCCCAGGCGCTGACCAGCTCGCCACCCGGATCGCTCACGAGTGGTGTGCCGGCATCCGTGACGAGCGCCACGTCGTCACCGCTGCGCAGTCGTGCCAGCAGTTCCTGGGCTCGCCGGTCGCTGCTCTGGGCGTGATAGCTGACGAGGCGCGTCTCGATGCCGTGGCGTGCCCACAGGCGCCGCGTGAGGCGGGTGTCCTCGGCGGCCACGACCGCCACCGATCGCAGCACCGCGATCCCTCGGAGGGTCATGTCCCCGAGGTTGCCGATGGGCGTCGCGACCACGTACAGGATGCCGGGGCCCTCTGCCGTGGCACCAGCTGCCACCGATTCCGGCGAGATCGGCTCCTCAGCCACGCGTCGAGCGCGGCCGACGTCGGGGGTACAGGTAGTCGATACCCGCGGTCCGCGGCCCGACTTTGGCGATGGGCGGCATCTGACGCTTGAACTCGGCGCCTGCGACGAGCCGGTCCACACGCTCCACCATCTCCCGCTCGAACCCCTCCTCCACCAGCTCCTCGATGGAGCGGCGGCCATCCACCAGGCGGAAGAGGATACGGTCGATGGTCGCGTACGAGAAGCCGACCTCGGTCTCGTCGGTCTGGCCCGGCCAGAGGTCGGCAGATGGCGCCTTGCGCACGACCGCGTCCGGCACACCGAGCGCCACGGACAGCTGGCGCACCTGCGACTTGTACAGGTCCGCGATGGGTGCGAAGGCGCATGCGCTGTCCCCGAACAGGGTGGTGTAGCCGATGAGCGTCTCGGTCTTGTTGCCAGTGCCGATGACCAGGCCGCGCCAGGTCACGGAGCGGTCGTAGAGCACCATCATCCGGGTGCGGGCCATGAGGTTGCCGCGTCGCAGCGAGCTGGCATCGCGGGCTCCCGGGCCCCCGGCGACCTCGAAGTAGGCGTCCACCATGGGGCTGATGTCCACCAGCTCAACGGGGCAGCCGATGTCCGCGGCCACGGTCTCGGCGTCGCCTCGTGAGTCGGGCGACGAGGTGCGGTAGGGCATCATCACGCACAGCAGGTTCGGTGCGCCGACCGCCTCCGCGGCGAGGTACGCCACGAGTGCCGAGTCGATGCCGCCCGAGAGACCCAGCACCAACCGCTCGAAACCCGCCTGCTGGAGCTGTGCGCGGATGAAGCCCACGATGATCCGTCGCGCGCTGTGGGTATCGATGGCCAGCTCCGGCGGCAGCTCGAACGCCGGCTCGACGGGCTGGGCGGGCACCACCTCCGGAGCGCTCACGATGGTCCCCCATCGTCGATCGGGTCACCGGCACGCGTGCGGGCGATGCGCTCGAGCTGGCGCAGGACCACCTCCGGGCGCTCGTCGCGCAGCAGTGGGTTGGCGATGCGCTCCCGGCGCAGTTCACTGGGGTCGATGGTCGCGAAGAACACGCCATCCTCATGGAGCGGCGCCTGGTACACGGTCGCGCCGAATGGCCCCACGACCTCCGAGCCACCCCAGAAGCTGATGGACTCGTCGACGCCCACCCGATTGACGAAGATCACGTAGCTCGTCGTCAACTGGGCATACGTCCGATTGAGCGTCCGCCACGAGGTCGCGGTGCCCAGCCCCTCGGGGCTGCCGGCGGCGATGTCGCGACCGGGCGACGACGAGACATTGATGAGCACCTGCGCGCCGTCGAGCGCCAGCAGCTGAGGGGTGGCCAGGTGCCAGAAGTCCTCGCAGACCGAGATGCCCAGGCGCAGTCCCAATGCGCTGTCAGTGGCCCGGATGACGGAGCCAGCGGCGAAGAAGCGACGCTCGTCGAACAGGCCGTACGTGGGCAGGAACACCTTACGGTGGATGTGGCGGATGCCGCCATCCTCCAGGAGTGCCGCGGCGATGAACAGCCGGTGATCGTCCGACTCCTCCACGAACGAGACCACCACCGACATGCCATCACCCGCCCGCGCAAGCGCAAGCAGCCGCGGGTCATCCGCGCGCATGGCCACCTCCGCATTGAGGTCCTGGAGCAGATAGCCCGTGAGACCGAGCTCCGGGAACACCAGCAGGTCCGCCGACGCGGCCCGCGCGGCGCCCATCAGCTCGTGGTGTCGGGCCAGGTTGTCATCGAGTGCGCCCAGCCTGGGTGCGATCTGGGCCAGTGCGACGCGCAGCGATGCCATGCCCGGAGTGTACGTGGGCTGCCCGATATGGCGGGCCGCTCAGGTGGTCACCGGCGCCGTCGGCCCGCCGCTACTGCTGCCCGGACGTATGCATCCTTGTGCTGCGCCACATCCGAACCGTCCGAGGCCCCGAGGTCGAACAAGGCCGTGATGTTGGCGGCTGGCCGCGGGGGACCCGCCAGATCCCGCTCCACGAGTGACCCCAGATACGCCGCCAGGGAGACACCTCGCTCCGCTGCCCGCCGCCGGGCCAGCCGGTGTGTTTCCGGTGTCAGGGAGATCTGGGTGCGGGCCATCATGATGGCGCCACAGTACCAGCGCGAAGAGCGAGCCACGCCCCGGGCCGCTGATCGGCGTGCGCCGGATAGGTGACACTCACGGCCCTCGATGGTAGCCTTCCACGATCCTGCCTCCGGGACCACCCACCGCGCCCTTCGGGTACGGT
>JBBQNA010000274.1:0-4219 GCA_038329515.1 Candidatus Limnocylindrales bacterium | reverse complement strand
CTGGCCCGGCGGGACCGGTAGCGCTCCTTCAGCGCCTGGACGAGCGCTCTCGATGCGCCTCAACAGGGACATCGGGTCATCTCCCCTGGTACGGGCTGCGACGGTGGTCGGTCATCGTCAGCGCCATGCGAACAGCTTTCGGGGGGCAGGGGCCCGCTCCGGAGTCGCCACGACCGCGGCGTCACCGGCGACGGCCCGAGCGATGCTCAGGACGTCCTGGCTGACCTGTGCCTGCTTGTTGCTCCACACGAAGGGCACGCCCCGATTGAGGGCGTAGACCACGGTCCGGCCATCGGACACCACCGTGTGATCGACCTTGCGGCCGATGGAGTTCTCGACATCCGCGATACGGATGCCGTATGCCGAGTCCGCGCGATTGAGGACCAGCCGCAGCTTGTCGTTGTTGTAGCCAAGCTGGTCCGCGACCTCGAGGAACAGGCGGATGTTCTTGATGTTGGTGATCTCCAGGGTCAGCAACCCCAGGACCAGGTCGGACATGTCCAGGAGCGCCAGGGTGGAGTCCTGGATCATCGGCCAACAGTCGACGATGACCACGTCATGGGTCGCCCGGAGCCGGTCGATGATCCGCCGGATGTGCTCCACGGTCACCAGCTCGGCCATCTCGGGGCTGGGCGGTGCGAGAAGCACCCGGATGCCGGTGCTGTGGCTGATGAGCGCGTTGTCGATGACCTCGTTGCCGCCTTCGGCGTCACCGAGGATGTCCACGATGGACTTGTTGCGTGGGTTCAGGTTGAGCAGCACGCCCACGTCGCCGAACTGGAAGCTGGCGTCCATGAGTGCCACCGAACGGCCCATGTCGGAGGCCATGGCCACCGCCAGGTTGACGGCCAGCGTCGTGCGCCCGACCCCACCCTTGGGCGAGAAGAGGGTGATGACGCGACCGGCCTCTCGCTGGACCGGGATGGACAACGCGCTGGTGGTCTTGGGCTGGGCCGCGAACCGGTCCATCTTCTCGCGTTCGCGGGCATGCACGCCCCTGATGGCCGCGCACAGCTCATCGGAGCTGAACGGCTTGACCAGGAACTCGCGGGCACCGGCGAGCATCGAGCGACGGAGGTAATCGGCCTCGCCCTGGACGCTCATCATCACGACCGAGGTGGCAGGCGCCGCGCGCCCGAGCTCCTCGGTGGTAGCGATGCCGTCCATGCCCGGCATGTTGATGTCCATCAGCACCACATCGGGTGAGAGCCGGGTCGCTGCCTCGATGGCCTCGAGGCCTGAGGCTGCGACCGCGACCACCTCGATATCGGTCTCGAATGACAGCAGCTTGGCGAGATGCTCACGCGTCTCGGGGATGTCGTCGACGACGATGACCCTGATGGTGTCAGCCACGCCGGAGCCTCCTGATGGTCATCACGGTGCTCGGTACCTCGATGATCAGGGCAGCTTGGTGATGATCACGCGCGGCGGCAGCACGCCGTGCTGGTCGACCAGCTCACGGAGCGTGATGCCCGTGGTCTGGACGTCCGGTGCATCGACGTCGTCGGGCGCGCGCAGCAGCAGGTACAGGTTCCCGTCCAGCTGTGCGAAGCGGACCATCTCCGCCTGGTCGGGCGTGACGCTCAGGATCGCGATCGAGCCGCCCGTGGCCGGCTGGCCGGTGTTGGGGTCGATCTGGGTGGAGTCTGTGCCGGCAGTCGGCAGCAGCGTCCCCAGGATCTGCACGTTCTGGACCAGCACCTTGATCGTGGTGTTGTTCAGCCACTCATCGAGGATCTTGGTCGCGGGCAGGCCGCTCTCGTCCCGGAACTCGCCGACGACGGGGGCCTTGTTGGGATCAGGCTGGTCGGTGATGGCGAGCATCACATCGACGTAGTCACCTGCCTGGATGAGCGAACCCACGCCCGACAGCGAGTTGACCGGGATGGCCATGGCGCGCTGCCCTGGCTTCAGTCCGGAGGTCACATCGATGGCGCTGACGGAGCCGCTCTGGAAGTCGGCAGAGGTGAAGGGTGTCCCGGCGCGCACGGTCCGTCGAACGACCAGGCCCTGCAACTGAACGGGATCGCGGAAGGTGTCGATCGCATCTCCGGTCGGAAGATCGATCGTGGTCAGTGCTTCGGGGGTCAGGGTCGAGCCCAGCGCCACGTCCTGCAGCGCGGTGACCACCGATACGGTCTGCGGCGCGGCCGGCCCATTCGTGCCGGACTTCGAGCCGAACATCAGGACGCCTCCAAAGGCCACCACGGCCAAGAGGACGCCCACCAGGAGCATCAGGCGGTTCGAGCGCTTCAAGAGATGGTCTCCACATTGCGGTGACAGGCACTCCGACTGTATGAAGCCGGGACCGGTCGGACGAGATGACGAAAGGGCTATGACTGATAGGACGGTATGGACCGGACGGGACCGAGGGGGTCGGCGTCCGGGGGGAGGGGTGCGGGCCGGTCTGGTCGGGGTCGGGCCGGGGACGAAGAAGGGCGGCATTCCCGCAAGGGATGCCGCCTTTGGGGGCACATGGCGAGCGGGGAACCGGGGCTCGCCCCGTCGGCCGTGCTCGATCCCGATCCCGCCCGCCGGGAACACGACGGATATGATCCGACACAGACGAGTCAAGGACGGGGCGGACCCGAAGGGAGCCCCCCGGAATCACGAAGGGCGGCACTCCCATCGGAAGCGCCGCCCAGTCAAAGGTTCGGAAGGAGCTAGATGCTCGTGCCGACGTTGCTCATGATGGTGTTGATCTGGCCACCGAGGAAGATCACGGCGCCGATCACAACGATCGCGATAAGAGCCAGGATGAGTGCGTACTCGGCCAGACCCTGTCCCTCCTCGTCGCGGTGGACGGCGGCCGACAGCCAAGTGATGAGAGCTGCCATTGTGTATGTACCTCCTTTCACTCGAAGTTCGTCGTTGAGGACGATGTCGGCACAATGGCGCAGCAGCCGGCACCCTCGATATGGGACGACCGTACCAATATGCAGCCATCCGACCGGGTCGCTGGGAACGGCCTGCGCGTAGGACCTCTGGCGGTCCTGTGCGCCAGTCTTCCGCGCGCGCCGCCCCTGTGGCCGTTCGGGCGCTGCACACCCGCCGTGCACCATCGACGTGGCCGTTCGGGCGCTGCACACCCGCCGTGCACCATCGATCAGTTGACCTGTCGCCGACTCCGGGTACGTCCATGCCCGCGCCGCCCGCCGGCCCAGAAGCGCGTCGCTCATCCGACGGGCGCCCGTTAGGTGTCAGGCGGCAGCGCAGCTGGTCATTGGTGCACACCAGGCGTGAGCGCGCCGCCTGGCCGCCCGCCGCTGTTGGTGCACACCAGGCGTGAGCGCGCCGCCTGGCCGCCCGCCGCTGTTGGTGCACACCAGGCGTGAGCTCACCGCTTGGCCGCCGGCCCAGAAGCGCGCCGCCTGGCCGCCAGCCCCAGAAGCGCGTCGTTGCCGCCCGGCGCGCGGGTCCCGGACATGCAAGGACGCCGGCGTTGCCGCCGGCGTCCTGACGTGCGATCGGAGCGGAGTCCCGTCTAGATCGAGTTACCCAGGTTCGAGAACATGGTGTTCATGCTCGTTCCGAGGAACATCACCGCTGTGATCGCGATCATCGCGATGAGCCCCAGGATCAGGCCGTATTCGACCAGACCCTGACCCTCCTCGCCCTCGAACAGCTCTTCGCTGTCCTCGTCGCGAACCTGGAACATGAAGGCCTCCAGGAGATGAATGCGTCCAAAAAGCCGGACGTGGTTCGACCGTAGGGCCCGCCGACGGCACGAGGTATGGGAAAGGGGTCCCTCCCCCCCGGAACGGATGGCGTACCGCGTGCTCAGGGTGGTCGCGGCCGTGGCCCGCACGCACCACCTGGCACACGCATCGCCACACCAGCGACTCCCACGCCGCGACCCGCGCGGGCGACGCGTCAGGCGTCGATGGCGACGCGCAGCTCCACGGTCGCGCCGTCCGGGCTCACGACCATGCCTACGCCCATGACACGCGCCCGGTCGGCGAGGTCGGCGACGAGGTCAGGGGCGAGCGAGTGCGCCTCTGTCGTCGATTGACGTTCCCCAGCCCGATTCTGCTCGATCATCTCGCGCAGCGCCGGCGGCAGGTCCTCCCGGATCTCGGTGCTTGCCGGGCCGCCGACGTCACCGGCCATGTGTGGATCACGCAGCCATGCCGCCCGGACGGCCACGATGAGGTGCTGCGGGCTCCAGTCCAAGCGGACCGCGACGCGTGACGGGCGCAACGCGAGGTAGCCGTTGATG
>JBBQNA010000273.1:0-4259 GCA_038329515.1 Candidatus Limnocylindrales bacterium | reverse complement strand
TCCGGGCGGCTGATGACCGTGGCCACCACCACCGTGGCGATCTGGTCCAGGGTCGCGGAGCCCTGTCCCAGCTGGGTGCCGTCGTTGAACACGTAGGTGCCCGGCCGGACCTCCGTGATACCCGCCGCGCGCATCCCTGCGGCAGCAGTGGCGCTCGATCCGATGGACACGCTGGGGCAGTCGATGCCCGCGGCCCGGATGCGCTCGGCGACCGTCACCATCCGGGCCGCGATGTCCGCCGTAGTCGCGGCCAGGGTCGCCCGGTCCCGCGCCTGGCCATACAGCTGGCCCTCGTGGGTCATGACGCCGGCGAACGTGATCCCTCGCAGCGCCGCGAGCTGGGTCGCCATGGCGAGAGCGGCATCCGGCTGCACCCCGACGCGCATGAGGCCGGTGTCGATCTCGAGGCGCATGGCCAGGTCCACACTGGCACTCCGGGCAGCCGCGGCGATCGGCCGGGCCACCTCCATCGCATCGAGGCTGACGGAGATGCGACACCGGCCGGCGAGCGCCACCAGCCGCCGGATGCCGACCGTACCCACGATGGGAAACCCGACGAGGATGTCGTTCACACCGGCGTCCGCGAACACCTCCGCCTCGTGCAGCGTCGCCACCTGGATGCCCACGGCGCCCGCCGCGACCTGCATCCGCGCGACCTGGGGCAGCTTGTGGGTCTTGGCGTGGGGACGAAGAGCCACCCCAGCCGTCGTGGTCGCGGCCGCCATCCGGGCCACGTTGTCGGCAAGGACGGACCGTTCGAGCAGCATCACGGGGGTCTGCTCGATGGTCGCCAGCAGGCCTTCGTCCGCCCATCCGGTCATGCCGCCTCCCCTGCTCGTCGAAGCACGTAACCGGGCGGGGCACCCGTCAGCGACACATCCCGGACGACGGCCACGCCGTTCACCCAGACCCAAGACATGCCCATTGGCGGCAAAGTGCGTATCAGGCCATGCACGAGGGGCACCTCCCAGCGCGATCGACGACGATCCGGGGTCTTGCGGGACTTCACACTGATGATAGGCTCTTCTCGTCCGAGAACACCAGCCACGGAGGTCCCTCCGTGCAGCGGCACCCTGGGGAGGATGGCACGACGATGGGCGGCACGACCGTGGTGGTTGGCGCGGCACAGGGCATCGGCGAACAGATCGCGCGACGCCTGGCTGCCGAGGCCTGGACCGAACGGCTCGTCGTGGCCGACATCCATGAGGGACTGGTGACCGCGCTGGCCCGGGAGTTGACCGCCGTGGGCGTGCCCACGGATGCACAGGTCGTCGATGTCACGGACCACGGATCTATCACGGCACTCGTGGCCATGTCCGCGGAGGCCGAGCGGGTCGCCGTGGTCGCCGGCATCTTCCGTGCCTCGCCGGCGCTGGACACCAGCTGGGACGAGTTCCAGCAGGTGCTCGCCGTGAACCTGCTGGGCAACTTCTTCGTCGCCCAGGCGTATGCGCGCCACATGGTGGGTCGCGGCTCGGGAGCCATCGTGGGAGTGGCGTCGATCGCATCCCGGATGCCACGCATGCGCCAGGCGGCGTACAGCGCTTCCAAGGCGGGAATGCGCCAGGCGCTGCGGGTGCTGGCCATGGAAACGGTGCCCTTCGGCGTGCGCATCAATACGGTCTCCCCTGGCCCGACCGAGTCGGCCATGATGCGTGAGCTGGCCGCGGACCACGACTCCATCGATGATCTGGCCGCCGGCAGCCCCGACGCATTCCGGCCGCGCGTGCCGGATGGTCGCGTGGCGCGACCCCAACAGGTGGCGGCGGCTGTGGCGTGGCTGCTCTCGCCGGACTCGGAGCACGTCGCATTCCATGACCTGCAGGTCGACGGCGGCGAGACACTGGGTATCTGACGCCCGACCGGTGTCGGGCACGAGTGGAGGGCACGCATGAGTACGGCCGCCGAGCTGCGGGGACGTCGGGTGGTCAACGCCCGGGGATACAGCACCAAGGTCGGCGGATCACGCCTGTCGCCGGAGGTCGTCTCGGCGATGGCGGAGGCGGCCGGCATGTTCGCGCGCATCGAGGATCTGCAGGCAAGCGCGGGCGCCATCATCGCGGATGCCACGGGCGCTCAGGCGGGCTATGTGACCGCGGGCGCCGCGGCGGGCCTGACGATGGCCGCTGCTGCCGCCATCGCGCGCTTTGACCCGACCATCATGAACCGACTGCCGGATACGGCCGGGATCCCCAGCGAGATCGTGCTCCTGCGTCGACACCGGAATGACTACGACCACGCGCTCCGGGCGGCCGGTGCGCGGCTGGTCGAGGTGGGTTTCCACGACTGGACGTTCGAGTACGAGCTCGACGCGGCGATCGGTCCGGCAACGGTCGCGTTGTTCTACCTCGGCCACGATGTGACCGCCAACCTGTCGCTCGCGGACGTTGCCCGGGTCGCTCACCGGCATGGCCTGCCCCTGATCGTCGACGGGTCCGTGGCACTGCCGCCCGCCAACAACTTGCGTGACCTGTTCACCCAGGGTGCCGACCTCGTGTCGTTCAGCGGTGGCAAGCACATCCAGGGCCCGCAGGCCAGTGGCATCCTGGCCGGCCGCAGCGATCTCATCACCTCTGTCGCGCTCCAGCACCAGGACATGGACGTCTACCCCGACACGTGGCCAGCACGTGGCCTCATCATCGACGGCACCATCGTGGGTCCGCCGCACCACGGCCTGGGACGCGGCTTCAAGGTGGGCAAGGAGGAGATCGCCGGCCTCGTCTGCGCTCTTCGGGCGTATCTCGAGCGCGACTTCGACGCCGAGCGCGCGCGCTTGGCGGCGATCGCGGACACCATCGTCGCAGGCCTGAACGGATCGCCAGGCGGTGCGTCGATCCCAGGCATCCGGGCAGTGCGCGTCGAAGGGGACACGCCCGGCCGGCCGGGACCCCACGTGGATCTGCACGTCGATGCCGAGGTGACCGGCATCTCGGCCACAGAGCTCATCGTGCGCATCCAGGAGGGCGACCCCAGGGTGTGCACCTTCGAGGGTCAAGCATTCCTGGGCAGTGTCGGCCTGTTCCCCGATGCCCTCACGGCGGCCGAGGCGGACGAGGTCGTGCGGTCCGTGCGCGGCGTGTTGCGCGGGCGATGAACTCGCCGCTCGGCGATCCGGCGATCCGGCGCTTGCCCACAGACCCGGCGGACATCCGCACGCCACTCATCGTCATCGAGGATGTGCGCAAGTCATTCGGCGCCAATCTGGTGCTCGACGGCGTGAGCCTCACCGTGGCGCCTTCTGAGTGCCTCGTGGTGGTCGGACCCAGTGGCTCCGGCAAGAGCACCCTGCTGCGCTGCATCAACGCACTCGAGACCATCGATTCGGGACGGATCGTCGTCGACGGCATGGAGGTCGGAGCGCGGGGCACACGCATCTCGGCACTCCGGGCCGAGGTCGGCATGGTGTTCCAGCAGTTCAACCTGTTCCCCAACAAGTCGGTACTGGAGAACATCACCATCGGCCCCATCAAGGTGCGAGGGCTCTCGCGAGCCGAGGCGCGCGCCCAGGCCATGTCACTCCTGGAGCGGGTCGGTCTGCCCGAGAAGGCGAACGAGCACCCATCACGGCTCTCCGGCGGGCAGCAGCAGCGGGTCGCCATCGCGCGCGCCCTCGCCATGCGCCCCAAGGTGATGCTCTTCGACGAGCCCACTTCGGCCCTCGACCCCGAGCTGGTAGGGGAAGTGCTCGCGGTCATGCGGGGCCTCGCGCTGGACGGCATGACCATGGTCGTGGTCACCCACGAGATGGCATTCGCTGAGGACGTGGCAGACGTGGCGCTGATCATGGACCGGGGCGCGATCGTGGAGCAGGGCCCACCGGGCCAGGTGCTCACCGATCCCCAGACCCCTCGCGCGCGGGCATTCCTCGCGCGCCTGCTGGACCGGACCGCCCGACATACAGGCCCGACGGCCTGACATGGATGGACGCATCGAGGGGGGAGGGACGGTGATGCGATCGCGTTGAAGCGCTGAGCCAGGGCCCAGGTGGGCGGAGGTCGACTACTGACACGTCTCGGAGCCGTCATCTGACGCTCCCGAAGGAGGAACACAGTGAGCAAGACCCGATCACGCATCGGTGCTCCGCTGGTGGCCATGCTGGCCGCGGGCATCATGACGCTGGGGACCGCGCTGACCGCAGGCGCACAGGATCCCGGTCAGTCCACGCTTGACCAGATCCTCGCCAGCGGCAAGCTTCGGTTCGGCGTGCCCATCGCGGGCCTGCCCGTCGCAGCGCGCGACGGCTCGGGCAACGTGGTGGG
>JBBQNA010000272.1:0-4287 GCA_038329515.1 Candidatus Limnocylindrales bacterium | reverse complement strand
CAGGGTCGCCACAGCGACTTCCGAACGGGCCGCATCGAGGGTGATCTCGCCGCCCAGGAAGTAGCCCGGGTCCAACCTGCCCATGACCAGGTTCGCGTCGGTGATGGTCGGCGCGGTGCCACCCCGCCCGTAGCAGGCTGGGCCGGGATCCGCGCCAGCGCTCTCCGGTCCGACGCGCAGCAGGCCGCCGAAGTCGATGGCCGCGATGGAGCTGCCACCAGCGCCGATGGTCGTGACATCGATGATGGGCAGCGCCACCGGGATGCCGAACTCGACCTCGAACAGGCCCGAGAACTTGAGCTGGCCGTCGACCACGACGCCCACGTCGGCGGATGTGCCGCCCATGTCCAGGGTCACCGCGCGATCACTGCCGACGGCACGTGCCCAGAAGTTGCCCGCGATCATGCCGCCGGCCAGCCCGGACAGGATCATCTCGCAGGGTCGGTCGGCGGCATGCGCAACCGGCACCTGGCCGCCATTCGATCGCATCAGGGCATGCCAGCCACTGACATGGCGACTCGCGAGCCCCGACTCGATGTCCTCCGCGAACCGGCGGACGATGGGCTTGACGTAGGCATCCATGACGGTCGTCGAGCTGCGCTCGTACTCCCGCCAGATGGGCGCCACCTGGCTGGAGATGGAGACCATGACCCCGGGGATGACGGCCCGCAACGCATCAGCGACACGCTGTTCATGGGCGGCGTTGACGTACGAGAACAGGAAGCTGATGGCGACCGCGGCGCCAGGTGCCTCTGCGAGCCGGGCGGCCACTGCGGCCACTATCCGTGCCACCTCCTCGTCCGTGAGCGGCGTCCGGATCGAGCCATCCGAGAGGATCCGCTCCCGGACACCGAACGTGTCATGGCGTGCCGCGTAGGGCACTGCCTTGACCCATTGCAGGTCGTACACACCCTTGCGGTCGATGCGCTGGATGTACAGGTTGTCCTCGAAGCCGGCCGTGGTCACGAACAGGGTCCGAGCGCCCGATCGCTGGATGACCGCGTTCGTCGCGATGGTGGTGCCCAGCGCGAAGTAGTCCAGGTCGGCCGAGAGGTCGATGCCCGTCCGTTCGAGGGCCTGGAACACGGCCGCGGACGGCTGCGACGGCGTGGAGCTCACCTTCCGAAGCCGGACCTCGCCCGTGGTACTCACCGCGACCAGATCCGTGAACGTGCCGCCGGTGTCGACGCCGATGCGCCAGCCGCCGCTTCCCTCGATCAACGACCTGCCTCCTCGATGCTGGTGGTCATGTGGCGGCCGTCGGAGATCCGACGCCGGTGTGGTCGGCCGCTGCGACGGCGTCCGACAGGCTGGTGAGGTCCGGGAAGCCCGCCACGTCCAGCGTCCGGACGGGATGGCCATCCTCGAACACGAGCACGCGATCGGCCAGCTCGTGGACCTCCGGGACCTCGGTGCAGAACACGAGAACGCCGTTGCCCTCGCGTGCGAAGTCGACGAGGATCCGGTAGATCTCGGCCTTGCTCCCGATGTCCACCCCGCGGGTGGGTTCCTCCAGCACGAGCACCGCTGGTCGCTTGGCGATGGCCGCCGCGATGGCGATCTTCTGTTGGTTGCCGCCCGACAACGAGGTCAGCGGCGCACGCACGGACTGGGTCCGCACCCGGAAGCGGTCCACGAGGCCCGTCGCCACGCGTCTCGCGCGCGCGGGCCGCACGAGACCGGTCGGGTCGGCGATCTCGGGGATGCCCAGACGCATCACCAGGTTGTCACCGACGGTCAGGTTGGCGAACAGCATGCCTCGCCGGTCCGCGGGTAGGTACGCCGTCCGGCGGAGCATCGCCTCGCGACCTTCGACAGCGTCCACCATGATCCGCCCGGAGGCGGCCACGTAGCCGGCGGTCGAAGCTGTCAACTCTCGGGCACCGGATCCTTCGACACCCACGATGGCCAACACCTCGCCCCGGCGGATGGACATGGACACGTCCCGAAACTCGCCAGTCGTCGCGGTCCAGCCGTTCACGGCGAGCACCGCGGCGCCACCCGCCAGCGCCACCGGGATGGGCGGACGACCAGTACCGTCACCCGAGACGGTCTGATAACCCAGCACCAGCTCGCGTGCGATAGCCGGCTCCGTGAGGGTGGCCCCCTCCAGCTCGGCAGCGACACGGCCGTCCCGGACCACAACCACGCGATCACAGTGGGCGACCATCTCGGCCAGCCGGTGGGTGACCAGGATCACCACGCGACCACGCGCCGCCAGCTCGTGCATGGAGCTGAACAGCCGGTCAGACTCCTCGTCGGTCAGGGCGGAGTTGGGCTCGTCGAATAGGAAGAAGCGGCCGTTCCGGGCCAGCGCACGTGCGATCTCCACGCGTTGCCGCACTGCCAGCGGGCAGGTGTCCAGGATCCGGTCCGCGTACCTGCCGATATCCAGCTCGTCAAGCGTGGCGCGGTCGGCGTCCGGCAGACTTGGGAATCCGAACCGGGTTGGTTCGCGACCCACGACCATGTTCTGGGCAACGGTCAGCGCCGGCCAGAGCTGCGGCTCCTGGTGCACGACCGCGACCCGGTCTCGCGGGTCCCCCGTGGACCAGGCTTGGCCATCGACCAGGATGTCCCCCGAGTCCCGGGTCTCCTCCCCAGCCAGGATACGCAGGAGGGTGCTCTTGCCGGCTCCGTTCGGCCCGGCGACGCCCAGGATCTCGCCCGATCGGATGACCAGGTCCACGCCCCGCAGCGCCTGGGTCTCACCAAACGACTTCTGGATGGCGCGCAGCTCCATGGTCACCGTTGGCGGTGCCTGCTCGAGGACGGGCGACGTGCCGGCGGTCACGAGCGACGCGAAGCCCGTTGGCCGAGCACGTCGATGGTCACGGCGCCGATGGTCACGGCGCCCACGAAGATGAGCTGGGCGAACGCGCCGACACCCATGATGGCCAGCCCGTTGCGCAGCACAGCCAGGAGCACCGCGCCCATCAGGGTGCCGAAGACCGTCCCTCGGCCACCGGACAAGCTGGCGCCGCCGATGACGACCGCGGCGAATACGGGGAACGTGAGCGGTGCACCGGAGTTGGGGCCGATCGAGCCGATGTACGAGAAGTCCAGGATGCCCGCCAGTCCGGCCATGAAGCCGCACAGCATGAACACGATGAACTTGTAGCGCCGGACGGGCAGCCGATTGACCTCCGACGCAGGCGCGTTACCGCCGATGGCCAACAGCCGGAAGCCGAACAAGGTCCGATGGCGCACGACCCAGAACACGACGAAGAACAGCGCCAGCCAGCCGACCTGAACGGGGATCCCGAAGGGCAGCGTCGTGGCGCCCAGCGCCCGGAACCACTGCACCTCGGTGGCGTCCGCCGGCGGCACGTTGTAGGCGGGGTTGAAGTTGGAGGCGTTACTGAGCAGCAACTCAGCGCCGCCAGCGATGCTGAGCATGCCGAGGGTGGCGATGAACGATGGGATCTTGACGACGGTCGTGAAGAACGCGTTGATCCAGCCAGCGCCGAGGCCGACGCACAGGGCCAGCGCGAGCGCTAGCAGGAACGGCAACTCTGGATGGAATGGCAAGCGCATGGACGCGTTGGGAGCCAGCCATAGCACCGCGAGCGTCGTGGCGGCCAGGCCGTAGACGGCGCCGACCGATAGGTCCAGTTCGCCGGCGATGATGACCAGCAGCTGCGCGAAGGCGATCATGCCCAGCGACGCCATCGACCGCAGCAGCACCAGGAGGTTCTCTGGCTTCGCGAACGCGCTGTTCTGGAGGTAGAAGAACAGGGAGATGACGATGATGGCGATGAGCAATCCGTACGTCCGCAGGCTGCCCAGACCCATGGTCAGTCGAGCCTGACCGTTGGCTGGCCCCGACGTGGGTGCTGTCTCCAATCGCCTGTCTCCTGTGCTTATCGCGAGTCGGGACGACGGACGCCGGCCCGAGGCCGGCGTCCGTCGTCGTTCAGTGTCGGGTGGCCGCCCGGCCTAGGGAGCGGCGCTCGCGCCACCCAGCACGGTCATCAGGTGTGCCCGTGCATCGGCCGACGACTGCATGCCATCGCCACCATCCTTGGTGATGATGACCGGCTGCAGGTAGGCCAGCGGATCGGCGGGCACGGTGCCCGCGGACAGGTACGCGAGGCAGGCGTCGACGGTCGCAGCGGCCTGGTTGTCGAAGCCCTGGTTGATGGTCGACAGGATGATGCCCTTGTCGATGAAGTCGAGGATGGGCAGGCTGACGTTGAAGCCAGCGGTCCAGGTCTTGCCTGTGTTGCCCTGCTGCTCGATGATCGTGGCGACACCTTCGACGCCCTGGTCCGTGTGGAACACGAG
>JBBQNA010000271.1:0-4301 GCA_038329515.1 Candidatus Limnocylindrales bacterium | reverse complement strand
ACCGAGATCGTGAGCACGTCGGGGTCATCCCAGAACAGCGCCTGGGTACCGTCGCCGTGGTGCACGTCGATGTCCACCGACAGTACCCGGTGCCCCGCGTCCCGTGCCGCGGCGATGCCCAGCGCCACGTCGTTGTAGATGCAGAATCCCGCGGCGTGGCCCGCCATCGCGTGGTGGAGGCCACCGCCCGGGTTGAACGCGTGGAGCTCCTCGCCCCGCACGATGCGCTGGACCGCCTCGATGGACCCCGCCGCGATCGCCGCGGACACCTCGTGCATGCCGTGGAACGGCGGGCAGTCGCCGGGCCCGATGCCCATCGCCGGCGGCTGCCACGGGTCAGCCGAGAACGAATGGACCTGGCGGATGTAGCGCGTCGAGTGAAGTCGCGCGAGCTGCTCGTCCGTAGCCGGCTGTGGCGCCACGATGCGGGTCGCCCCGACATCGCGCAACAGCTCGATACCGGGACCGAACCGCCTCGGTGTCAGCGGATGCGACGGCCCGAAGTCGTAGTCCCGGATGGCCTCCGACCAGACCAGGATGGGGTCATTTACACCGGCCGCGGTCACGCGGCGTCCTCCGGGGCCTCCTCGCGCACGACCTGGACATCGCCGATACCGGCGGCCTGCAGCGCGGGCACAAAGGCATCCGCGTCGCCCACGATGACCACGGATGCTTCCTCGGGCCGGATGTGGCGCTGGGCGGCGGCCAGGACCTGCTCCGCAGTGATGGCCGCGATGGCCGGCCGGTAACGGTCGAACTCGTCATCCGGCAGCCCATGGGCGACCATGCCCGCGATGGCACCGGCCACCTGGCCGGACGTCTCATACCGCAACGGGAACACGCCCACGAGGTAGTCCCGGGCGATGATCAGCTCGTCCAGGGTGACGAGGCCCTCCCGGATGCGCTGGAGTTCGCCCAGGGTCTCGACCACGGACGGCACCGTGAACTCGGTCTGGACCGCGGTCCGGACGGCGAACGGCCCCGACCCGACGCGCATGTCGAACGAGGAGTGGACACCGTAGGTGTAGCCCTTCTCCTCACGCAGCAACGCATTCAGGCGGGAGCCGAAGAGGCCACCCAGCAATGCGTTGAGGACCGAGATGGCGTGGAAGTCGGGGTTCCGGCGGGGCACCCCGAGGTGCCCGATCCGCAGCTCGGACTGGGGCGAACCGGGCCGGTCGACCACCACGATCCGCCGAGCACCCGGCACCACGCTGTCGACCACACCCCGGACCGGGGCCGGGCCCGTCGGCTCGGACCAGTCACCCAGGCTGTCACGCACGAGCTGCTCGACGGCGATGCCCGACAGGTCACCAGCGATGAGCATCGTCGCCTTGGACGGCCGCATGACCGACGCATGACGCGCCACGAGCACATCGCGGGTGAGACCTGGCACGGTCGCCTCCGTGCCACCCATCGAACGTCGATAGGCGGCATCCTCGGCATAGATCGTCTCCGCGAACGCGCGCTCGACCCTGCGGCGCGGCTCGGCGCGTGCTTGGAGCAGGTCGTTCAGGCGCTCGTCCCGGAGTCGCTCGATCTCATCCGCGGGGAAAGTCGGCTGGAGCGCCACCTCCGCCAGCAGTGCGAGGGCAGGCGCGAGACGCGGTCGGGGCACGTCCACGGAGACCGCGAAGCTGTCCCAGCCGGCATCCGCGGACACCTCGGCGCCGAGTCGCTCGGATGCCTCGATGAGCGACACCGCGTCGTGGTTGGCGGTGCCCTCGGTCATGGCCCGGGCCATGAGCACCGTGGCGCCAGCCTGGTCAGCGGGCTCGCCGGTCGCACCCGATCCCGCACCGTCCAGCAGCAGGTGCGCGACCAGCAGCGGCCGGCCCGGCAGATGCGCGCTGATGAGCGTGATGCCGTTGTCCAGCCTCGAGCGCGTGAAGGACGGGAAGTGATAGTCGCGGGCCGTGCCCGGCACAGGCCGCTCGTCGAGGTATGCCAGCGGGTCGGATCGATCGGTGGTGGCGGTCATGCTTCGGATCCTTCAGCCTGCACCGCGTCAGTCGCGTCAGTCGCGTCTTCGGCGGGCACGTACGTGATGACTGCGCGGTTGTCGGCGCGGAAGACCGCGGCCGCAGCGGCCTGGATGCGGGCCGCATCCACGGCAAGATACCGACCCAACTGCTCGTTGATGAGCTCCGGGCGGTCGAAGTAGGTCGCATACTGGGAGAGACGGTCGGCGACCTCTTCTACCCTGCCGACTGCACCCAGCTCGGCGGACTCGATGAGCGCCCGCGCCCGGGCCAGCTCGTCATCACTCACCGGCTCCGTGGCCAGTCGTGCCGTCTCCTCGTGCCACATCCGCTCCACGGTCGCGGCATCACTTTCGGGTCTGGCCGTGACCCAGCCCGCCAGGATGGCCGCACCACCCACGATGGGCAGCGTGAACGCGGCCACGTCCTGGGCCACGCGCTCCTCACGGACGAGGCGTTGGTACAGCCGTGACCCGCGGCCGCCGGCCAGGATCTGGGTGCCCACCTCCAGCGCGTCGAACTCTTCGGTGCCGTACGCCGGCATCCGGTAGCCGATGTGCACCCGGACCAGGGGCACGGCATCCGGCACGGTCTCCCGGATCTCCCGGCCGATGACCGGCGGCAACTCCGGCGGCCACGATCGACCGAGGTCCGGGTTGGCAGGGATGGGCCCGAACCAACGCTCTGCGGCAGCGAAGGCCGTATCCTCGTCCACATCGCCCGCGATGGTCAGGACCGCGTTGTTGGGCGCATACCAGGCGCGGAAGAAGCTGGAGACGTCTTCCAGGCTGGCCGCATCCAGGTCTGCCATGGAGCCGATGGGCGTGTGGTGGTACGGGTGACCCTCAGGGAATACGGCGGCCATGAGCTTCTCGTAGAACGAGCCATACGGCCGGTTGTCATAGCTCTGGCGCTTTTCGTTCTTGACCACCTCCCGCTGGTTGTCCAGGTTCTCCTGGGACAACGCGTCGAGGAGGGTGGCCATGCGGTCCGCCTCCAGCCACAAGCCAAGGTCCAGCTGGTGCGACGGCAGGGTCTCGAAATAGTTGGTCCGATCAAAGAACGTGGTGGCGTTGTTGACACCGCCTGCGCCCTGGATGATGGACATGTGCTCGGACTTGGTGACGTGCCGCGAGCCCTGGAACATGAAATGCTCGAACAGGTGCGCAAAGCCGGTCTTGCCCGGCACCTCATGGCGCGAGCCCACGTCGTACCACAGGTTGATGGCCACGACCGGAGCGAGATGCTCGGGCGCGACGATGACCCGGAGCCCGTTGTCCAGCCTGCGCTGGGTGAACCGGACGTTGGGCAGGTCGGCAGTGATATCAGCAGCGGGGAGGGGCATGCCGCCGATCGTACCAGCGCTCGCCGCCGACGGTCGGCAGGGTCTTCCAGGCGCCGTTATCCGGCACCAAGGTCCGCTGGACCCTCGAACGCTGACGACCGAACGCCGGGTGGTTCTCGTCGTCCCGCTGGCCGGGCGACCAGGCCAGGGTGCGTCGGCGCGGGGGCCCGAGGGTTCTCGTCGTCCCGCTGGCCGGGCGACCAGGCCAACAAGGTGTTCGAGAGGCCGAGGACACGGCCCTTCGGTGGCCGATTCGCCCGCTGACCGGGCATGACGGCCAAGGAAGGATGCGCGGGACGGTCATCTGCGAGTCCGTTGGCTTGATCGCCCGCTGCGCGGGACGGGCGGCCCGGCGGCGTCGCTGGCCGCCAACGGATCTGTTATGGCCGGCCCGGCGGCGTCGCTGGCCGCCAACGGAGCTGTTATGGCCGGCCCGGCGGTGTCGCTGACGCAGCGTGGAGCGCGGTCGACGGGGTACGGACGTCGAGGGGCGCCGTGACCGGCCCGCACGGCCAGCCGAGGAGCACAGCCGCTTAGAGGGTCCTCTGGATGCGGACACGGTCGCCGCGAGGGGTCTCGCAGATGAGGTCCAGCTTGTCGCCCGACTGGAACGTCCCACCAGGCTGATTGGTGAAGTGACCTGTGGCGTCGGTCATGCCGTATACCGGGTCGCTGGCGTTGCCGCGCTGGATGTACACGATGTAGGGGGCAAGCTTCAGGCAACGTCCGGTCATGGTGTCACCGCTGGCGTCCAGTGCCATGGATGGCCAGGTGAGCTTGGCATCGGAGGCGAAGCTGGAGATGACCGCGTTCCCGGTCCTGGGGCTGACCCGGTCACCTGACTTCCGGAGTGCCCCGAACTTGTAGCGACAGGTACCCGTCGACTGGAACATCGCAGTGGCCCGCAGCGTCCCGTCCGGCTTTCGCAACTTGACACTGGTGTCCCCTGCAGGCAAACAGGACAGGTACAGTCG
>JBBQNA010000270.1:0-4340 GCA_038329515.1 Candidatus Limnocylindrales bacterium | reverse complement strand
GTCATCGCCGCCAAGACCCTCGCCCGCTTCAAGCAGCTCGATGACAAGTACTTTGCGGAGTACTACCTGCTGGGCACCCTCGCCAGCGTCACGTTCGCGGTGATCACCAGCCTCGTGGCGCTGCAGGTGCTGTCATAGCCGCGGCCCTCGCGGACCCCCGTTCGTGAATGATGTGGCGCAGCTGCTGGCCGGTCTCGCGGGCCTGCCCGTCGGGGATGGCGCGCCCCGCCTGGTCGGCATCGGCTGGGCGACCGTGGATATCGAGCGGACGCTGGCCGATCTGGCTGTGGCCGAGGCACGTGCCACGGACGATGACGAGCTCCTGGGTGCCAGGGCGTGGCGCGTGGACGCTGGAGCGATCGGTCTGCTGCTCCTGGAGCCCGTGACGGAGGGTCGGCTTGCCGCTGCACTGGCCCGACGCGGGGAAGGCATCGCGGCACTCTATGTGGCCTCGGACGCGCCGCTGGACGGTTCCTTGCGGCCCACCGCCGTGGGCGTCCCAGGCCGCCTGATGCCCCAGGATCGACCCTGGGGACCGTTCCTCATCCGGGTGGACCCTGGGCCCGCGCTCGGTCTCAGCACCCGCCGCGCTCGGTCTCAGCGGCCCATGCTCCACCGTTCCTGATGGATCATGGAGTCCAGGCCACGCCGCCCACCGGCGCGTAGTGGTCGGCTGAGATCGGTCGGGTCGACCGGATAGCCCAGGCTCAGGATGAATTCGCAGTGGTGGTCGGCTGGGTAGCCCAGGGCATCCCGGCACTCGGCCTGCTCGTAGACCGTGCCGGGACACGAACCGACGCCGATATCCCAAGCCGCGAGTGTCATGTTCTGGGCCGCTCGTCCCAGGTCCCACATCACCGACAGCGGGGCCGCATCGGCACGTGGATCGGGTGTCACGAGGGCGATCGCCGTGGCGGCTCCCGCGATATGGCCGCACCACGGACCAACCTTCGAGAGCCGCTCCAGGGTTGCGAGTTCGGTGATGGTGATGAACGCCCAGCGCTGGAGGTTCTTGGACGACCCCGCCCGTCGACCGGCCTCCAGGATGGTCGTGACGACGTCGTCAGGAAGGGGTCCGGGCAGGAATGCGCGCACCACGCGCTGATGGCCGATGGCCTCGAGTGTCTCCATGCACCGAGTCTAGGCCAGGACGCTATCGTGGTGGGGTGACCAGTCCTGCAACGCCGCCAGGCCCCTTTCCGGGCATCATCGAGGTCGTGGTGGAGATCCCCCGCGGCAGCCGCAACAAGTACGAGTTCGACCCTGCGGCCGGCATCTTCCGCCTCGACCGGGTCCTTTCATCAGCCGTGTTCTACAACTTCGACTATGGCTTCGTGCCACAGACGCTCGCCGGCGACGGCGACCCGACGGACACCCTGCTGCTCATCGACGAACCGACCTTCACCGGCTGCCACGTCTGGGCGCGGCCCGTGGGTGCCCTGGAGATGAGCGACGACCAGGGCGTCGACTACAAGATCCTGTGCGTCGCTGTCGGCGACCCCCACCAGGCACACGTCAAGCGCCTGGGCCAGATCCGGCCGCACCGCCTGGTCGAGATCGAGAACTTCTTCCGGACCTACAAGCTCCTGGAAGACAAGACCGTGGACGTCGTCGGCTGGCACGATGCCGAGCGGGCCCGCGAGATCCTGCGCGAGGACCGGGTCGCGCTCCTGGGCAAGGACGCGGCCCACGAGGCACCCCCCGCGACCTGATGGCTCGACCCTCAGAGACCTTGTCCGTAGCGGGGCGACAGGTGACTGTCTCCAACCCGCACAAGGTCTACTTCCCGGAGCGCGGCTATACCAAGCTGCAGCTGGTCGAGTACTACCTATCGGTCGCGGACGGGGCCCTGCGTGGTGCCGGTGGTCGTCCGATGGCGCTCAAACGTTTCGTGGACGGCGCGGCCGGGCAGCCGTTCTTCCAGAAACGCGCCCCAGAGTCACGACCGGACTGGATCGAGACCGTGGAGCTGTCGTTCCCATCTGGCCGGACCGCGGATGAGGTGGTCATCCGGGATGCGGCGCAGCTGGCCTGGATCGTCAACCTCGGCTGCATCGACCTCAACCCGCACCCCATCCGGGCAGAGGACCTGGACCATCCCGATGAGCTGCGGGTCGACCTTGACCCGATACCCGGTGTGCCCTGGGATGACGTCCGTCGGGTGGCCCTGGTGGTCAATGAGTCGCTCACGGACCTGGGTCTCGTCGGCTGGCCCAAGACGTCCGGTTCTCGCGGCATCCACATCAACGTCCGCATCGAGCCCCACTGGACGTTCCCCCAGGTGCGCCGAGCCGCCCTGGCCCTGGCCCGCGACGTCGAGAGGCGGGCACCGGACCTCGCCACCAGCCGCTGGTGGAAGGAGGAGCGCCACGGGGTGTTCATCGACTACAACCAGAACGCCAAGGATCGAACGGTCGCATCCGCCTACTCCGTCCGGCCCACGCCGGATGCCCGCGTCTCCATGCCCCTGCGCTGGGAGGACCTGCCGGCCTGCGAGATGGAGGACTTCACCCTGGTGACCGTGCCGGCCATGTACGCCGTCAAGGGTGATGCGGCCGAGGGTATCGATGCTGCGGTCGGGTCCCTGGAGGCGCTCCTGGAGCTGTCAGCGCGGCACGAGGTGGAAGGACAGGGAGATGCTCCCTGGCCGCCACACTACGCCAAGCCGGACGGCGAGCCACCCCGCGTCGCACCCTCGAAGCAGCGTCGACCCAGCGCGGCGTATGGCCCGTCGGATGCCGAGAGCCTGGCCGCGGCCGTGGCAGCTGGTTCCGCGCCAGCGCCCGAGGGCGAGGCAACGCCGGCACAGCCACCCACGGGGTCACGACCCACGCCCACGGGCCGTCGCAAGACCAGCATCCCGGTGGTCGAGATCGCGCGCGCCGAGTACAAGGAGCAGGCCCTCGAGGGGCTCGAACGCTGGAAGGTGCGTCACCCCGAGGTGGTGCCCCACCTGGAACTAGCGGACATCCTCGTGGACGCCATGCGCGGGCGGTCGACGGCGTGGTACCGGGTGCGCGTCAACCTCATCCACGTTCCTGCGGCCGACCGGCCGACCCAGGAAGCCCTGGAGTCCGACTACGACCCGTGGGCTGGCATGGAGTGGCCCGACCAGTCCGGACAGCTCGAACGGGCGCCACGGAAACGGGTCACCCCCGCCGAGTGAGGTGATAGGTCGCGCCCCAGTACTGGAGCGCGACCGCCGGGGCGGCTATACGGCCGGGTCGACCTGCTTGAGCCGGAAGTGCCCGCGCCCGACCAGGAGACCCAGGAAGATGATGGCGTAGAACACGAGCAGACCGATCGACGGGCCAAGGTTCTGCTGGAAGTCGAAGGTCTGGCCGTTGGATACGATCGGGCCGCTGTTGGCGGTGATGATGCCGATGACGCCGCCCGCGATGCCGACGAGCGCGAGCAGGAGGCCCAGGTAGCGACCCCAGCCGCGATGGCCAAAGATGCCGACCGCAGCGATGAACTCCAGCAAACCGATGACGATGAGTGCGCCACCGGATGCAGTGAACGCACTCTGGTTGTCCTGGAGGAAGGTGATCATCTCGGGCGTCACACCCTGCACGTCCTGGACCAGCTTCGCACCCTGTGTGCCGACCACGACCGCGCCAGCACCCGCGATGAGCTTGCCCAGCCCTGCCACGAGGAGCAGGAGGCCGGCCAGGACCGCGAACAGCGATCGTCCCTTGCGGTACTCGGGCTCGGCCTGGGTCCAGTAGCTGGCTGCTGCAGCACTACCCCACGCGGCCTGCGGTTGTGCCCACTGGGACCCCTGCTGCTGCGGGTACGCGCCCTGCGGGTAGGAACCCTGGGGATACGAACCCTGGGGGTAGGAGCCCTGAGGATACGAACCCTGGGGGTAGCCGCCCTGCTGGTATGAGCCTTGTGCGGCCTGCTGCGGGGAGGCCGATTGCCCGTATCCCGCGGTCCGCGGCGCCTGAGCGCCATAGCCCTGTGATGCGCCCGGCTGCTGATAGCCCTGGCCCGGCTGCTGATAGCCCGGCTGCTGGTACTGCTGATAGGCGGCCGCGCCGGCCACGGTGGCAGCCGGTGCCACGGGTCGCTGGTATGCCTGCTGCGGGTCCTGCGCGGTACCCGGTTGCTGGTAGGCGCCCGTCGCTGGCCGCGGCGGGTATGCCGCGGCGGCCTGCTGCGGCGGATATGCCGCGGCGGCCTGCTGGGGCGGATATGCCGCGGCGGCCTGCTGGGGCGGATATGCCGCGGCGCCCTGCTGGGCCGGATATGCCGCGGCGCCCTGCTGGGGCGGAAATGCGGGCTGGCCCGTCGCCGGCTGACCAGCAGGCTGCTGTTGGTACCCCGACGGCGGCTGC
>JBBQNA010000269.1:0-4355 GCA_038329515.1 Candidatus Limnocylindrales bacterium | reverse complement strand
CTTGCTGTTGTCCGACTGGCGGATGTCGGAGGTGCCCCGAGGCGCCACCAGCCACGGCACGCGCAGCGAATAGACCCCTGTGCCACCGCCGCGCGGCTTGGCCGTGATGGCACCCCGGACGGTGGTCACGGGCGTGTACAGCGCGCCAAAGCTATCGAAGGCAAGACTCGGCCCGTGGTTCGGCGCTGCCGCCGGCAGGGCCGAGACGGCACTCTCGGACATCGAGAGCGTGACGTTGATGGTCTTCTTGCTCTTGCCGGGCACGGTCACGGTCCGGGGGCTGATGGAGACCTTCACGCCCCGGTCATTGCCGTTGAAGGCATTGCTCAGGTCGTAGGTGATGGCCTTGGAGGACATGTTCCGGATGGCCATCTTGCGGGTCTCGGAGAACGCGGTGGAGGTGCCCGGAACATTGCCGGCCTGCTCCACGCCGAAGGCCAGGCTCGAGGAGCCCGGATCGGTGTACACGAAGGCCACGGTATCGACGGCCTTGCGGGGCTGTGCCAGTCCGGCACCCGCCGTGCGCAGGTCGTAGGGCGAGACCTTGCCCGCGGCGGCGGTGCCCACGATGGCGGCCTTGATGTCCCGCGGCGCCCAGTTCGGATGCGCCTGCTTGACCAGGGCAGCGATGCCGGCCATGGCCGGAGACGCCATGGAGGTACCCGACAGGCTCTTGCCCGCGTTGGTGGTGCCGCCATCGGCCGAGAAGACCGACACGCCGGGGGCCGTGATATCCGGCTTCACGGCGCTGTCGCCACGGCGCGGACCGGACGACGTGAAGTCGGCGTTCTCGCGGTACGTGGGATTGGTGACGATACCCGCGCTCTTGATGGTCACGGTCTTGCCGTCATTGCTGGTGATCCGGCCGGCGCTCGCGGAGCCCACCCCGATGAACGGGATGGACACGCCACCGATGACGTTCTCGTAGGGCGGCAGGGCATCGTCGGTGTTGATCATCAGGACTGCCCTCGCGTCCTGCTTCTGGCCCTGGCTCGCACGGTCGACGCGGGGGCAGATGCCCCGGAAGACCACGGCGATCTGGCCCGCCCTGAACCTGTTGTAGGCATAGTCGGCGGGGAAGCAGCCGAGCGATTCGTCGCCCTCCCCTGTTACACCGTCGGTCTGGGTGCCCGGGTCGTCATGGAACACGTTGAGCTTGCCGGTCACCGGCAGCTTGGCACCGTTGGCGTTGATGGCCTTGACATCGGAGCCGCTGGGCATGTCCACCTTGGCGGCCGGAAAATCCGGCTGGGCGTCCAGGGCTGCCACAGAGATGGCCCGGGTCGCGGCGGCCGGGCTGCCGGTCATGTACGCAGACGATCCCGCGTTGCCGGACGAGGCGACCACGGTCACACCCGCCAGGGACGCGTTGTCCGAAGCCATGGAGTCGAGTGACCCGGGGTCTCCGAAGTCGGAGCCGAGGGACATGTTGATGATGTCCGCGCCGCCCTGGACGGCGCGCTCGATGGCGTCCACGACGACATATGTGGAGCCGTCGCAGCCGAACACGCGATACGCGAGCAGCTTGGCCTCCGGCGCCACGCCGGGCCCGATGAGGAAATCGGTCTTGTTCAGCGTCTTGCTGTCGTACGGGCCACTGAAGGTCGTGCCGGCGACGGTCACGCCGGTGCCTGCCGCGGTGCCCGCGACGTGGGTCCCGTGCTGGACGGTCTCGGCGTCCTTGGCCTTGCAGTCGAGCGGGTCGGGGTCGGGATGGGGGACGGGCTGGGTGTCTGCGTTGTAGCTGTTGCCGACCAGGTCATAACCGCCAACGACCTTGTTCGTGGGGAAGGTGCCCTTCTCGCGCACGGTCGTGTCGTCGGCCTTCCAGGCAGCCTTGCCCTTGCCCGCGAAGTCGAGGTGGTAGTAGTTGATGCCGCTGTCGATGATGGCGATCCTGACGCCCTTGCCGGTCTTCCCGGTCTGGCCCCAGGTGGTGTCCGCGCCCAGGTAGGGCACCGTGTTGGTGTTGTCGGGCCTGTGCTTCTGGACGGTCAGCACTGCCTGCACATTGGGCAGGCGGGCGATCTTGCCCAGCTGCCTGGCCTTGACCGTGATGCGGAAGCCGTTGAAGACATCGGTGTAGGCGTACTGGATCTTGGCACCCAGGCCGCGCAGGCTGGTCGCGGTGATCCGCTGGCGATTGCCGAGCGTGCGGCGCAGGTCCTGCTTCTTGCCCACGGACAGGGTCTTGCCACCGGCGAGGGCGACACCCTGGGCGACGGAGACGGGCTGTCCCTTGAGCTGGACGGCGACCATCACCTGACGATTGCCATTCCGGTATGCCAGGGCCTGCTTGAGTCCCGGATGAGCCCGATTCACGTTCACCGATTCGAAGCGCTGTGGGCTTGCGGCAGCCGCCGAGCCTGGCACCAGCGTCGCGATCAGTAGAACGGACATGCTCGCGGCCGCGAACACGTTTCGCTTCATGAAGCTCCTTTCCGAGCGTTTCCCCGTGCCCTCCAGGTGTCGTCCACGCATGGCTCCTCTGCCACCGAGCGCGATCCATCCCCCCCGGCGGTCGCGCGACGTGTCATCCCATCCGACCCTGTCCGCTGTCCCTGGGGCGAGACAGCACGGCGCACAGGGTACTCGTCGGGAGGCCGGGACCGCTAGCGAGCCGATGGAGTGGCGGCCACCGGGACCTGGCGGCCGGTCTCAGGCCCCATCGACGGGGAACACGGAGCGGTACGCCGCGAGGTAATCGGCGGGCCGGGTCCCGGGGCCGGTGAGCGTCATCTCCTGGCTGATCTCGGGGCGGTCGTACAGGTAGCGGTCGGCACGTGCGCCGTGGCCGGCATCCACCAGCAGCCGATACGCCGCCTCGTTGAACAGCGGCCGGCCGTCGCTGAGGAACGCCGCCGCCGATGCCGCCGCCGATGCCGCGGCGTCCAGGTAGGCCGGCACCCGGACCGCGTTCGGCGCGTCACGGATGAGCATCTCGGCCTCGATGGAGCCGATGGTGCCTTCCTTGGGCACGAACGCGATGACATCCGGTCCGCCCGCGTCCTTGACCAGGTCCGGGGCACCCAGGCCCGAGATGGCCAGGGTGCACTCACCCGACGCCAGCGCCGAGATCGCGTCGCTGCGCTGCCGGACGATGCGCCGCACGTTGGGCTGGAGGCGCGTCAGCCAGTCGGTGGCCGCAGCCAGCTCGGTGTCGGTCATGTCCAGCGGATCGGCGGCGTTGATGGCCCGGCCGGCGCACAGCACCAGGTCCATCTCCTGGGCTTCGATGACCACGCGGGCGCGATTGCGTGGGTCGATGAGCACGTCCCAGGAGTCAGGGGCGCTCGCGACACGCGCCGGGTCGTAGACGACCTGGAGCGGCGACCAGCTCCAGGGATAGCCCAGCATCCCGTCCGGGGTACGCAGCAGATCCATGCTCCGGGCGAGCGCATACAGCTCGTCCGCCACATCGATGTCGGCAAGGTCGATGGGTTGCGTCAGGCCGGCTGTGTGCCAGGCCGGGATCCACATCCCGTCGCCGATGGCCAGGTCCACCTGGACGGAGCCGCTGCTGACGTCCGCGAACGCGCGCGCGTCATCGGTCAGCGGCGTGACCCGGACATCCACCCCCAGATCGGCACCCAGCGAGCGCAGGACACCCGGGTCCCAGTGGTCGGGCGACGAGAGGAGACGAAACTGCCCGGGCGGTACCGGCGACATGGAAGACGCCGCGCCGCTGGGGGTGGCAGACGTGCCCTGGGCGATGACTCGGGTCCACGGCAGGGCAAGCGCCGCGACTGCCCCCACGCCCGTCTGGAGCAGGCGACGCCGCCCGAATCGGGTCTCCTTCACAGCCAGCCCCGTCGGCGAAAGTAGCCGACCATCAGCACGAGGGCCACGATCATGATGACCATGACCAGCCAGAACGCCGCAGGGCCATGCTCGATGAACGGCAGCTGGACGTTCATGCCGTATACGGATGCGATGAGCGTGAGCGGCAGCAGCATCACGCTGAACGCGGTCAGGATGCGGATGGAGTCGTTCAGGCGGTGGGTGAGGACGGACTCGTTCGTTGACTCGAGCGAATCGATGACCTCCTTGTAGTTGTCCAGGATGTCCCAGATGCGCTCCGCGGCATCCGAGATATCGTCGAAGTAGATCTCCATCTCCTCCGCGAGATAGCGCTGCTTGGTCTTCTCGAGATCGCCCAGGACAGCCCGCTGGGGTCGCACGATCCGCCGAAAGCTGATGATCTCCTGCTTCAGGTCGTTGATGTCGCGCACGATCTCGGAGGTGCGCTGCTGCTCGAAGATGTCGTCCTCCAGCTGGTCCAGCTTGAGGCCCATCTTGCGCAGCATCGGGAACGAGGCATCGACGCAGGCATCGATGATCCGGTACAACAGGTA
>JBBQNA010000268.1:0-4408 GCA_038329515.1 Candidatus Limnocylindrales bacterium | reverse complement strand
GATAGATGACCAGGAAGCGACGGGAGCCGTACAACGCCTCGACCGTCGGTCCGATGAGGTACAGGGCGTACATGTTGAACGCGAGGTGCAGGATCCCACCGTGGACCAGCACCACCGAGAAGAGCCGCCAGTATTCGCCGGCGGCGACTCCCGACTTGGTCAGGGCCAGCCACTTGAACCAGAGCGACTCCTGGTCCAGGACCAGCGAGGACAGCCCGATGGCCACGGTCACCGCGAGGATGGCCAAGGTCATCGAGGGCTGGATCTTGCCCCCCTGCCGCGAGCGCGAGAAGTGTCGTCCCGCGGCGCGCGTGTCACCGGTCTCCTTGGCCAGCCACCCGAGGCGGGATGCGATCTCCGCCTGCTCGCTGGCGGGGGCCCGTCGTTCGGCCTCGCGGTAGGCGCGTGACGCCCCCGTCAGGTCACCAGTGCGCACCCGCGATGCCGCAAGCTGCTTCCAGGCGCGCCACGTCAGCGGCCCCTCCGGCGCCTGCGTGGCGGTGATCCAGCACTGCACGGCAGCAGCCTCATCATCCATGCGGTAGCGACACTCGGCGAGGCCCAGGAGCGCTGCCACGTGCAGGTTCGGGTCATCGTTGCCGACCACCCGCGCGAACGTGTTCGCGGCCAGCGCCCAGTCTCCCTGCTCAGCCAGCGTCTGGGCGCGCTGGAGCATGCCGACGGCGATGGCGGGGTCGAGGGGGCCTGCCTGACCCAGATCGGACATGTCCGATGAGTCTAGCGGGAGCGGCGCATGGCACCCGCGAGCAGGGTCGCCCAGGCAGGTCCATGTGGGTCATCGTCCAGGCGCGCCAGCAGGGCGGCCTCGACGTCGACGGAACCGTCGGCGTCCGCGTCGAACGATTCGAGGCGGTCCAGCACGTCGATGAGCAGGCACGCGATGGCCGGTGGCACGTCGCCGAGCCAGGCCGCAGGATCGGCCAGGGCGCGCTGTCGACGGGCTGCGGAAGCGGCCGCGATGAGCACATCGCCGGACGTGCCCGCCCGCCGGGGGGCGCGAACCACGGACCCCGCCGGATCCACCTCATGCCGCAATGACCAGCCAAGGCGCACGGCGACCTCGGGCAGGTGGGCCAGCGCCGCTCTCGGGATGACCGCCACGACCAGCAGCGGCAGCGACCCGACCACGGACGTGCCCGCCACCCGCAGGACCTGCCCGTCCGCTGACCTCGCCACATCCCGGTATCGACCGTCCGCCTCGTCCCACAGGCCGATGCCACGGCCGCCCAGGTCATCCAGTGCCGCGATCATGGCGAGCGCCGAGTCGAGGAACGTGACCGCGACGTCCTGATAGGTCGGGTCATCGCGGGCCAGCTCGATGGCCAGCGACAGCATCCAGACCGTGTAACACGCCATCCAGGCGGTGCCGTCGGCACTCTCGGAGCACCCATCCAGGCCCAGGATGCCACCCTGGAGCGGGTTGCGACCAGTCGCGTCCAGGCGGTCCACCCATCCTGAGTAGTCCTCCAGGAGCTCCTGGAACATGCCCTCCAGGAACGCGTGGTCGCGACGCCCGGTGGTCGCGGTCGCCAACTCGTGGATCCGCAGGACCGCCCACGGCGCGATGGGCGGTTCGGTGGACGCTGCAGTCTGGCGATGGGCATCGCCCAGGATCGTCGACAGTCGGGCCTGGGCAGCGCACGGATCTGCGACCGCGAGTGCCACGGCGCCCAGGATGTGGTCCATGTTCGATGCATCGGGTGTCGACGACCAGAGCACGTCCGCGAGCGACCCCAGGCTTGCCCAGGCCTCCGTGTCGCTGGCCGCGGCCGGCAGCAGGCTGGCACCGACGGCCGCAGCCTCCCGGGCACGTGTCCCCAGTGTCGCCGCAGTGTCCAGGTCATGGGGCGAGCGGGCCACCTCGCTGCGACATAGCCGGAGCCGCATGCTGCTCGACTCGCCCGCCGCGAGCGGCATGCCAACGCGCAGCGTCGCTGTCGCACCGTCATCGAGTGCCTCCATCCCCGGACCATCCGCGGCCCCGGTGAGCCACCACGTCCCGAGCTCCGGATGGCAGGCCCACAACAGGCGCGTGTCCGCCGGCAGGTCGTGACCCTGGGCCTCCCAGGGTGCCCGCACGGTCGGCCGGGATCCATCGCCGATCAGCAGTGCGGAGTCCGGCTCAGCGGACGGATCCAGGAACGCGAGCCTGACCGCGACCTCCGGGGTCGTGGGCGCCAACCCCGTGTTCGTGACGTCGACCCGCAGCACGATGTCCTCGGGCGACCGCTTGGCGGCGGTCGCCACGACCACGAGGCCTTGGCTGCTCGTGGCACCGGCCGTTTCGGACGCGCCATCGGATGCACGCACGAAGCTTGCTGTCGGCGTGCCCAGGAGCTGCCCATCTGAGTGGTCCAGACCGGTGATCTCGATGGTCATCCGCAAGCCACTCACCTGATCCTCCATGGCCAGCATGGCACCGCGCACCGTCACCGGTCTCCAGCGCCGCCACGCGACGCCATCCCGGTCCGCAGCGTGGATGCGGGCGCGCTCCGCGTCCGCGCCCAGCGCCACACCGGGGCGACTCATCAGGCCTCGACATCCAGGCGCAGGTCGAGTTGCGGATCCACGGTCGCGACGCCCGTGGTCGCCACAGGCCGCTGTCGCTGCCGGGACTTGCGCGGCCGCGGCACACCCGGCGCTCGCAAGGGCTCCCCTACCGCCGCAGCAAGCCGATCGGCGAGTGTCGACCAGTCGTGGGCCGCCGTCACGTCCGACGCCTGCATGAGCACCAGCCGCTCCAGGGGCACCATGTCCGGCAGCGTCCGGTCCAGGATCGCTTCCACCTCGTCCCGGAACTGGTCGTTGATGGACCGGGTGCCGTCCGCACGGAGCGCGACATCGGGCAGCAGACGCACGACCAGGTCGTACGTGGACGCCCAGGCTGTGACCAGCGGACCGACCGAGAATCGATCCACGCCGTCGCAGGAACGCAGGTAGTAGGCATAGTTGTCCATGGCCGCCCGGTCCGTGACCAGCACCTCGGCCTTGCCGGCCAGCTCCAGTTCCTGGCGGATCTGGGACATGAGCACCCACAGCTGGGCTTCGCCGGTCGCCGCCTCGTTGATACCCAGGGGGTTGTCGCGTACGACCTCGCGCCCGAACTCCACCGAGCGGCCCGCGCTCTGGAGCGTTCCGGCGAACGCGTGGGCCGCCGTCGTCTTGCGGATCCCGTGCGAACCGATGAACGCGATCTTGGCACTGCGCTTCCACGTCACCGGCGCAGGGTACTAGCCCAAACGGTTCATGCCCTGAAACCGGCCCGGCAGTACCCAGGTGGGCGCCATTCGGTATGACGAATGACCCATGGTATGGGCGTGGGGCTGTCCGGGATGGTGGGGCGGGAATCGCGCACCAGTACAGACGTACATGGAGACCGAGAGTCTGGTGCACACATATCCGAGAGAGTCCGGGTGGATGCCCGATGGCCCGCGCAGGCGTGATGCGGATGCGGGCTTCATGTCAACGGCAGAACATGTCCCCGCGGCCTGCGACGGTCGGGGCCCGCGCTGATGCTGGTGTCCAACCCCCGCACGGCCGGCATGCAGGACACGCTTCGGTCGCTGGGTGCGGTGCTGGATGCCCATCGGGCGCGATCTGTGTATATCCGCGAGGTGTCCACTGGCCTGATGGTCCGCGCCACCGTGACGACGACCCTGGACGAGCGCATCGTCGGTGCGTGGCAGCCGCTGGAGCGTCTCTACTCTGACCGCGCGCTCTTCGAGCAGCAGCTCGCGGCTGTGGCGCGACGAGGCAGCGGCCACCAGGCCGGGCCGCTGGAGCGCGCCCTTCGACTCATCGGCCGCCAAGCGGACGAGCGTTCGCTGAGTGGCTTGACCGTCATCCAGCACCATACCGATGACGGCTGGATGATCTGGCACGACGGATCCAGGGACGGCCGCCCGGAGCTGTTCTCCATGACCACCTCGGAACTCTGGACGTTCGATGCCCAGGTCCGGTCCCAGGCTGGACGTCCGGCACCGGCGCTCGTTGGCGAGATCTGATCGCAGTCACGGCCGGCCGGTGGCATCGAACGTGACCACCATCCGGCGAGGTCCTCCGCCGGGACCATCAGGGTCAGTGCCAGACCGATGGAGGCATGGCCACCTGACTGGCGGATGGCCAGACTCGACGACGTGCCCACCATCCGAGCGGTGCTCGCCGCCGCGCGTCGGCCGAGCCGCTCAGCAGCCAGATACACACACCGTCGGCCATTGCTGCCTCTTGGCCTCCTCGCCATCCTGGTCGTCGTCGTCAGTGGCTGTATCGGCGCGCCGGAGGTCCGAGTCGGGTCGGACATCGGCGGCAACTGCGAGCAGGCCTTCGCCTGGGCCGAGGCGCAACCATCGGTGGCGGTCACCGCGACCGACCTGGACGCTGCGGTGCG
>JBBQNA010000267.1:0-4431 GCA_038329515.1 Candidatus Limnocylindrales bacterium | reverse complement strand
GTGAAGGCTCGGTGAGACCGGAGCCTGCCGGTGAGAGCCCTGCCGCCTATGGAGCGGGTGACACCTCCGTCCCACCAGGCACGTACGTCGTGATGGGCACCGTGACCCGGTACAGGACGGCGGGCAGGCGGCACGCCCGGTCTCCGGGGATGCGGCCGACCCATACGGTGACCGCCATATCGGCGCCATCCAAGCCTGTGACCACGGATGCGGAGTCCAGGGCGAAGCACGCCGGCACACCGCCGTAGAACCAGATGGTGGCTGCCTGGTCGGACGACATGTCGATGCGCTGGATTCGGGCGGGATGCACGTCCTCGAGCCCGTCGACCGGCACCGCCTCGGGGGTCTCGTCACCCCAGCACGTGACGGTCGGCGCGGACACCGGCGACGCGCCCTCGGTGAGCGTGATGCGCCAGTAGCGAAGGGGGCCGCAGGCGGCGGCGCTGTCGCCGAGCGCGGGTGCACCGCTCGGCCGCAGCACCGGCGGCGACACGACCATCGGCGAGAGCTCCAGCACGGGTGTGCCGTCCCGGTCCCGGAGGGAGTACCCGTGGCCGGTGATACCCACCGAGTACGCGGACTGGAGGATGCCCCGCAGCATCTCGCGAGCCTGTGGATCGTCCCCGGTGCAGCCCCAGTCCGTGAGGGACAGCAGGCCCAGGCCCAGCAACGGTCCGTCCTGCCCGTAGCTGCCCTCGATGGGTCGGCAACCGACATCGACCGAGACCGTGCTGGCCGTGAAGTCGATGGGCACGGGGGTGAAGTCCCCGCCGTCCGGCACATCGGTCAGCGTGAGCATCCAGCGGCCGGTGAGGTCCCGCCTCGGCAGCTCGGTGGCCACGAAGGACAGCACCGGCATGTCGGCCTCGTCGGTGAGGGTCAGGGTGTGTTCCTCGATGGACCAGTGGCGCACGCGTGCGAGGCCGCGACCGTAGTCGAGCATCTGGGGGTCGAAGCCCGACGGGAAGTCGCCGCCGCCCCCGCACGGGACGCCGAGCGAGGACTCCTCGCCGAAGTCCACAGCCGCACCGAACACGGCAGCCGGCCCTTCGTACCAGTTGCCGCACCCGGACTCCCCGTATGCCACGCCATCCTCGATCCGCAGCCACATGGGGCTGTCGGTCACCGAAGCGATCGGCTCGTCCTCCGGCGCCAGGCCGGTCAGGGACCAGTAGGTCAGCTCGAGTGACGATGTCCCGGACTCGGTCGGCGATGGCAGGGGGCTCAGCGCGCCGTTCGGTCCGCTGCGCTGGTCGAGCAGCCGGCCGCCGACGACGGTGGCACCCGTGAGGATGGCGACCGCGATCATGGCGGGCACCAGCCCTCGGCCGAGGGTCACCGGGAGGCGCCAGGGTGATCGGCGTCTTGGCGCGTCGATGGCCCGTGCCGCGATGGCGCGCGGGTCGTCGAGGATGAGTCGCCGGTCGGCATGGGAGATGAGCTCGTGGGCGAGGCGGCCCTCGAAGGCCGTGTCAGTCATCGGTCAGCTCCGTTCGGAGGCGGGCGAGGAGGCGGGACAGGCGGCTTCGGACACCCGAAGGTGACATGCCGAGGGACCGCCCGATCTGAGTGGCGTCGAAGCCCGCGACGTAGCGGAGGGCCAGGAGCGTCCGGTCGTCGGTGGACAGCCCGTGCAGCGCGACGGACAGGTCGGCGAGGCCGGTCCGCAGGGCCGGGTCGCCGTGCGAGGACCCTGCCGCCGCGACATCGATGTGGCCGACCTCGAACCGGCGGCGGCGTCGTGCCATCTGGCGTGCCTCGTTCGCGGCCACGCTCATGAGCCAGGAACGCAGACGCTCCGGCTCCTGCACGCTCGACAGCCGCTGCCAGGCGATGACCCACGCCGCCTGGACCGCATCACGGGCCATCTCCGGGTCACCGCACACGAGCAGGCACAGGCGCGCCATGTCGAGCTGGTGGGCATCGACGATGCGTGCGAGCGCGTCGGCATCACCCGCCGCAGCCGCTGCCACGGTGCGTGCCGGGACCATCCCTGGGATCGCCAGTTCGCTCACGATGCCCTACTGATGCATGGGAGGGCCGAAGTGTCCCACGGGAGTACGCGGATCAGTGCGGGTGCCACAGCCTGTGAGCTGGCCACCAGGGGCAGCGGCCGGATGCTGCCGGTGGAGCCGGGGCGCTAGCTCCCGCCGGGCCCTTTTCCCTGTGCGTCCCAGGGCCGTGGAACCCTGTAGTCCAAAAGAAACGAAAGCGCGCGCAGCTAGGTGGAACCTACCGTGGCCGGCGATGGTCACCCATGAAGGTCACGAGTGGCTCGTACATGATCGACAAGGGCAGGCACATGATCAGCGCGAGCGGGACCATGAGGATCAGTGAGTAGCCCTTGATCACGCCGTAGGCCACCACCGCGACCGGTGCCACCAACAGCAGGACGAGGGCCGCCCGCCGGTCCGAGATCCGGTCGTGGCGGAGCGCCCAGCCCACAGCGAAGGGGGTCGCCAGCCAGGCGACCAAGAGCAGAGCGACCAGGACGTTCGCCATCGCCGCAGGCTAGCACCCGGTCCCGCGCGACGGCGCTCGGCGCGTCCCATCCGAGGGACCGGTGGCGCGGAGCCGCGCCACAGAACCTGCACCTCCACCACCCGACGCTCTCCCCATCCACACGCAGCTGGGGGGACGCGCATGGCACGAAGCATCGACCGGGCATACGAGGGCAGGAAGCGGGCGCAGCCGGTGGTGCTGGTGGCGGACGTGAGGGCAGGGCTCGCCAACGGCTCCATGGTCCGGGGCACGACACCACGGACCGCGACCGGCATGGGTGTGGCCCCGGTCCATGGCGACATCCTGCCGACCGCACGGGTGGCGTCGGTCGCACCGTCGCTCGGTCGGGGTCAGACCGCCGTCGCGTGGGAGGTCATCGAGCGGCCGACCTCGGACGAGACCGGGTGGTGGGCAATCGTGGTCGGGATACGGGCGAGGTGACCCGGCCTCAGGGCGCTTCTGCGGTCGGGATCGCGGCACGGAACGCCCGGAGCTGCTCGATGGCGACCTGACCGTCCGCCGTCGCCAGGTACTGACGCCCCGCGAGCGTCATCTCGATCAAGGCGGCCGGGCGAAACGGTTGCCCCATCCTCAGCCCTTCGCCCACGAACGCCGCCTTCATCACCTCGCTGGTGACGACCTCGGCCCACGGGATGAGCCTCGGCGGCAGTCCGTTGGTGTAGGGCTCGATGGTCACGATGCCGTCATCGGTCGCGACCAGCACCCAGTCGTCGTCGCCCTGTCGGGCAGGGGATGACCGCTCGGACGGACCACGTGTGCAGTGCCCAGGTCAGGTGGTCGAGGACCCTCGGGGTCACACGGTCGGCGAGGACCTCAAGCCCTGCCATCAGTCGACGGTCCTCCTGTCCCTTCCTGCGTCCGCGCGTTCACCAGCGGCCGAGGGACTCGATGAAGGTCGTGTCCATGGAGCGCCACGCTTCGGGCGCCCGGAGATACCGCCACGCGCTGGCTGCCGGGCCTTCAAGCGTCGCCGCCGCCCGCTCGCGGACGCGAAGCGGCCGCGGGTAGGGACTACATCGGGGACTCCACCGGCATCCATAACTCGTAGTAGAGTATCCGTATCTCACAGTATGGATTGCTCAACGCATAGTAGAGGTCAACATGACCGGGATGACGGCAAGGGAACGCCTAGAGCGTCTTACTCTCATTGGGAAGGCCTTCAGTCCATCCGCCCCAATTACCAATCAAGAGTTGTTCGCGGGGCGACTGGCCCAGATGCAAACCCTGCTGGGCGTCTTCCATCAAGTCGGCCAGCACGCTGTGATCTATGGGGAACGCGGCGTGGGCAAGACGTCCTTGGCCCAGGTCATGCGCGCAATCCTGTCGCAGGATGGTCTCACCGTCTACTACACGTGCAGTACGGTCGACACCTTTCAGTCGGTCTGGCGACGTGCGATGGCCGAGATCGAGTTCACCGTCGCGCGGCCCGGCATGGGGTTTGCGGCCGAGGACAAGGCCATTGCGGCCACCGCTGCCGAGTTCCTCGGTGACGATCCAGCGCCCGATGACGTCCGCAAGGCGCTCTCGATTGTCGCCGACACACACCCTGTGACCGTCTTCATAGATGAATTCGACCGCATTCGCGAACCTGCGAGCGCGACTCTGTTCGCGGACACAATCAAGATCCTGTCCGACCATGCAGTGCCAGCGACTATCGTCCTTGTCGGCGTCGGCGACACCGTCGATGACCTCGTCAGGGAGCACGCGTCCGTACACCGGTCGTTGGTGCAGGTTCAGATGCAGAGGATGGATTCGGGAGAGATCGAGCGGATCGTTACGAGCGGTCTTGAGGCGGCACAGATGACGGGGGAGACGGGGTTCGCGCGCGAGGTCATCAAGCTGGCGCAAGGACTTCCCCACTACGCCCATCTCCTCGGCCAGGAGGCTGCCTACGCGGCCCTAGGGGAA
>JBBQNA010000266.1:0-4449 GCA_038329515.1 Candidatus Limnocylindrales bacterium | reverse complement strand
GGCCGGGTGGAACACGCCGACGATCATCCAGTTGCCAAAGCGATGGTGCGTCCCCAGGATCAGGTGTAGGTCGCGGCTCGGCAGCTCATCGAGATACTTCTGGCGCAGCTTCTCCTGCCAGCCAGTTTCGCCGTAGAGGCGTCGAAAGTTCCTGAAGGCCTGAGCGACCTCCCAGTCGAAGATCTCCATCTCGTGGCCACCGCAGTCGTCGCCCCATCGCCGCCACCGACCTTGGCCGCACCCTTCTCGAACACGAACCGCTCGCCGGTGGTGTCATCGTCGGTGGGCGTCGGCCAGCCGAGCATCCGGCACAGGTCACTGAAGTGGGCCTGGCTGGCCTGCCGCTCGTTGAGCGTGGAGCCTCGCCACTTGGCCGCGAAGTCGCTGGGGGTCACGGTGGCAATGTAGCGGGCGGGTCAGCCGCCGGGTGCCACGGTCCGCAGGCCGGCCAGACGCGCAGCGGCGGCTTGTCGCTCGTCGTAACTCACGAACGCGTCGATCGCGTCGACCAGTGATGCCGCGGCGACAACGTGGATCGCGTCCAACGCGCGCAGCGCAGGCGTCGCGAGTGCGCCCGCGGCAGACAGCAGTCCGCGGTCGACCGGGACGAGCGCGAGGGCATCTACTGTCTCACCTGCTCGGGTCAACAAGGCCGCCAGTGGCAAGCCTGGATCCCGAGCGACAGCGCGATGGACGGCGCGAGGTAGCTCTGTCAGTACCAACTCGCTGGACACCAGCTCGGCGGCGTCGAGGAACCGGCGGAGGTGGTCAGTCTCGGCCTCTTCGAGAACCAGCTTGACCAGGGCCGACGAGTCGAGATAGAACAACGCCACGCTCAGCGCTCTCCGCGAATGTCATCCAGTGCGCGACTGAGTGCGCGGGGGTCACCATCCAGGTGCAAGGGAGGCGGTAGACCGCGACGCGTCGGGCGCGATACGCGACCCTCCGCCACGAGCCGATCCACAGCCGCGCCGCTGGTGGATGGCGGTCCCAGCTCCGCGACGGGCCGGTTCCGGTCGGTCACCAGGAGCCGCTCCCCGCGCTCGACACGTCGCAGATAGACACTCAGGTTCTGGCGCAACTCTGCGATGCCCACGGTCTTGTCCATGTACATGAACGTAGCACATGACCCGCCGGGTGGACCGCGCGTGTGGCACCCGCTACCTGCACAGCCTCGATGCGCCAAAGGACAGGGAATCGATGATCGTGGTCCGCACGACGTGGGTCAGTCGAGGCGCCTGGAGCGCGCGCCGCGACCATGTGCCAGCGCCGCGCCATCCTCGGCGATGCGTTGCTCGGCGATGCGCTCCTCGGCCCGGCTGGTCAGGTAGACCAGGCCTGCCAGCCGTTCCAGCTCCCGCGCTGCCGCGTGGTACGCGGATGTCGTTGGTGTGGAGTCACTGCGGATGTCGTTGGCGGCTCCCATGGCGACGAGCAAGGCGTCGATGTCCTCGCCCGCAGCTGCATCGCGAACTCCGGTCATGGGCTGCCACGTCAGGAGCGCGACGTCGCCGTTGACGGCGGGATCGACCCACTGGGCACGAGCCTCCCGCAGGGCCAGGTCGGCCGCTGCCGCGGCATCGTCAGCGACGACCGGTGTCAGTGGCGCAAGGGCGAGGAGGCCGACCTCCATGTGCAGCGGGCCCCACGCCTCCTGGATGGTGAGCGGATAGAACGAACCCGCCACAAGCACGCCCGCCAACCGGAGCGGAGCCTGGATGTATGGGCGACGAAGGACGGCCTGCGCCTGGAGCTTCAAACGGCCTCCTCGATGCTGGTTCCCAGGAAGGTGCCATCCCGATACACGTACCAGACCTTGTCGGTATCGAGGGCGGCAAAGCCCATGCGCGGCGAGATGATCGCGAGTGGGTAGGTCTCTCGCAGCGTGGCCTCGATGGCAGCCCACAGCGGCTCCTGGTCAGGGACGGCCCCCAGCAGTGCTCGGACGTGGCTGTCGAAGGTGGCATCCACGCGGGGGAAGCACACGGCGCGGACCCTATCGGTCATCGCGCTCCGATCTCGAGGCCGCTGGCGCGGACTCTGCCCAGGGACGTCTGGGCGGGCGCGACGCAGGGCTACGAGATCGCCGACCGGTGACTCTCCGGAATGGCACCATAGCACGCCCTCGATCACGGAGGGGCTCACTCCGGCCGGTCGTCCTCCATGTCCGCGATCGGCAGCGTGAAACGGAAGGAAGCGCCTCCCGTCGCCAGGGTGCTGCCCACGATGGTGCCACCCATGGAGTGGACGAGCTGACGGGCCACGTACAGGCCGATGCCACTGCCCGCGGCCGCGCGGCCACTTTGCTCTCGCTCGCTCCAGACATCTCGCTCCGCCTCTGCCCGCTTCCGCTCGGTGATGTCGATGGCGGTGCCGGACATCCGTGGACCGCCATCGCCGAATCCCAGGCGTTCCACCTGGGCAGAGATGAACAGCCAGCGCAGCGTGCCGTCACCCAGCACGGCGCGGATATCCTGCTGTAGCCGACCGGGGCCATCGGCGTCAAGTGCGGCAGCGACCGCGACCCGGTACCGCTCCCGGTCGTCGGGATGGAGCAAGGTCGCCAGAGCGTCAGCGAGCGTCAGTTCACTGTCCTTGGTCAGCCCGAAGAGTTCCAGCATCCGCCGGTCCGCTTCACTCCGGTCCTGGCCCGCATACCACACGAAGGTGCCCGTCCCCGTGGCGTCCAGCACCAGGCGGAGCCGCGCCTCGCTCTCGGTGAGGGCGAGCGGGGCCGTCGTCCCGTCGGTCAGGGAGCGTTCCTCAAGCACGGCCGGAGCGTGCCACCGCCAGGAGACCAGCATCTGCCAACAGGCGCACGTCCGAGATGTCGAGCTCCAGTATCCGGCGATCTCGGTGCCGAGCTTGCCGTGGACGACAGCGGGTTCGATGACCTCGCTGTCCAGACGCCATCGAGGGCAGCCCGATCCCGGACGACGTCCCACGAGACGGGCCCGGTGCCGAACTCGGGCCGGCCGCGCCGATCGATCATCTGGGCACCCAACGGGCGGAGGAAGGCCGAGCTGTCGGCTGGTTGGGCCTATGCAACACAAATCTCCGCCGATCTGCAGCGTGGTGGCATCGAGACAGCGGACAAGGACCGTTGTTGGGGTCCGTCGGTGCCTGGTCACGCCATATCTCCGCCCGTTGGATCATCTGGGAGTCAGCCGTCAAACGGTGTATCAGGTCCGAGCCACCAGAACGGTGTCATCGAAGGGTAGTAGTTCGGCCCGCCGGATGGCTCCTGCAAGCCGTTGAAGTTCGCGATCAGGGTGACCGTGTCCGGCTTGTCCGGACTCAGGAACCCGTACAGGTCCGTGACATCCGCCGAGGGATCCTTCGAGATGAGCGGCGCCTCGCGATGGCTGGACGCAAGCGTGGGCCCCGCGAGGGTGGTGACCGCGAGCAATCCGGCAGCGCCGGCACTCACGATGGCTCGGGTGCGTGACATGATCTGGGCGACCTCCGTCTCGACTAGCCGACGTCGTCCTGGGCACCGTGGCGGCATCCCGCCATGAGCCTCTACGCAGCCGACGCCCGAAAGGATCACGGCAGGCGCCCGCGTCGGATGGTCTGCATCGGCGTGATGATCGTCCGTTGCAGGGACCGTCAGGGTGGACGACGGTCGATGTGGGCCTGGTAGTCGGGCATCGCCCGCGCATAATCACTGGACAACAGCGGCGACGAGATGAGGAAGTCCGCTGTCGCCCGGTTGGACGCGACGGGGATGTTCCAGACCACGGCGATCCGCAGCAGCGCCTTGACATCGGGATCGTGCGGCTGGGGCTCGAGTGGATCCCAGAAGAAGATCAGGATGTCGATCGACCCATCGGCGATCAGGGCGCCAAGCTGGAGGTCGCCGCCGAGCGGACCGCTCCGGAGCCGGGTCACGCCAACGCCAAGTTCCTGCTCGAGCAGCGAGCCGGTGGTACCGGTGGCCACCATGTCATGGGCACTGAGCAGGGCCCGGTTGTACACGGCCCACTCCGCGAGGTCCCGTTTCTTGTTGTCGTGGGCGACCATGCCGATCCGCTTGCGTGCTGCGCTCACCTCGACCACGGTTCAGCGATACGGGTCGGGGACCAGCAGCTCCACATCCTGGTCCTTGGGGTCGCCTGCTGCGCTCGGCCCGCCATCGCGACCTGTGGACCCCTGGGGGTCGTCCCAGGCCAGCGAATGGGACATCGATGCGAGCCACTCGACCGACCCCTCCGCGCCCATGCGTACCTTCGGATCCGTCATCAGCCCGATGCTCGTGGCCGCGATCGAGAGCGTTCCGTCACCGTTGTCCACGAGGTCCAGCAGCCGCGCCTGCTGTGGCCAGTCGATGTGGGCAGCGGTCGTGATCTCCCACAGTCCGCCAGGGATGCCAGCTGCGGGTGGGCGTGCGATCGGTCCGATCAGGTTGCGGTGTTCGTGGCCGTCGACATAGGCGATGACCCCCGGATG
>JBBQNA010000265.1:0-4487 GCA_038329515.1 Candidatus Limnocylindrales bacterium | reverse complement strand
GTGGCGCGCTCCACGGTGGAGTACGAGCGCGACATCCTCGATGGTCTCCAGTGGCTGGGCATGGACTGGGACGAGGGTCCGGCCACCGGTGACCTGGGCGAGCGGGGTCCCTTTGGACCCTATCGGCAGATGCAGCGACTGGACTCGTACCGGACGGCTGCGGACAGCCTGCTGACCCAGGACAAGGCGTATGAGTGCTTCTGCACGAGCACCGAGCTGGCCGCCGACCGGGCTGCCCAGGAAGCGGCACAACAGCCGCTGTACTACGTCGGGCGGTGCGCCCACCTGACACCCGATCAGCGACGCCAGAAGCGGACAGACAACCCGTCGCCGGTCATCCGTTTCCGCGTTGGCGAGGGCCGCGTCGACTTCCACGACCTGGTTCGCGGCGACGTGTCCATCGAGACCGCCGCCCTGGGTGGCGACCTGGTCATCGTCCGGTCGGACGGGACACCGCTCTACCACTTCACGGTCTGCGTGGATGACACGTCCATGGCCATCACGCACGTCATCCGGGGCGAGGACCACCTGTCCAACACGCCCAAGCACATCCTGCTGTTCCGGGCACTTGGCGCGGACGTGCCCCTCTTTGCGCACCTGCCGCTCATCCTGAATCCCGACCGGACCAAGATGAGCAAGCGCAAGAGCCAGACGGCGATGTCCGCATACATCGCCGAGGGCTACGTCCGGGAGGCGCTCATCAACCACCTCGCGTTGCTGGGTTGGTCGTCCGGCACGGAGGACGAGATCTTCACCTTCGATGAGCTCGCGGAGCGATTCGACCTGGACCGGGTCCAGCAGGGCGGCGCCGTCTTCGACCGGGAGCGTCTCGACTGGCTCAACGGCCAGTGGATCCGCAAGCTTCCCGACGAGGACCTGGTGGAGCGCGCGCTGCCGTTCCTGGCCGCGGATCTGGCCACGCGGGCCGCGACCGGGCCGGTGCGCTTGCCCGCGGCCGAGGACGTGGCTGCCCTGCTGCCGCTGGTCCGGGAACGCCTGCCGCGCCTGGATGCCATCGGGCCGCTGGTCGACTTCCTGTTCATCGACGAGCTGACGGTCGAGCCCAGTGCCCTGGTGCCCAAGCGCTGGGACGCCACGACGACCCTCACCGGGCTGCACGAGGCACGCCGGGTCATCGCAACCATCGGCAGCGTGTCCTTCGAGGCCGAGGAACTGGAAACTTCGCTCCGGGTGGTGTGCGAGACACGTGGCTGGAAAGCGGGGGACCTGTTCATGGCCATCCGGGTCGCGGTCACGGGTCGCACCGCCACGCCGCCATTGTTCGACACCATCGTCGCGCTGGGCCTGGAGCGCACCCTGGAGCGACTCGACCGGGCGCGGGAGTCACTCTCACCGGGTTGAGTTCGCCAAGCGAGCGCGCGAGCGTGCCCTGGCCACCGCCCTCGTTGCGGCCGGTGTTAACGACGGCCGCTCACGCGACTGCGCTACCGTTGCGGGTATGACCGCCGAGCCGACGACACCGACCTCGGGTGCGGCACCGGGCCAGCGCACCGTGCTGGTCGTGGAAGACGAGCCGACCGTCCGCGAAACCGTGGCCGAGGCGCTTGCCGCGGATGGCCACCGGGTGGTGACGGCCGCTGACGGGCGCCAGGGCCTGGAGCGCTTCCGCGCCGAGCAGCCGGACCTGGTGCTGCTGGACCTGATGCTGCCCGAGCTGTCGGGCATGGAGGTCTGCCGCATCCTGCGTCGGGAGTCCTCGGTGCCCATCATCATGCTCACTGCACGCGACTCAGAGGTCGATAAGGTGGTCGGCCTGGAGGTCGGCGCGGACGACTACGTGACCAAGCCGTTCAGCCTGCGCGAGCTGCAGGCACGCGTCCGGGCACATCTCCGGCGGCAGGAGGTGTCCGAGTCGGCAGCGGCGCCGTCACGGCCGAGCACGGAGGTCCGACTGGGTGCCGTCACCGTCGACATCGCGGGCCATCGGCTGCTGCGCGGCGGGACTGCCATCCCGGTCAAGCCACAGGCGTTCGAGCTGCTTTCGTTCCTCATCCGCAACCCGGGACAGGTGTTCACGCGCGATCAGCTGCTGGAGCGGGTGTGGGGCTATGACTATGCCGGCGAGACCCGCACGGTCGATGTCCACGTGCACTGGCTCCGGGGCCACATCGAGGAGGACTCGGCGCACCCGGTCTACCTCCAGACGGTCCGCGGCGTGGGCTACGTGCTGCGTCTCGACGAGGCCTGAGCCGGTCTTCGGGAACCTCATGCCCTTCGCTTGACGCGGGTGGCTCGAACACCCTAGCCTCGGGCCATGAGTGGAGCGCGATGACCGACCATGTCGACGACACCGGGACCCTGATCGTCCGTGGATCCGTCAGCTTGGCGGTCATCTCGAAGCTCGCTGACGGCTCCTACGGTGCCTTCGTGAAGGCCGTCGTGGATCTCGGGCGATCGGTGATGGCGGTCGGCGGTGAGATGCACGCGGATGGCGAGGCTCTCCTGCTGGACGACGGATCTCTGCAGGCCGACCTGTGGGGTATCAACCTCTTTCCGAACGACTACGGGTCGGGAACGTTCATCGAGTTCGAGTCGATGATCAACCTTCGACCTCGACAGGGCAATCGGACGACCGGCGTGGACGATCCGACCACGAGGATGATGGTCGCCGATGTCGTGGCGCGCCTCGTGCAAGCGTGACCATCCAGCGGCGTGTCGATCCTGCCCGCTGGCATACCCGGACCCTGTCGGAGCAGCTTGGCAACGTCAGCACCGAGATCGGCCGAGCGATCCGGGCCAGGGAGCAGGGCAGCGACGGACTTGATGGCGCACTGGAACGTGCTCTCGAACTGCTGGATCTGACGATCGGTGATCCACGGTGGCGTGGGTCGCGCCGTCGCGAGATCGCCCGTGCTCGTGAGGTCACCCGCGACTTCCTGGCGGGGGACAACCAACACGGGTCGACCAGCGCTTCCGTCGCCGGGTACTTCTTCGCGTTCGCGCTGGCCGCACGTCGCGGCCGCTGACAGGACGGCTGGAGCGACGCTCAGCCGTTGCGCAGGGAGCTGCTGTCCACGACCTCGAAGTCGGAGCCGGACAGCTCATGCAGGGTGTGCATCGCATCGTCATCCCAATGCGGATCGGGAGCGCCGGTCACGTACCAGGGCGAGCCGTTGTCGGCGAGGATCATGCCGTAGCGCTTGAGCGCCGTGAGCAGGACGCGTGCCTGCCTGGGGAAGCCGCTGATGTCCACCGATGCCTTGAGGCGCACGCGCAGGCCCATCGGCGGCAGCGCCGACGAACTCGAGTCGCCTGCCTGGTGTCGCGCGGGGTAGATGTATGAGGTGCGGGTCGTCTCCGCCGTGAACCGCAGCGCGTGCAGGATGGCGCCGGCAGCCACCTCGTCATAGCGCACGAGCCCGGGCAGGATGGGCAGGCCCGCGGCATCGGCGCTGGTCCAGCCCGCTGGTCGGAGCTTGTTCGAGCGCAGGTCCCAGACGGCGCCGGAACCGGCGCGCCACTTGCCGGCCGAGTCCTTCTTGGCCGCGTAGAGCTCGTACAGCTTGCAGGCGCTCTTGTCGATCATCAGGATGTGGCGGTCGCTGCCGCCCTCGGTCCTGGGGTTGGACGGGATGGGGTACTTGACGCGGTCAGACTCATCGGGCCAGCGAAACGTCACCGTTCGGCGCGGCGTGGATGAGGAGACAACGTTCCAGGGGATGCCGTAGCCGCTGTACGAACCGAAGTCAGGGTGCAGCGGCGCATCCAGCCCGATGGACGCGGTCAGTCGAGCCGAATCGGATCGGACCGGCAGCGAGTCGACACGCTTGTTCCAGACGTTGGTGCTGGGGAAGACCGTGCAGTTCGGTGCGCCTGGGAGACGCACGGCACCTGCTGCTTCCATGGGCACGCCCGCAGTGAGCACGAGGCTGGCCGCGAGGGCCATCATGCTGACGGGTCGTGGCAGGCGCGTGAAGAGGGTCGATCGCATGGGGGCATCGTGGCTGGGTGGTCGCGCCGCCGCCATGCGTCGTTGGGGCTAGGGGGTCCTGTCCACGAGACCGGCACGCATGCCACCGGACCTCACCCGCCGGTCACACTGGCTTGACCGTCGACGCCTGACCCACACCCGGCTGACCTTCTATCCTCGCTCCGTGGACCCTGCCACCGAGGATCTGTCGCGACTCGCTGACCAGCTGCGGCTGGGCATGCTGCGGATCGGGCACGACCACGTCATCCAGCAGGCGAACGAGGCGGCGCACGTCCTGCTGGGCAAGCACACCGGGTCTCTGGTCGGGCGCTCCATCATGGAGGCGTTCCTCGATCACCTGGCGGAACAGGCCATCCTGGGCTCCCTCGACGGCGGTCCCGGAGCGCTTGAGCTTGATGGGCCGGGGGGTCGGCGGCTGGTCCTCCGGGCGCGTGCCGACCGGGCGCGTCCGGGCCACATCTGGGTGCTCATCGAGGATGTCACGGAGCTGCGCCGCCTGCAGCGCATCCGGGCCGAGTTCATCGACAACCTGTCC
>JBBQNA010000264.1:0-4489 GCA_038329515.1 Candidatus Limnocylindrales bacterium | reverse complement strand
AAGGCAGGCAAGTAGGGTCTTCCTGGCCTCGCGTCCCGGCCTGGCGTCCCGGCCTGGCCCGGCCCTGCGTCCCGGCCCGGCGTCCCGGCCTGGCGTCCCGGCCTCGCGCTCCCCCCGGTCCGTCGCCGATCAGTCGCCCAGGCTTGCCGTCCCACCTCCGTGAGTCCGCTCGGCGCATCAGCCCGCGGGCTCCTGGCCCGGCGGCCCCTGGCCCCTTGCCGGGACCCTCGCCCAGCTTGGCCGTTCTGCGCTATCAGCGAACGAGGATGGCTCGGATCGTCCGACTATGGCTCAGAATCGGGCCCGCAGCCGTCCTGACGCCGTCATGTGGGCACTGGAGACGACGATACTTCGCTGACTCCGCAAGATCGTCGTCCTCGCTGCTGGGGTGGTCCGGAAACCCGGCGTGGCGGTGATGGCCCATCCGCTGAAAGCGGAGATATGTTCTCTCGCCCGATGGTGGGCCATGCCGATGGGTGCGTTCGCGCTCGCCTGAGCTGGGTGCCACCTGCATGAGTCCGCTCGGCGCATCACGCGCGCGGCAGGAGCGGGTGCGGCAGGAGCGGGTGCGGCAGGACCGGGCGTGTCGCGAGCGCGATGGCGGCGGTGGTGCCCCAGCCGGGCGACTCGCTGCAGTTGCGGTGCAGGCGGACCTGGGGAGCGGACCCACGACCAGGGGGCGCACCCACGACCAGCCATCACACACGCCTTGATGCACCGAGCGGACTCAACGATGACACCGGGATCGCTGGGCGGTCGCACGTACGACAGGAGCCGGTGGGCGGCGGTCGCACGGCCGGATCGGGGAGCCCGCCGGGTCGGGCCCTCTAGGTGAGTTCGGCCAGCGGCTGACGGCTGTCGTAGCCGGTGTCAAGCTCGTGCCACCAGCCGATGGTGTCCGGCTCGCCAAGGCGCCAACACAGCCAGATGGGGCGGCCGCTGGCGAGAGCCGGGAAGTCGATGAGCCCTGTACCGATATCGCGCAGGGTGACGTCCCAGACATCCAGCTGGATGACGGTGTCGCGCATCCGCGCCACGAGGGTCCGGACCCGCGCTGCACCCGCAGCCACCTCGCTCGCGTGATCGGCGCTGCCGTTCGTGGCTGCCCGGAGCTGCTGATCCTGCTGGAGCAACGCGACCGAGTCGCGGTCGGCCCGGAGCTGCTCCAGGAGCATTCGGACATCGGTCAGTCGGTCGTTCGCGTCGTCGATGGAGTAGTACCGCACGCGCAGATCGTCGCATATCCAGTCATTTCCGGGCGCGCGTCGCGGCCACCCGCGGCCCACCCGCGGCCCACCCGCGGCCACCGGCGGCCACCGGCGGCCACCGGGTGTACGGGCTGGAGGCCTGGGAGTTCGACGGCCTGGCGACCCTCCGACGGGCCGGCCCACGCTACGTGCGGACGCCGGGGGATCTCATCGGCGACCTCATGATCAGCTCCTCGTCGACTACCAATCAGGCCGCACGCATCCTGGCCGGTCTCTCGGCGGACGAACAGATCGCGCTGGCGGCACTCCTCCAACGCCTCGCGGTGTCGCTCGACGGTTGACCGGATGACGCCGGATCGCAATCGGCCGCGCTGCTAGCATCGAGCACATGCGGCTAGCGGATAGGGTCAGGCACATCGGGACCGAGACGGCATTCGAGGCGGCGGGTCGAGCCCGCGCCCTGGAGGCGCAGGGTCGGCACATCATCCATCTCGAGATCGGGGAACCCGACTTCGATACCCCGGTGAACGTGCGCGAGGCGGGTAAGCGCGCGCTGGATGCCGGCTTCACGCACTACGGACCGCCGCTCGGCATGCCCCAGCTGCGGGCAGCGATCGCTGCCGATGCCACGGCCCGCAAGGGCTTCCCCGTGGACCCCGCGAACGTCATCGTCACGCCCGGCGCCAAGCCCGTCATGTACTACACGATGCTCGCGCTGGGCGAGCCGGGGGCCGAGATCATCGTGCCCGACCCGGGCTTCCCCATCTACGAGTCGATGGCCACGTTCTCGGGAGCCACTGCGGTACCCATCCCGCTGCGTCAGGAGCGCGACTTCCGGATCGATATGGACGAGCTGCGCGACCTGGTCACGGAGCGCACCCGGCTCATCGTCATCAACACGCCCCACAACCCGTGCGGCTCGATCCTGACGCTGGCCGATCTGGAGGCCACCGCGGCGCTGGCCATCGAGCGCGACCTCATCGTGCTCTCGGACGAGATCTACGGCCGGATGCAGTACGACGGCGCGTTCCGGTCCATCGCGTCACTGCCCGGCATGGCGGAGCGGACCATCGTGCTCGACGGCTTCTCCAAGACGTACTCCATGACCGGCTGGCGGCTGGGCTACGCCATCGTGCCGCCGGAGCTGGTGCCGGTCTTCAGCCGACTCATCATCAACAGCGTCAGCTGCACCTCGACGTTCTCGCAGCTGGCCGCGGTCGAGGCTCTCACCGGGCCACAGGACGCGGTCGATGCGATGGTCGCCGAGTTCCTGGCTCGGCGGACGCTCGTCGTGGATGGCCTGAACGCGCTGCCGGGTGTCACGTGTCGCGTGCCACATGGCGCGTTCTACGCGTTCCCGGACGTGAGCGGCACCGGGATGAGTGGCCCGGAGTTCGCTGAGCGGCTGCTGCTGGAGGCGGACGTGAGCGTCCTGTCGGGGACCGCGTTCGGGGCCGTGGGGCGGGACCATATCCGGGTCTCGTACGCCAACTCCCGCGAGAACATCGAGCTGGCGCTGCATCGCATGGCACAGCTCCTGGCTGGTGGCGCTTCGTGAGCCAGCCCCGCGTCCTGGTCACGCGGCGGATCCCGGAGGCCGGCCTGCGACTGTTGCACGAGGCGGCCGAGGTCGATGTCTGGGATGGCGAGCTGCCACCACCTCGGGACGAGCTGCTTCGCCGCGTGGCGGGTGTGCATGGACTGCTGGCACTGCTCACGGACCGTGTCGATGACGAGCTGCTGGACGCCGCCGGGCCCGGGCTCAAGGTCGTCAGCAACTTCGCCGTTGGCTACGACAACATCGATGTCGCCGCGTGCGCGCGGCGGGGCATCCCCGTCGGCAACACACCGGGCGTGCTCACGGAGGCCACCGCGGACCTCGCGATGACGCTGCTGCTCGCCGTCGCGCGCCGCATCACGGAGTCGAACACCTTCGTGCGCGACGACCGCTGGGTGACCTGGGGACCGTTGCTGCTGCTGGGCAAGGACGTGTCCGGCGCGACGCTGGGCATCGTCGGCTTTGGGCGTATCGGTCGCGAGGTTGCCCGACGTGCACGGGGTTTCGGCATGCGTGTCCTCTACACCGGCCGAGGCCGTGCGCCGGAGGCGGTCGAATCGGAGCTCGGAGCGACCTGGGTCGACTTTGACAGCCTGCTCGCGCAGAGCGACTTCGTGAGCGTCCACGTCAGCCTCAGCGCCGAGACGCGCCATCTCATCGATGCGGCCGCGCTGGCGAAGATGCGCCCCGGATCGGTGCTCATCAACACGGCCCGCGGTCCAGTGGTGGACCAGGCGGCGCTCACCGATTCGTTGCGTTCCGGCCATCTGTGGGGCGCCGGGCTGGACGTCACGGATCCCGAGCCGATGCGTGCCGACGACCCGCTCGTGAACATGCCCAACTGCCTGATCGTGCCCCACGTCGCGTCCGCCACGGAGCGCACTCGCGACAAGATGGCGGAGAAGGCGGCCCGCAACCTGCTCGCAGGTCTGCGCGGCGATCCACTGCCCGACCCGGTCCCAGCCCCGGCCGCCTGACCCGGCCGCTCGCATCAGCCGCAGCGCCGGACGAGGGACGTCGATTGCCGCTAGTCGCCATCGCGTTCGTGCTCACCTCGGCGCTGTTCCACGCGACCTGGAACCTGCTCCTGGCGCGGGCCTCGGATACGAACGCGGCGCTGGCCGTCGCGATGCTTGCCGGCTCGCTCGTCATCCTACCCCTGGCGCTGCTGCGCTGGCGGCTCGACGCCGAGGCGATCCCATTCGTCGCCGTATCCGCGGTCCTGGAGCTGATCTATTTCTGGATCCTGGCGCGGGCGTATCGGCAGGCTGGCCTGAGCCTGGTGTATCCCATCGCCCGGGGGCTGGCGCCCGTACTCGTGCTCGTCGGCGGCGCGCTATTCGTCGGCCAGAGGTTGGCGTCCGGCGGGGTGCTGGGGGTCGTGCTGGTGGGCGTCGGTGTCGTGCTCGTGCGTGGCCTGCGCTCGCCGGCGTCACGCCAGGACGTCGCGATGGCGGTAGCCATCGCATGTCTCATCGCGAGCTATACCCTGGTCGACCAGCGTGGTGTGTCCCATGCCGATCCCCTCACGTACCTGTTCCTGATCGTGGGTATCCCGGCCCTGGTCTACGCGGGCGTGCTGGTCGCCCAGTCCGGCGGTGCTGCGCGGTTCCTGACAGCGACCACGCCATCGATCCTGCTGGGCGGCGTCGGGGTCGTGGCAGCATATGGGCTGGTGCTCGCCGCGCTGGCCATCGCGCCTGCGGCTGGTGTCGCCGCGCTC
>JBBQNA010000263.1:0-4500 GCA_038329515.1 Candidatus Limnocylindrales bacterium | reverse complement strand
TCGCGGGGGTGGGGCGTTTCGCTTTTCTGAAGGACCGGAGCCATGCGCCGGGGCTATCGGCCTACTTGCCCGCCTTGTAGGGGTAGACGACCCAGCGGTCGGTCTCGAACACGAAGTGGTCGGGCGTCGCACCCGTGAGTGACCGCAAGGGCTTGTAGTGGAGCACGGCTGTGGTCGGGCGGCCGCCCGCCTTGCGCACCAGGTCGGTCACGGCGGTGATGGTGTTGCCCGTTTCCCAGACCTCGTCCACGACCAGCACATCGTGGCCTGCCAGCTGCTCGTCGGCCGGGAAGCCCAGCACGACCGGCTGCTCGTGCATCGTGCCGACATCGTCATACGCGACCACGGGCGCGACCAGGATGGTCCGGATACCCAGCTGATACGCGAGCATCCCGGCTGGCACCATGCCACCGCGGGTGATGACGAGCATCACGTCGAAGCCGTCGCCGATCTTGGCGGCGAGCCGCTCCACGAGCGATTCCAGCTCGTCCCATCCCACGCAGTCCTTGTCAGTCACGGTCATGCGATCGAGGGTACGGGGTCGCGGGTCGTTGTGCTTGGCTGGCCCGTCGATGGGCGAGCCGCAGAAACGCTAGGCTCCGAGCATGACCCATGGCACCATCCCAACCGTGACCGTGGTCGAGGCAGCCGCGCGACTGGACGCCGAGACCGATCCCCGACCACTCCTGGTCGATGTCCGTGAGGCCAACGAGTTCGCGCTCATGCGTGCGCCAGGCGCCGTGCTGATGCCCCTAAGCACCTTCGCCACGACGTATGAGCAGCTGCCCACCGACCGTCCCCTGCTCATGTTGTGCGCGGTCGGCGGGCGAAGCGGTCGAGCGACCGAGTTCCTGCTCGCCAACGGCTACCCGAACGCTGTCAACATCGCGGGTGGCATCACGGGCTGGAATGCGGCTGGCCGGCCGGTGAAGACGGGTACGCCGGAGGCCGGCGAAGGCGCCCTGCCCTGACGGACGAGTCATTGGGCGGATCGTCGCTGATCCTGGCCGGGGCACCGGCCGCGGATCGACTCCTGATCGCGAGTCCGGGCAGTTCGACGCGCTGGTTCGAGCCGATGCATGTCCGGGAGCCTGCCCGCGTCCGGGGCGAGATGGCCGACCAGGTGTTCGCGGGCGCGGACATCCTGCTGGCACCCACCTGGTTGACACATCGACGTTCGCTGGTGCCCGTCGGCGAGACCCGCCGCGCCCAGGAGTGGACATCGCTTGCGTTGGGCGTCGCTCGAGAGGCGGTCGAGCGCGGCCGCGAGCGACGAGATGATGGACGATCGTGCTTGATCTTGGGCGTCCTGCCTGACCCGGATGCCACGGATGAAGCGGCGACCGGTCGACAGCTGCGGCCCGATGCTGCCGCGGAACGGGATGAGAGGGCGCAGTCCGGGATCCTGGCCGAGACGGGGCTGACGGGCGTGCTCATCGAAGTGCGGCCATCCCTGGAGCGGACGCGCGTCGCGCTGCGGTCGATCGTGGAACACGACATGGAGGCGTGGGTCACGATCCCGGCGACCCGCGCCGATGGGCTGCCCCTCGCTGCGTGGCTGGATACCCTGGCCGCCGACGGCGCCTCGAACGTACTGTTCGAGACGCTGGACGTATCACCAGATGATCAGCCGCCGGAGGGGCGATACGGCGTCGTGGTGCCCGTGCCCCTGGGCGTGGCGGATCCCCGGGGAGTGGCGGCGACCTGGATCGCACGCGGCGCGAGCGTGCTGGGCATCCTGGCCGGGGCCACCCCCGACGCCTTGCGGCCGCTCATCGAGGCGCGTGACGCGGCGCTCGAGGTGGCTGTGGCCGATGACACTGCCGAGCAGGCGCTGTTCGACATGTGGCTCGGGGATGCCGCGGTTCGTGCCCTTGGCGGCCGTGCACTGTGGGTGGGTGATGCGCCAGCACGTCTGCCGGATCGGTTCGACTGGACGGTCGTGCCGGCGACCGCGGTCGGGGCACTGCCTGCGGACACGTGGCGTCTCGTCGTGAGCCGCGGCACGCTCGATCCGCGGGACGCTGCCCGGCTCGTGGAGCGTGGCGGCATCGTGGCGGGACGCACCGATGACGAGGGCACGCTCGCGTCACGTGCCCGTGCCGCCGGCCTGCGCCTGGACGATGTCACGTACCTCTGCGCCGGGGAGTGGCGCTACATCTGTCGCCGCGACGACTGAACCGTGGGGCCGCTCAGTCGCGGCCGGCTGAAGCGCCTCAGCCGTGGCGCCCCAGGACCAGGTCTCGACCCGCGACGAGTGCCCGCAGCTTGGGCCGTGTCGCCCAGCGGGCCGTCTGGCTGAACCCGCAATCGGGCACCAGCAGCAGTTGATCCGCCGGCACGCCAGCGGCCAGGATGCGCTCGATGCGCTCCGCGACCTCGTCCGCGGACTCCAGGTGGATCATTGGTCGAGTGATCCCCGACCGGAGCGACGATACTGCGCTCGTCACGCTCGGCGGCGCGCCGGAGACGGGCTGGCGCCCAGACCTGATCCGGGCTCGTGCAGCCTAGCGAACGGTGCGTCAGCGCGCGACCCTCGCCCGGCAGCTGCCGCGGACGACGAGCGACACGGGTAGGACGACCCGCACGGGCGCCAGGGCGGGATCGCGGAGTCGCTCGAACAGGAGCCGCATGGCCGTTGTCGCGATGTCACGGACCGGCTGTGAGATGGTCGTCAGGCCCGGCGTCGACAGGTCACTGAGGGCGACGTCGTCGAAGCCCACGATGGAGATGTCTTCCGGGATCCGGAGGCCGGCAGCGTGGATGGCGCTCATCGCACCGAGCGCCATCAGGTCGTTCTCGGCGAAGACGGCTGTCGGTCGGTCCGGCAGTAGCAGCAGCGTCTGCATCGCGGCGCGTCCCTCGGCTGCCCGGAATCCGCCGCGTGCGATGACCTCGTCCCTGAGCTCGACCCCGGCCAGGCCCAACTCCTCGCGGAACCCGTCCAGGCGGCGTGCACTGGGTCGCAGCGTATCGGCACCGGCTATGACACCGATCCGCCGGTGGCCCAGCCCGATCAGGTAGCGCGCCGCGAGCCGGCCCCCCTCGTGGTTGTCCACCATCACCAGGCTGACCCCCAGGTCATCGAGCTCCCGATCGACGATGACCATCGGCGGACCTGTCTCCACGACATGCCGGAGCCGGTCGGATGACTGACCCGCGGACACGAGCAACAGGCCGTCGACCTTCTTCGACAGCAGCACCTCGAGATAGCGCTCCTCCTTCCGGTCGTCCCCGTCCGAGTTGCCGAAGATGGCGCTGTATCCCCCTTCGAAGGCGACGTCCTCGATGGCCCGTGCGAGGTCGGCGAAGAATGGGTTCGACACGTCGGGGATGACGACGCCGATGCTGTACGTCTGGCCGTGGCGCATGCTCCGCGCGATGGCGTTCGGGCGGTACGCCAACTCCTCGATGGCCCGGTTCACGCGCGACATCGTCTCAGGCTCTACCCGGCGGGTGCCGTTGATGACATGCGAGACGGTCGTCGTGGAGACGCCTGCACGATCAGCCACGTCGCGGATGGTTGTCACGCCTTCGGCTCCTTCGTCAGATGTGCTCGTGTGACGCCGTGCTGGTTTGACACGTCCCGACATCCCGGACTACCATAGCACGCAACCGGTTGCGCAACCGGTTGCGCAACCGGTTGCGTCCAAGCCGCGCCGGGCATGTATCGCCGCTCGACGTCGTCCATATCGAGCCTCGCCCGAGGCATCAGAGGAGGACACATCCAGATGTTCGAACGCACAGGGATGGTACGCACCCGTTGGGTCACCGCGCCGCTCGCTGCGGCGATGGCACTCTCGCTTGCGATCGGATCAGGCGGCGGTGTCGCCGCGCAATCACCCGCGGCGTCGCCCACATGTGCGCCGGTCGAGGCGACCGGCCCGCTCCCGGACCTCACCGCGCAACTTGGCCACAAGCCCAAGGTCGGGCTCGTGATGAAGTCGCTGGCCAACGAATTCTTCAAGCAGATGCAGGCCGGCGCCGAGGCATACGCCGCGGAGAACGTCGACCTGTTCGACTTCACGGCCGTGGGCATGAAGGACGAGCGTGACTTCGCTGCCCAGGTCGACGCGGTCGAGAACTTCGTCACCCAGCAGTACGACGTCATCGTCATCGCTCCGGCAGACTCCAAGGCGATGGTCGCCCCCATCAAGAAGGCCCTCGACGCAGGCATCAAGGTCATCAACATCGACGTGGCACTCGACCAGCAGGCCATGGCCGATGCCGGCATCGCCCTCGCGTTCTTCGGTCCCGACAACCGCGCCGGCGCGAAGCTTGCGGGCGACGCGCTCGCCGCGGCACTCGGCACCGGCGGCAAGGTGGTCATCCTCGAGGGCAACCCCGAGGCCGACAATGCCAATCAGCGCAAGGCGGGCTTCGACGACTCCGTCGCAGCCGGCGGTCTGACGCTGCTCGACTCCCGAACCGCACACTGGGAGACGGAAGAGGCCAACACCGTGATGACCAACTTCCTGACCAGTTACCCCGATATCCAGG
>JBBQNA010000262.1:0-4513 GCA_038329515.1 Candidatus Limnocylindrales bacterium | reverse complement strand
CGTCCTGAACACGTCCTGTCCGAGCGTGCGGTACTCGATGGAGATCGCATCGTTCCCATCGATATCGATGGACGCGGGGGACAGGTCCTTGTGATACCTGCCAGTGCTGGGCACGGTGAAGGTCTTCCAGACCTGGAGGGTGCAGATGCCCGGATCGCATCGGGTGTACTGCCATCGCAGCTGCTTGCCGGCGGGCGCATGACCCTCGATGACGTTGCTGACGCGACTGATCCCCAGGGTCAGGTCGGGCACCTTGACGGTCCGGTCAAAGGACCCGTTGATGAGCTGGATACGGTCGCCCGGGGCGGGGATGTGACGGTCGAAGCAGACCAGCCACTCCAGTTCCTGCGTGTCGTCGTGCTTCGTCTCTCGGAGCTGCCCGTTCGACCGCCGGAGCTTGACCGTGACCGGCTGGTCACTGGGTTTGTGCCCAGACACGCAGCCGGAGCCGATCGATAGCTCAACGCTCAACGAGCCATCCGCAAGAGCTGGGGCGGCCGTGACCACGCCGGCCGCGAGCAGGCTGGCCGCCAGGATACCCATCGTGAGCGAACGCATGGACCGCATCTGGGTGTACCTCCGATGACTATGGCTGCAGGACGCGAGTGTCGCCCGACCCCGGTGGTCCGTGGTCACGATGGCGTTCACGCCCGGATTGAGGTCGACGAGCACCTTGCGGTCCGGTAGACACCGAACGTGCAGCAGCTGGTCGCCGGCGCCGTTTGGTTTGTCGACCACGATCGACATGTCGGGCACCGTCAGGTGGGCATCGGTGGCGAAGTCGCCGCTCACCTCTCGGCCCGCAACCATCTCGGTGGTGAAGTCGGTGGAGAAGTCGCCCTGGAAGCCATCGCCCGTGATGGACTTGGTACTCAGCACGCTGCCACCCGGCGCGTTTCGCAGCCGACCGCGCTCGTCTGGCCCGGGTTGATCTCGCCGAAGATGTTCGTCGCCTCCGCCACGACACCCATCCAGTCGAAGGTCTGGATGCGCGTCACGGATGGCCGGCACTGCCGGTGAAGGTGACCCGGGCCTCATCGAACCCCCTGGCATCGAAGATGCTGGTCATGTCGCGGGCGTACTTCCCGGCCTTGTTGACCGGGACCGTTGCAGTGCCCTTGTGAACGCACATGAAGGTGAGGCGGGAGCAGTCATACAGCCGGACCTTGACCTGCTTGTTGGCCGGCGCGCTCCCTTTGACCTTGTCCGCGACCCGGTCCGTGCGCACGGTGAGCATCGGGATGGTGAACGAGACCTTGGGCCCGCCAGACTTCCGGAACGCCCGCAGCTGGTGGCCGGCACTCATGTCGTCATCGAAGCAGACCTCGTACTGGCCATTGCCAGCGATATCGACGTCGAACTGCTGCACGACCGCCCCACCAGTGCCCCGATGCTGGATCCGGAAGTCGTGGCTGGCCGTGCCCGTGACGGAGGTCTCCGCATCGACCCTGAACACGATGCTGAAGCTGGCAGCGTCGGCGGCGGCCGCCAGGGAGGTGACGGCGAGCAACGCGGTCACGAGCGCGGCGACCATGCCGCGGCTTGTCTGGGCATCGTTGTCCCCCGCCGTGGTATGGATCGGCCCGCAGTCACACGCCGGTCCGGGCCAGCAGCGTAGCACCGCCCGGGGTCTGGCAACGCACGACCAGGAACGGATCCGGAGCGATCGCGACGTCAGACACGAAGTTGGCGCGTCCGTTGTGGTCCGCGGTCAGGACCCTGACCGCCGAGGCGTACTCGACCACCATCTTCCTGTCCGGCAGGCAGCGGGCCTTGATGACCTGGTCGCTGCCACTCTCGACCATCTGCACGCTGACTGTCGGGATGGTCACCAGCGCATCGCTGGCGATGTCGCTGCGCACCTGACGGCCCGCCGAGACGACCTTGGAGAACTCGAACTCGCTCTCTCCCTCGCCGTTGAAGGGCACATCACGGGTGCTGATGCTGCTGCCACCAGGGTGGTCCAGCAGGCGGAACCGGGCCTCGACGCCCGGCCGGGACCGCGCCTGGACGAATGGGCTGCCAACGGTCAGGAACATGACCGGCACGTCGATGCGGCGCGTGAACTGGTCACCCGACGGATCGGTGGATCGGACGGCGACGAGGTCCAGGCCACGCAGGTTCATAGCGCTCGTGACGTCCTTGCTGAACTTGCCCTGGCCGTCAGCCGTCACGGTACGCGTCGCTACGAGGGGGCAACCCGTCGGCGCCACGATCGTGCAACGGCTCAGCCGGATCTGCAGCTGCTGGTTCCTGGGGCCCGTGCCCTTGACCACGTCCGAGGCGCGATCGACCTGGACTCCGATGGCTGGCAGTGTCAGCCTGCCGATGAGCATACCGCCCTGGAAGGTCCGCACGTCGACGCGCATGCCGGCCTGCAGGTCCCGGTCCACGCAGACATCCCAGTCACCATCCACGACGCCCGAATCGGCGGTGTCGAGGAGCTGGCCGCCACTGGACCACAGCTGCACCTCCACGCCGAGGTCCGAGTCCTCGATGATGGTGTCGCTGCCCGTGAGGCAGGAGCTGGTATTCGCGTGGATGTGGGTCATCGGCACGGCCGCCATCGCCACCGGGCTGCCGAGCGCCAGCACGGACGCCGCGAGCAGGGAGGCGCTGAGCAGCGCCCGTGTGCGGCGCAAGCTGGACGGACTCATTCGGGCGTACCTCCATCGGATCGGTGGGGGTGACTCGGCGACGTCGAGTCGGGCTCTGTGTCGCTCGGGGCCTAGATCCGACAACGCTGGCGGCGGCGGTTTCACGACTGCTCGGGCCGACCGCCCGAAGCGGTCGAGCGATGCTATCAGCGCCCCGATGCGGTCGTAGGACGCCTGCGGACCCGGGAACTCAAACAGGCGGGAACCGCTCCAGCTCGAGCGCGACGGCCGTCAGCGGGGATCTTGGACGCATGGTCAGGCCTCTCTGGGGGTCGACGTGCTCATGCGACTGGGCGTCGACGGTTTCAGCGGTCGGTGACCACGATGGGTGCCGGATCGGCACCGTCGATCAGACCCACGTAGCCCTCTGTGGGGAGCTGCCCAAGCGAGGCCCGAAGCTGCTGCACGTGCCGAAACAGCACATCCTCACCGACCGTCCGACCCCGGGCAGCGTTGCGCTCGCGCAGCACATCGAGTGGCACGTCGAAGACGACCGCCACGGCCGGCCGGCCGTAACGTTCGGCCAGCGCGAGCAGCGGTCGACGCGCACGGGACGTCAGGTTCGTGGCGTCGATGACGGTGAGCAGACCGCGTTCCAGGCGCGCCCCCGCCACCAGGTGGAGCAGTTGGAACGCGACGCGCGTCGCGCCCTGATCGGCGGCGTCGTCCGCGACGAGCTCCCGGAACGTGTCGCTGGACACGATCTGGGTCGGCCGGAACCGGGCCGCGGCCCAGGTGCTCTTGCCCGATGCCGCGGCGCCGACCAACAGCACCAGCGCGTCGGCGGGGATGGACGCGGCCATCAGGCCGGAGGCGAGCCGCGGGCGAGCAGCCGGGATGGTGGTCAGGGTGCCAGGATGCCATACACGACCCTGTCGCCCGATGCGGTCTCGCAGGCCGTGTACAGCTCAGCGTTGGAGGCCAACCGGAAGCCGTTGTGCTCGGCAGACGACAGGTTGACGTGGGCTCTGCCGTGACTATCCCCGGTACGGGTCGCTCCCCCGATGGCGCCTGGCCAGCTGATGACCATCTTGCGGTCGGGCAGACAGGTGGCCCGGATGATCTGGTCGTGATGCTCGATGGTGACGGTCAGGATGGAGGTAGGGACGGTCACCCGGGCGTCGGACGCGAAGTCGGATGTCAGCTGCCGTGGGGGCCGGAGCGTGTGCGTGAATGGCAGGGAGTAGCCATACCCCAATGCCGGCCCGGTGAGGCTGTGCGACTCGATCGTCGAGCCACCGGGGCTGCTCTTCAGATGGAAGGCCACGTGCTGGCCAGGGTTGACATGCGCCGTGATCGATGTGGCTCCCGCATTGACCTCCATGAACGGCGTGTGCAAGGTGACCGTGTAGGTGTCGCCATGGACGCCCGTGAAGGTGACGCCCACCGAGTCGGAGCCACGCAGGTCGAATGCACTCGTGAGATCCTTGCGGTAGTGGCCGCCCCCATCCGTGGTCACGGTCCGGGTCACCTTGTGGGGACACGCATTCATCGAGGTGATGAGGGTGCAATCATTCGCCCGGATCGTCAGCGCATGATGGGCCCGAGATACGCCCTTGACGATGTCAGTGACCCGATCGATGCTGAGGCTGAGCGGCGGGATCTGGAACTGCATGACATCGGTGCCGTCAAAGGCATGGAGCGTCCGGCCCGGCCGAACTGTCGCTGTGGGGAAGCAGCCCAGGAACTTGTCATGGATGTCCGGCGCCACGTTGTCCACGTGGTCGATCTCGCCGCTGGCATCCCAGATGCCCAGACGAGTGATGATGCGGTTGCTGGTGCCGGCGACGCAGCTGCCCGGGCTCGCCTTGAAGGTGACTGTGAACGTTGAAGAGGCCTGGGCACCGGTCGCCAAT
>JBBQNA010000261.1:0-4544 GCA_038329515.1 Candidatus Limnocylindrales bacterium | reverse complement strand
GTCGACATGTCCATCCACGTGCGGGCTCCCCGGCCGGACCGAGGGAGCCGGGAGACTTCCGTGCCACGGGTCGCGGCACCCCTCGCGTCGCTGCGCCAGCTGGACGCGGCAGCGCAGCGCATCGAGGCGGACCTGCGTGAGCGCTTTCCCGACGCCGACCTGACCAAGGTCGGTGAGGCGTACCGGTTCGCACGGGAGGCCCATGGCCCCCAGCGCCGTGCCTCTGGTGAGCCGTATATCACCCACCCCCTGGCTGTCGCCCAGATCCTGTCCGAGCTGGGCCTCGACCCGCTCGCGGTCCAGGCGGCGCTGCTGCATGACGTGCCCGAGGACACCGAGTACTCCATCGAACAAGTCGAGGAGCGCTTCGGCGCCGAGGTCGCGTCCCTGGTGGACGGCGTGACCAAGCTGTCCAAGTTCAGCGCCCGCTCCCATGAGGAGCAGCAGGCAGAGAACATCCGAAAGATGTTCCTGGCCATGGCGGAAGACATCCGGGTGGTGCTCATCAAGCTCGCCGACCGGCTGCATAACATGCGCACCCTGGGCGCACTGCCCGTCGAGAAGCAACAGCGTATCGCCCGCCAGACCGCGGAGATCTACGCGCCGCTGGCCGAGCGGCTCGGCATCTGGCAGTTCAAGTGGGAGCTCGAGGACCTCTGCTTCAAGGCCCTCGAGCCGGAGGCGTACCGGGGGCTCGCGACGCAGCTGGAGAGTCGCCGCCGGGCACGCGAGGCGTTTGTCACACGGTCCATGGAGGTCCTCGGTGAGCAGCTCGCCGAGGCGGGCATCGAGGCAGACCTGTCGGGTCGCCCGAAACACATCTACAGCATCCACCGGAAGATGCAGCGCAAGAACGCCGCGCTGGGTGAGATCTATGACATCCACGCGGTGCGCGTCCTGGTGGACAGCGTGCGCGACTGCTACGGCGCCCTGGGAGTCGTGCACGCGCTGTGGCGGCCCATCCCGGGCCAGTTCGACGACTACATCGCGATGCCCAAGAACAACGGCTACCAGAGCCTCCATACCGCGGTCGTGGCCGTGGACGGCAAGCCCCTGGAGGTCCAGATCCGGACCCACGAGATGCACCGCATCTCCGAGGTCGGCATCGCGGCGCACTGGCGCTACAAGGAAGGGTCGCGTACCGACCGGGCGTACGACGCCAAGCTCGCCTGGCTGCGCCAGCTCATGGACTGGCAGCGAGAGGTCTCTGACGCCACCGAGTTCGTGGAGGGGGTCAAGCTCGATATCTTCCAGGACCAGGTGTTCGTGTTCACGCCCCGCGGCGACGTCAAGGACCTGCCGGCGGGCGCCACACCGCTCGACTTCGCGTACCGGATCCATACCGACGTCGGCCACGCCTGTATCGGCGCCAAGGTCAACAATCGACTGGTCTCGCTCGACTCCAAACTGAAGAACGGCGACATCGTGGAGATCGTGACCACCAAGAGCGCCCACGGTCCGTCGCGGGACTGGATCAACATCGTGACCACGAGCCACGCCAAGGAGAAGATCCGGCAGTGGTTCAAGCGCCAGCAGCGCGATGAGAACATCGCGCATGGCAGGCAATCCCTGGACCGCGAACTGCGGCGCCTCGCTCGGACCTCGCTGGACAAGCTGCCCCACGACCAGCTGGTGGAGGTGGCGGAATCCGCCCGCTACTCCACGCTGGACGACTTCTACGCCGCCGTGGGCTATGGCGCGGTCAGTGCCCAGTCCGTGGTCATGAAGCTGGGCGTGGCGGACGACACGCGCGAGGCGGTGCTGCCCCAGGTCGCGCCGCCGCCGCCGCCGCGCACGGGTGGCATCAAGGTCAAGGGCATCGGCGACCTGCTCATCCGGTTCGGCAAATGCTGCCACCCGATCCCGGGCGACCCCATCCGGGGCTACGTGTCCCGCGGCCGGGGTGTCACCATCCACCAGGCGACCTGTCATACCGTCGTCAACGAACAGGACCGGGAGCGCTTCATCGAGGCCGAGTGGGAGACGGTCGCGGAGCAGACGTATCCCATCGCCATCCTCGTCGAGGCATACGACCGGACCGGGCTGCTGTCGGATATCAGCAACGTGGTCGCGGACTCCAAGATCAACATCCTGGCTGCCCAGGTCACCGTCCAGGGCGATAGCCGGGCGACGGTCACCGCCACGCTCCAGGTGACCTCGGTCGCGCAGTTGGCACGTGTCATGCAACGCTTGGGTCAGCTTCGGGATGTGACCTCGGTCCAGCGCGACCAGGGATAGGCCCTGCACGCACGTCCGCGTGGCCACGCCGTGCCGGTCGACGGCGCGCTGTGCTGTGGGGCAGTGCCGCGCTGTGGGGCAGTGCCGCGCTGTGCTGTGGCGCAGTCACGCGCGGATCGCTCAGGCTGATAGTCGGCCCGCTCCGCTCCGCTCGGCACAGGCCGAAGAGGCCACATCTGCGGAATGAGCGAACGTGGGAAGCCCGGCGGGCCACTCGGAGCCCCAGATCGACTGCCGACGGGGCTGTCGCGCTCTGACCTCATCGTCCAGCGGTCGACCTTGGTGCTGATACCGAAGGATCGCCACCCTGAGCCGGCGAAATGGTCCCGGAAGGTGGTCCACACCCGATAACCGTTCGCTGATACCGATGATGCGTATCGGCCGGCAACCGCGGGTCGCATCGGCTCTGCTTGACCGCACGCGCGGCCACCCGCGGCCAACCAGCAGGACCAGCCCGCGGCCAACCAGCGTGGGGCGTCGGCAGAGGGCGGCCGGACCACGCTCATCAGGCGACCTCACCACGCGAAGCGGCCCTGTTGACCGCCATCTTGGCGTCCTCGTACTCCGCGGTCGTGAGCGCGCCTGAATCCCGCAGCACCGCAAGTCGTTCCAGTTGGTCGACCATGCCACCCTGACCGGCCGGTCGCACGCTTCTACCCGTGCCACCCTGCCTGCCCGGACGCACGTCCGTGCCCACACCACTGGCCGAGGCCTCCGGCGACCGGTCATGCGCGGCGACGGACTGGGCGATGGTCATCGTGGGCGTGCCCTGGCGACTCGTGCGCAGCGAGACCTGGCGCATCGCGGCCGCCAACTGGCTGATCTCGATGGGGGTCGTGGTGGGTCGAACCCCAGGCACAACGGGGTATGGCCGCGGGCGGCGAGCCAGCCCAGGAGCGGCACCGCGCCCATGATCACGAAGATGACACCCGGGATGAGCCAGCCCAACTCCACGCCCTCGCCGAATGGGTTGCGTACCCCGTACTCCAGGAAGTTCCAACCCAGTGACAGGAACAGCGCAGGCCAGGCAAGTGCCACGAGTCCGCCATAGCCGGCGCCAAGTCGGGAGCCCTTCCAGATCATCAGGCCAGCTGACGCGAAGCCGATCGGGAAACCCAGGGTGAGCAGCACCTCGACGCCGCCCGGACAGGGAGTGGCGATCTCATACGGCCCACCAGACGCGCACGAACCACCGATATCCATGACGGACCGCATCCCCAGCCAGATGCCCGTCAGCGCGAACGACAGGCCCAGCACGCCGAGCAGATACAGCAGCAGATCGGCAGTGCGCCTACGGCGTGAAGGAAGCGAGCGATGGTCCATCCAGCCCACAGGGACAGGGCCGCGAGCGGAGCCGCTCGGGTACGCCACCGGGTCCGGGGGGCCCCCGTGCATGGTACCGAGGCAGGATGCAGTGGACTTTGTTACGGTTTCTTAGTCGAGACATCGTTCGCCCCAGCGATCGAGGTCGGCCCATCGCCATCGCGCCCCAGCGCGATGTCCTGGTAGAGAGGAGATGCCGTGGCAGTCGTCGAGGTGCCGATTGGCGCCGAGGACCGGGCAAATGCCCGAAGCCGTACCCATCGCGTACCGACCTTGGTCGCTGCGTTCCTGGCCCTCCTGATGCTCGCCAGCATCGGGATCGTGTCGCCGGTCGCAGCCAGGGGGGCTGGTGCACCAGCGGAGCGCGTCATCGCGGCCGTGCGCACCCACCTGGGTGCCCGCTACGTATGGGGTAGCACCGGACCCAACAGCTTCGACTGCTCGGGGCTCGTGTATCGAGCCTTCCGGCAAGCGCGCCTGGCGAAGCGCATCGGTGGTTTCAACACCGCACACGGCTACTTCTACAGCTTCCGCAAGCAGGGCAAGACCGGTCGCACCAACGGCCAGCCGGGCGACCTCGTCGTCTACAACGGCGGCGGCCATATCGGCATCTACATCGGCGGCGGCAAGGTCATCAGCGCGCTCATCAGCGGCGTCAAGGTGCACAAGGTCCAGGGCCTGAACATCAAGTTCACGACCTTCGTGCATCTCGGCCTTGACTCGGACTCCTCGTGGGTCGCCAACAAGTCTACGTCGAAGGCCACGTACCGCAGGGCCGAGCGTCGGCTGCCGCTCCGGGCGGGTCCCGGGCGTGGCGCGGACGCACTGAGATCGGTGTCCAGGGGCAAGCGCCTCAAGGTCCTGGCCACGCGCGATCGCGGCAGCCGCGGCGTGTGGGTCAAGGTCCAGCTGAAGAACGGCGACAAGGGTTGGGCCCGCAAGACCCTGACCAGGGCCATCTGACACTCCTGGTGTGACCGGGG
>JBBQNA010000260.1:0-4584 GCA_038329515.1 Candidatus Limnocylindrales bacterium | reverse complement strand
GAGCGTGGTGGCGCGCTGGAAGTCACACAGGAAGGGCACATCCGCGGCAACCGCGGCGAGGTCCGGGATGAGACCCGCGGCTGCGAGCGCGATGCCACCGCCCTGGCTGCCGCCGGTGACGCCGACCCGCGTCGGGTCCACGGCCGGATGGGTGCGCACGGCTTCCACGGCGCGCACCGCGTCCGTGTACACGCGCCGGTAGTAGTACGAATCGGGCGCGAGGATGCCGCGCGTCATCGAGCCGGGATGGGCGGGCTCGCCGGCCGCATCCGCGTCCGGGGTCTCCCCGATGGACCAGCTGGATCCCTGGCCGCGCGTATCCATGATCAGGTAGGCATGCCCCGCGACCGCGAACAGGACATCCTCGTGGGAGAGACCCCGGCCACCGCCGTAGCCCAGGTACTTGACGATAGCCGGCAGCGGCCCGGCAGCTCCCGCAGGCAGGTGCAGCCACGCCTTGACGGGTGAGCCGCCAAAGCCGGCAAAGGTGACGTCAAAGGTATCGACCAGCGTCAGGCCGGTGTCGACGGGCACGAAGGTCGCGCCCAGATCGTGGCCGCGCGCGTCGGCCAGGGTGCGCGTCCAGAACTGCTCGAAGTCGTCCGGCACCCGCAGGTCAGGGCTGTATGCCCGAAGCTGGTCGAGCGGCAGGTCGTACTGGGCCATCGGATCCTTCCTCGAGTCGGGGCGGTCAACGCCATGCGCGGTAGCTGCGTCCCTGACTATGCCCGGGTCAAGGCGGTCACGTCACGGGAGTGGCGGGACACGTGAGCTCCCGCGGCCCAGGGGCCCAACGGCCGGGGGATCCCAGATCTATCCGCCCTCGGGGGATACTCGCCGCGCTACCGGTACTCGCCGCGCTGCTGGTACTCGCGAGACCCTGCGCGCCGGCAAGGTCGGATGACGCATCCGGACCAGAAGTGCCACATCGGGACGACCTGCGACCGCGTTGGCGCGTGGTAGTCGCCGACATCGCACCCCAGGCCATGGTGGCGAGTGCCAATCGCCAAAGCACTCCGGTGGCAACGACGACGATCCACTCGACGTCCCGGATGTGCCATCTCGCAGGGTCCGTGGCCCGGTGCGCGGCATACGCATCCGCTCCCCCGAACCAGGGCTTGCTCGCCGCCGTTGGGGCATCAGTGGAGTGGCAGAGAAAGGTGGCCGGTTTGCCGCCGATGCACATGCCGCCGTCCGTTGCTCAGTGAATCTTTCAGGCCGAGGTGCTCAGCGATCTTGTCGATCCCAGCCGCTGATGGCGAACCTGGCGCCGACGCTCACGGGTTTGATCCGGCAAGCGTTGCCATGCCCACGGCGCCGGCTCACGGGCATGGTGCTGCCCGGGGCTGCGCATTCAGCGCCGCAGTGCGGCGCCGGACGTTCACGTCCCGTCCCGAGACCGGCGCCAGGACTGGCCGCTGAAAGGCCCAAGAGGTGGACCGGCCTGCAGTGGGCGGACGTCGGTCGCTACAGTGATCGTTCATGGATCTTCTCATGTTTCTCGGCGGCCTGATCCTGCTGGTCATCGGCGCCAACACGCTGGTGCGCGGCGCGTCCAAACTGGCGATGTCGTTCGGTATCAGCCCGCTCGTCGTCGGACTCACCATCGTCGCATTGGGCACCAGCGCGCCCGAGGTTGCGGTGAGCGTCGGCGCCGTGCTCGACGGCAAGACCGACATCGCCATCGGCAACGTGGTGGGCAGCAACATCTTCAATGTGCTGTTCATCCTGGGTATCAGCGCCCTGATCGCGCCGCTGGTGGTCAATATCCAGCTGATCCGGCAGGAGGTGCCGATCATGCTCGGCGTGAGCCTGCTGCTGCTGGCGCTGACGCTCGATGGCAATCTTTCTTTCCTGGAGGGGGGCCTCCTGTTCGCACTGCTGGTGGCCTACACCGTGTTCCTGGTCGTGCAGTCGCGCCGTGAGACCCAGGCCGCGAAGGACGAGTTTGCCGACACCGTCCCGGCCGCCGAAACGCGCGCCTGGGACAGCCACTGGGCGGCACAGCTCGGCCTGATCGCCGCCGGCCTGGTGGCGCTGGTGTTCGGTTCGGACTACCTGGTGCAGGCCTCGGTGAGCTTCGCCAAGGCCATGGGCGTGAGCGACGTTGTCATCGGCCTGACCATCGTCGCCGCCGGCACCAGCATGCCCGAGGTGGCCACGAGCATCACGGCCGCGATCAAGGGCGAACGCGATATCGCTGTGGGCAACGTTGTCGGCAGCAGCGTCTTCAACATCCTGGGCTGCCTGGGCTTGTCGGGGTTGGTGTCGGGCGACATGGGCCTGGCGATACCGTCGTCGGTGCTCGCCTTCGACATCTGGGTGATGCTGGCGGTGGCCCTGGCCTGCATACCGGTGTTCCTGACCGGCCACAAGATCGCGCGCTGGGAAGGCGGCGTCTTCCTCGGCTATTACGTCGCCTACGTGGCCTACCTCATCCTGGCGGCGCAGCAGCACGACGCGTTGCCGGCCTTCTCGGGCGTGATGCTGGGCTTCGTCGTGCCGCTGACCGTGGTGACCCTGGTGGTGGTGATGATCCGCCGTCCGGCCGCAGCCGGGGAGTCGTGAGACGAGGACCCCTCCCGACAAACTGCTCTCTCGCAGCCGTGCGTTGCACGAAGGTGTCGACGAGTTGTACCGATAGCAGCGCAGCGCCTGGAAGACCAAGCGCGCCCAACTCGCCGGCGAACTATGGAGCAACCGCGGTCTGGCACGCCTGGTGCGCCACCGCAGGCCTGGTACGCCGCCGCGTGCCGCCCCAGACGACAAAGAGCCGGGCAGCTCCCGCGCCGCCCGGCCCTGGACCCACCCCGCGACGGGGGTTACTGGGCGCTGGTGAAGCCCACGTCCTCGAACCGGAGCTCCAGGGTGGGGTTGACGGTGGATCCCACGACGTCCGTGTTCATCAGGTAGTTGATGGTCTCGTAGTGGGCGAAGACGAGCGGGTTGTCCTTCCAGACGATGGCTCGTGCCTGCTCGTACAGGTCCTTGCGGGTCGGCGCATCGGTCTCCGTGCGAGCTTGGTCGATGAGCGCATCGAATTCGGGGTTGGAATAGCCGGCAGTGTTGATGGAACCACCGGACTTGAGCACCAGGGCGTAGAAGTTGTCGGGGTCGATGGTCCGCTCCTGATAGGCGGAGGTCATCTCGTAGTCTTGGTTGATGAACCGGTCGAACCAGATGGACACGTCCACGGGCTCGATGACCAGGTTCACCCCGATGGCCTTGAGTTGCTCGCGCACGACCTCGCCGGTCTTGAGCAGTTCCGGGTACTGGGGCAGGCCCAGGTAGTTGATGGTCAGGGGCAAGGTCACGCCAGCCTCCGCCAGCTTGGCCTTGGCCGCCTCGATGTTGGGACCCGCCGCATACGGGTCCGCTCCCCCGAACCAGGGCGAGCCGGAGGGCACCTCCATGGAGCCGACCTCGCCGGCGCCGAAGTAGGCGATGTCCCGGATCTGGGTCCTGTCCACGGCGAGTGCGATCGCCTCCCGGACCAGCGCGTTGTCGAAGGGCGCCTTGGTGGTGTTCAGGGACAGGAAGTCGGGGATGCCGGCGGTGGGGTTGGTGACGTAGGTGAACGCGGGGTCGGTGGACAGTGCGGCCAGCTGCTGGAGCGGCACGGCATCGACCCAGTCCAGCTCACCCGCACGCAGCGACTCGATGCGGCTCTGGTCCACGGGCAGGAACCGGAACTCGACGCCATCGAGGTACGGCTTGCCGTCCTTGAAGTAGTCAGGGTTCTTCTCCAGCGTGATGTGGTCGCCCTGGACCCACTCCACGAACTTGAAGGGTCCGGTTCCGATCGGGTTGCGCGCCGGGTCAGCGGCCTCGATGGCCTTCTGGTTGACGATCTCCCCGTTGTTGGCGAGGTTGCTCAGGAACGGCCCGAAGGCGGTCTTGAGGTTGAACGTGACCTGTGTCGGCGTCGTCGCCTCGACCGAATCGATGACGTCATACAGCGGCGAGTAGCCGCTGGCAGTGGCCGGGTCGAGGATCCGGTCGAAGGTGTACTTGACGTCCGCAGACGTGAACGGCTCGCCGTTGTGGAACGTGACACCCTCGGCCAGGTCGAAGACCCATGTCGTGGGGCTGGTCTGCTGCCACGTGGTAGCGAGCACGCCATAGAACTCGTTGTCCTCATCGAGGTCGATGAGCTTGCTGAAGATGTTGTCGTACACCTGGGCGCCGGTGTAGATGGTGGACGTGGCCGGGTCGAGCGTATCCGGCTCGCCGGTCAGCGCGGCCTTGAGGATGCCGCCAGGAACGATGCCTGCGGCGATGCCCGCAGCCGGGCTCTGGGCCAGCGCCGCAGGAGAGTTGGCCACCGCCATGGCGAACGAGCCGATGCTCGACGCCGCGAAGACGCCGGCACCGATGCCGCCGCTGCGCTTGAGGAGATCACGGCGCGAGACATCGCCCCGCAGGAACTGGCGCGCGAGCGACTCGGCGCGTGTCCGATCATCCATGAACAGACTCCTCCACTGTGCTGGGACCGGCCGCAGCCGGTGAGTGATGACGGCCGATGAAATCGATGACGGCCTGGTTGAAAGGGGTGGGGTGCTCCCAGATCGAGGCGTGGCCACC
>JBBQNA010000259.1:0-4585 GCA_038329515.1 Candidatus Limnocylindrales bacterium | reverse complement strand
CGCCCGATTATGTCACGCAGCAGGGTGGTCGCTGGCTCCGCGGGCGCGGTTGCGAGGCAGCGGAGCGGCGGCAGCGCGAGGCGGCGGCGGCGGCGCGGTCGGGCCGGATGGGGTGGCTGGCGGCAGCGGGCCCTGGGGCCGCCCGGCATGCACGCTCCGTGTGCACCAATGACCCGCGGGCGGCCCGGATGGCGCGAATCGCCCGTTCTGGCCGCCCGGCATGCACGCCGCGCGTGCCGATTGAACCGTCCAGCACATGTCCTGTGCAATATCTGCAACGAGGTCTGGTTTCGGGACCGTGGCACCCTGCGTCCTGGTCGCGGGTGCACACCTGGCGACGCGGGGCTGGACGTGGGTGGCTCGTCGGTACTGGTACCTCCGGTGGGGTACCGGATGGTGCAGTCGGGTCGTATGGTGGCCCCCATGCCGAGTGACCGAGCGAACCGTGACCCTCTCGACCTCCAGCACGAGCTGGAGGGCGCCGTCGAGCGCAACGAGTTCGGCGTGGAGTACCAGCCCATCATCGACCTTCAGAGCGGCGCCATCGCTGCCGTGGAGGCGCTCATCCGCTGGCGACACCCGCTGCTGGGCACCATCCCGCCCGGTGACTACCTGCCGCTGGCCGAGCAGACAGGCCTCATCGTGCCCATCGGTGAGCGCGTCCTGGCCAGTGCGAGCCGCCAGCTTCGGACGTGGCATCTGGGGTTCGCCCGGATGCAGTCGCTGTCGTTGCACGTCAATGTCTCCCCCGTACAGCTGTCGGCACCGGGCTTCCCCCAGGCCGTCGAGCGCGCCCTGGATGACGCCGAGGTGTCGCCCGTCTCGCTGACCCTGGAACTGGGCGCGGGCTGTGCCCGATACCTGGAGCCGGCCGTGGAGCTGCGCGACATGGGGGTCGACCTGGTGCTGGAGGACTTCGGTACCGGCACCACCCTGGAGGACGTCCGTCGACTGCCCGTCAGCGGCGTCAAGCTCCATCCCCAGTTCGTGGCATTGGCGGCGGGGAACCCGGAAGAAGTGGTGTTCCCGGAAGCGCTCCTGGACATCGCGCATGTGCGCGGCCTGACCGCGACCGGCAAGGGCATCGAGACTCGTGACCAGGCTCGTCGACTCTCATCCATGGGCTGCGACCTTGGCCAAGGCTTCCTGTACAGCAAGCCGCTGGGCCCCGAGGGCATCGGCACGCTGCTCGCGCGCGGACGCGTCAACTTCGCGGGGAGCACTCGCGCCGGCCGCTGACATCACCTGCTGACATCACCTGCTGACATCACCTGCTGACATCAGCCGCTGATATCACCTGCCGCCACGAGCGCGGCGACCAGGACGAGATCCGCCGGCCATGTGACCTTGATGTTGCGCGGGTCGCCCTCGACGAACGTCCACGGCTGACCAACCCTCCGCAGGACCTCCAGGATGCTGCCCTCCGGGCCGACCGGATCGGCGCCCGCGTCGAGCATCGCGAGTCCCGCACGCAGGACCTCGAGCCGCAGCAGGACCGGTGTCTGGATGACCGACACCCGACCTGGAGCCGTGATCCGGGCGGCATCGGAGTCCCAGGTGAAGTCCACCGTCGGGAGCGCCGGGACCGCGGCACCGACCACCTCGGCAGCAGCCATGAGGTCGTCCACGATGCGCGTCGAGACGAGGGGGTGGACCGTGTCATGTAACATCACCCACGGCGTCCCGGCCGCCTCGGCCAGTCGGCGCGTGGTCTGCCAGCGGCTGGCGCCGCCGGCGATGATCCGGATCCGGGCGGGCCAGTCCCGGGCTGACCACTGCAGCTCGCGCGCCGGGACCACGTCCTCGGTTCGGACCGCGATGATCACCTGTGCCACACGATCGGCGAGTGGCCGCAACGCCCAATCCAGCAGCGGTGCGCCCGCGAGCGTGACCCATGCTTTGGGGCCCTGACCCAGTCGGTCACCGGACCCGGCGGCGCGCACCAGACAGGTCAGGTCGTCGGGGACCATGCCGACTCGTCATCATCCTCGCCATGTGCCACGGCCCAACGGCTCGGCGGCGGCAACTCGAACCGGAGGGGTGCAGGAGCGCTGCCCAGCTCGATACGCTCCACGAGATCCACCAGGCGGTCCGCGATGCGCTCCGCGTTGCGGCCATCCTGGAACGGTCCGAACAGTCGATCCCGGTACTCCTGGCGCCGGTCGGACCGCGCCTGCGGATGGGCGATGGCGCCACGAACCGTCGCCGGCAGTCCGGCGATGTCGGTGACCTCGTCAGCCACATCGCGCCAGGACCAGGGCAGGTCGGTGGGGTCGTAGTCCGGATCAGCGGTTGCTGCGGGGTTGGTGACCACCACGATCGGCCGGTCCAGCGCCAGGAATTCGAAGATGGTGCTCGATGCGTCCGACAGCAGCACGTCGCTGGCCAGCATGAGCGGCGTGATGTCCTCGAGCGGATCGGCCAGACGCACCAGTGGGTCAGCCGCTGCGAGCGCCTGCCACACCGCCCACCAGTCGGGCTGCCAGCGGGGGATCGTCGGATGCGGTTTGATCACCAGACCCACGTCTCGTGTGCCGCCCGAGACCAGGTCCATGACACGTCCGCCGAGCATGCCTGCGGAGCTCAGACCGGGATTCCACGTGGGCGCGTAGAGGACCACCGGCATCCCCGGCGGGAACCCCAGCTCGGGCCGGGCATCACGTCGAAACAGCGGGTCCATCTGGGAGTAGCCAGTCTGCCAGGCCTCCTGGGGTGATGCGCCGTGGAGCCGGTATCGCTCCTCGGACGCCAGGTCACCAAAGCAGACCGCATCGAAGCGACGGGCCGACGGCCGGTCCTTGAGCTTGGCCAGACCGCCCTTGGCGATCAGGCCGTGACGCACATTCACTAGCCAGCTGACGGGGGATCGGCGGCGCAGGCGCTCCAGTTGGCGATGCGATGGGACCACGATGACCTGCGCCTCGAACGGTCGGGCCGAGGGGACGTTGGTGACCAGTCGCACGGGCAGTCGGCCGTCGATGGCGTCCATGATCGGACGCAGCACGGCGCTATGGAAGCCATCGATGGACAGGAAGGTGACACCACCGCGTGTCATCCGATGGCGACCCGGCGCGCTCCCGGATCGATGGTGTGCGCCACGTCCAGCTGGATGCCCTCGGCGCCCAGGCGTGCCATGAGCATGCCATCGCCGATGGACAGGAGGGTCGCCACTCGGTGGCACTCGATGCCCGCGTCACGAAGTGCACGCACGCAGTTGATGACGGTCCGGCCCGTGGTCACCTCGTCTTCCACGATCAGCACCCGAGACCCAGGCGGGATGCCAAAGATGTGCTTGGGCGCAAGAGCCCCGTCGTGCTCCTCCTGGAAGGTGAGGACACCCGGCAGGTCTGGGCGCCAGATGGACGCGAGCGCGAGTGGCAGTCCCGCGGCGGCCGCGTAGGCGTAGGCGGGGATGATGCCGCCCTCCGGGATGCCCAGCACCAGGTCCACGTCGCCCACCGGGGTCATGGCCAGCAGCCGGTCCACGAGCGGCGCGAGCCTGCCCGGGTCCATCGCGCCATACCGGCCGTCGAGCGGGCTCGCGACCATGGGTCGGGCGCGTCCCACGATGGGGGCGACGGGGACGACGTCGAGAGAGTCGAGCGACGTCCGGCTGCTGGTTGCCACGGCTGCTCCTCGCGATCGGGTCGCCCCTGGACGGTCGCCGATGATAGTCGATCCGCACTCGGCGCGGAGCGAGCCGGCATGTCAGTCCGCGCATGGCCTGCGTGGCGCGTCCCGTCGGCAGGGCGATCAAGCCATGTCCCGCCGCGTCCCGTCGGCAGGGCGATCAAGCCATTGAGCCATGGTAAGTCGATTGTTTCGGGGTGTTCGTTGGCCGACTGGCCCTCCAGCCGATAAGATCGGCCACGGACGCCGTGATCACGAGTTCTCGTTGGCTTCATCGCCCGCTGGGTGAGGCAATTGCGGGCCCGTACCGACACTCCGGGCATCATGTCATGCCGCCGTACACGTGGAGCGGCTGGGCCAAGTCTGGCAGCTGGGCGAAGTCTGACCGTCGAGGGACCCAGCGCGACCCAGCGCGACCCAGCGCGACCCAGCGCGGCCCTGCGGCCCCGCTCGACCCCGTGTGGCGCCTATCTCTGGGCGATCGGTGTCCCCCGTCTCGGTCTGAGCGAACGCCTTCCGTCGAGCACCGTCCACGTACCGCTATACAACTAAGCAATTGTATAGTAGGGTTTAGTCATGTTCGGATTCCAAACCCAGGAGGCGTCGATGACGCTTGTCGCGACCGAGATCCCCACGATCACCCCAGCCCAGCTCCTCGCGCGTGTGAACGCCGGAGAACCGGTCGATCTCCTCGACATTCGCGGGGCGGACGGCTGGACGATCTCCGGCCCCGGCGTCACCGTGACGCAGCGCGCCTCGGCGCAGGTCCTCTCTGATCCCGCTGCTGCGGCCGATTCGCTGCCGAGTGCGGTCGTGGTCGTATGCAATCGCGGAATCTCGGCCTTCAAGGTCGCCGAAGAACTCCGCAAGCGGGGGACCGACGCGTCCGTGCTGGAAGGCGGCATGCGCGGCTGGATCGCTGCGCTGCAGGCCGTTCCGATTGAGGCCGGCCTCC
>JBBQNA010000258.1:0-4590 GCA_038329515.1 Candidatus Limnocylindrales bacterium | reverse complement strand
CACCTGGCTGGCGGTGCGTCCGGGCGCCACGGGCGACCTGGCGTACCTGAGCATCGGCACCGGCATCGCGGCGGGGGTCGTGCTGGATGGCCAGCCACTCGTTGGCGACAACGGCCTCGCGGGCGAGATCGGGCATTGCGTCGCGGATCCGGAGGGGCCTCTGTGCCCCTGCGGGTCCAGGGGCTGCCTGGAGGCGGTGGCATCCGGACCGGCCGTGGCGCGTGCCGCACAGGCCGCCATCGACCTGGGCGAGCCGAGCCTGCTGCGCGACCGTCCCGCGGACACTGTCATCACCGCGGAGGACGTGTATGCCGCGGCAGCATGCGGCGACCTGCTGGCGCTCCAGGTGACGTCGGCCGCGGCCGAGGCGATCGCCCGCGCCGTTCGCTCGCTGGTGCTCAGCTACGGCGTGACCACGGTGGTCATCGGGGGCGGCCCGAGTCGGGCAGGTGACGCGTTCACGCGGCCCCTGCGCAGGGCGCTCGCGGACGAGCGGTCGGCGTCCGCATTGGTGCGGCGCGCCTTCCTGAGCACCGTCGAGGTCCTGGGCGCGGATGCCCAGCCGGCCTCCTGGGGAGCCATCACCGTCGCCCGTCACGGGCTTCACCAGACACTCGCCATTCACAACGAGAGGAGGCAGGCCAGGCTCGACAGGTAGACAGGAGCACCGAACTGGTCGCATCCCGCGGCCCGGTCGGCTGAGGCTATGCGTGTCGGCACAGGCCGACCGCAGTACGGAGGAGTGACATGATCCGATCTCACAAGGCAACATTGCTGGCAGGGCTGGCAGTGACGGCCACGGCATTCGCTGGTGGCGGCGCGCTCGCGCAGTCGCCCGCGGCGAGCGGCGGAGCCGCTGTCGTTGGCGTGCCATCGACCCCCACCGGCTACACGGAGCTCGACGCCGCTCTCGGCGCCGATCAGCCATACGCCGGCACCAAGGTCACGATGCAGACCCAGTGGATCCAGGGCGAGGGCGATAACTTCGCGGCGTCCCTGGCTGCGTTCCAGGCGGCGACCGGCATCACCGTCTCCGTGGCCGAGGTCCCCTCGGGCCAGCACGAGCAGCTGGTCAACGTGTCCATCAACGGCGGCGCCGCCGCGGACATCATCCAGCTTGCCCAGCCGTCGGCGATCGATGCCTACGGCGCGGATGGCAAGCTGGTCGACATCGCGACCATCATGGACGGCGCGAAGCTTCTGGCCGACCATCCCGCCACGCTGCCGCTGTACACGGACGGCGACAGCATCTGGGCGGTCCCCTACAAGGTCGACGTCAAGTCGGTCGTCTGGTATCCCATCAAGGCATTCGCCGCGAAGGGCTACGAGGTTCCCAAGACCTGGGACGAACTGATGGCGCTTTCCGACAAGATCGTCACCGATGGCAGCCACCCGTGGTGCGTTGGCATCGACGCTGGCCCGGCCACCGGCTGGATCCCCACCGACCTCATCGAAGACATCATGCTCCGCACCGCGGGCATCGACAAGTACAACGAGTGGATCGCCCACACGCTGCCCTTCGACTCCCCGGAGGTCAAGAACGCCTTCGACCTCGCGGGCAAGATCTACTTCACCGCAGGCTACGTCGACGGTGGTGGTCAGGCCATCCTGGGCACCGCACAGACGGACGCCATGGACCCGATGTTCAATGAGGACATGGCCAACCCCGGTTGCTGGATGCAGAAGCAGGCGACCTGGTACGGCCCCGACTTCTTCCCGGATGTCAAGGCCGGTGGCCCTGGCACCGTGTCCAAGTTCGTCGTCGGCGAGGACGTCGGCCTGTTCTACTTCCCGCCCATCGACGCGGCACAGGGCAACCCTGCCCTGGGCGGCGGCGATGCGCTCATGGTGACCCAGGATCGCCCTGAGGTCCGTGCAGTGGCCCAGTTCCTGGCGGTGCCCGAGGGCATCCAGGCCTGGATCCAGGCCGGCAGTGCGATCTCTGCCAACCAGGCGACCCCGGCTGACTGGTACGCCGGGTCGTACAAGCTGGAAGTCGCGTCTGCCATCGTCGCCGACGCGACCTCGTTCGGCTTCGACGCCTCGGACCTGATGCCTGCTTCCGGCAAGGCATTCTGGGACGGCGCCGTGAGCTGGATCCAGGACGAAGGCGCGAACACGGACGACGTGCTCAAGCAGATCGACGCCGATTCGGGCTGGACCAAGTAGGTCGACCTCGGTCGACCTAGCGTGAACGCAGGACGTGCCGCACGCGCGGCACGTCCTGCTTCTTGTACGGACGTGTCGTTGATGCACCGGAGGAGGGGTTGATGACCGGATCCACGGAGGCGGACGAGCCGCTCGGCTGGCGCGGATTCCTGATGCCGGTCGGGGCCATCCTGGGCCTCGCGGGGCTGATCATCGGCGTCTGGTTCCTGGTGGACCGACAAGCCGCCCCCAACCTGGCGGCGGTGTTCTTCGACATCCTGGGCAACCCTGGGGAAGCGACAGCGCTGCGAGCCGGCAGCGGCAACCAGGTGGTGGTCAAGGCCGTGCTGGTGGTCATCGCACTGGTGGTCGGCGTGGGCGGTGTGTGGCTGTTCTACGCGGGTCTCAACGCGGTCACGATGCGCCTGCCGGCTCCATGGCGAGGCAGGCTGCTGCCGCTCGTGTTCGTAGGCCCGGCGCTGGCGCTGCTGACCATCTATCTCGTGTGGCCGCTCGTCGCGACCGTGACCAAGTCGCTCACCGATGGTGATGGGGTGGCCAACTACCGGTGGGCGCTGACAGACCCCGGCAACCAGTCGATGTACTTCAACAACGTGCTGTGGCTGGTGGTCGGTGTCGCCGGATCGGTCGGGCTGGGTCTGCTGATCGCGGCGCTGATGGACCGCGTCAAGTACGAGTCGCTGGCCAAGACGTTCATCTTCCTGCCCCTCGCCATCTCACTGGTGGGCGCCTCCGTCATCTGGCGGTTCGTCTACACCTGGCGTCCGCCCAGCCAGCCGCAGTACGGACTGCTCAATGCCGTCTGGCAGGCATTCGGCGGCACGCCGGTGCCGTGGATCCAGACGGCGGATTTCCACATCAACACGTTCGCGCTGATCTTCATCCTCATCTGGCTCCAGACGGGCTTCGCGATGGTCGTGTTGTCCGCCGCCATCAAGGGTGTCCCGGCGGAGCTCACGGAGGCGGCCAAGCTCGATGGCGCGACCGAGCGTCAGCTGTTCGTGCGCATCATCGTGCCCATGATCAAGGGCTCGCTCATCACGGTCACCATCACCACCGCCATCGTCGTGCTCAAGGTCTTCGACATCGTGTACGTGATGACCGGCGGCCGCTACGACACTGACGTGGTCGCCAACCAGATGTTCATCCAGGCTTTCCAGGCCTTCGACCAGGGTCGAGCGTCGGTGCTGGCGGTCATCCTCTTCGTGGCCGTCCTGCCGTTGATGCTCATCAACCTCCGCAACATCCAGCGGGGAGGGCTGGCGGCATGAGCACCTCGCCGAACACCATCAAGGCGGGCGCCGGCAAGAACCAGCGGAGCGTGTTCGTTCGTCGGGCTCCGCTGCGGTTCGCGGTCATCGCCATCTGTGTCCTGTGGTTCCTGCCCACCCTCGGCTTGCTGGTGAGCTCGCTACGCGATGCGCGGGATATCACCCAGACCGGCTGGTGGACCGCGCTCCTGGCCCCCTGGAACGAGCATTGGACGCTCCAGAGCTACACCCAGGTCCTGGGCGGCGAGAACATGGCCAATGCCTTCCTCAACAGCCTCATCGTGACCATCCCCTCGACCGTCATCCCCATCACCGTCGCCGCGTTCGCCGCGTATGCCTTCGCATGGATGCGTTTCCCGCTCCGGCGAACGTTGTTCCTGGTGGTCGTGGCATTGCTGGTGGTGCCGCTCCAGATGTCGCTCATCCCAGTGCTCGAGATCTACAACAAGCTGGGCATCACCAACTCGTTCCTGGGGGTCTGGCTGGCCCACACGTCGTTCGGCCTGCCCCTGGCCATCTTCCTGCTCTACAACTTCATCTCGCAGCTACCGGGCGACCTGTTCGAGACGGCCAGCATCGACGGCGCGACCCACTTCCAGATGTTCACCCGGGTCGTGCTGCCACTCTCGGTACCGGCCCTGGCGGCGTTCGCCATCTTCCAGTTCCTGTGGGTCTGGAACGATCTTCTGGTCTCGTTGGTGTTCCTGAGCGCCAACGCCGACCAGTCCGTGATGACCCTCGAGCTCAGCCGACTGGTGGGCGGCCGCGGCCAGCAATGGCACCTGCTGACGGCTGGCGCGTTCGTGACGATGCTGCTGCCCGTGCTCGTGTTCGTGGCACTCCAGCGCTACTTTGTGCGCGGGCTGCTGTCGGGGTCCGTCAAGGGCTGACATGGCCCACGCACCACGGCTCGCGCGACCGATCCTGCGTGCCTTCGCAGGTCTCGCGCCGCCTGAGGATGTGCTGGATGGCATCCGGTCCGGTGACGCGGCGGGCGTGGCGCTGTACTGCGCCCTGAACGTCGAGTCGCCGCGGCAGCTCCGGGTTCTGGCTGCGGCCGTTCAGCAGGCGGCGTCGGAGGGTGGTCAGCCGACCGCAATCGTGGCCATCGACCAGGAGGGTGGTCAGCTGATGGCCATCGGCGAACCCG
>JBBQNA010000257.1:0-4663 GCA_038329515.1 Candidatus Limnocylindrales bacterium | reverse complement strand
GGCTGCCGCCGTGGCCGACTTCCGGCCGCGGACCCAGGCCGAGGCCAAGCTCGGTCGAGGTGCTGGCGTGACCCTGGAGCTGGAGCCGACCGAGGACATCCTGGCGGAGGCTGCCGCCCAGGTCCACGCGGCGTCGCCCGGCGCGGGCCCGGCTGCTCGCACCATCCTGGTCGGCTTCGCGGCCGAGACCGGGTCGCTGGCGCGTGCCCCGGAGAAAGCCGCGCGGAAGCGGCTCGACCTGCTGGTCGCGAATGATGTCGCGGAACCGGGATCCGGGTTTGGCACGGATACCAACCGGGTGACCATCATCGCGCCCGGATCAGCCCCAGATCCGTGGCCCCAGCTGACCAAGGCCCAGGTCGCGCACCGTCTCCTGGACCGCGTCGTGGCGCTGCGGCACGGTGACTGAGCGAGGTAGTCAGCCGACGCGTCGTCGTCACGCGCATCCGGCGAAGCGTCCCTCAGCGCTGGCAGTCGACCGCTGCGGCCAGTGCGTCGCACGCGGCCTCCATGGCTGCAGCCGGCGCGCGGCCCAGTCGGCGGATGAGGCGCGCGCGGTCGAGCAGCAGGGTGTTGTCGAAGTTGGCGACCGAGTCCTGGGCCAAGCCCGACTCGGGCCCAAGAGCGACCTCCGTGGCGAGTCCACGGACGACCGACGTGACGGGCGCGCAGATCACTGAGCGCAGCAATCGACCCATCGGGTCCCGGGTCATCACGAGAACTGGGCGCCGCTTGTCGCCGGGCACCTCGGCGAACCAGATGTCACCACGAGTCGGGGCTGGCAGCGTCACGGCGTCGTCCCGTAGATCGCGTCGTAGTCGACATCCTCGTCACCCAGGTCGAGTCGCACAGGCAAGTCCGAGACCAACAGCTCGTCTTCTGTCAGCGGCTGCAGCCCATACGCCGCGATGTCATGGCGAAGTCGTTCGGTGCGAATGAGACGGTCGAGGGCGATGTCGATGACGGCCGACACGGATCGACCGCCGCTCAGGTCCATGGCGGCCCGCGCCTTCTGGCGGTCCAGCGTGATAGTGACCTTATCGCGTGCCATACCTACCATATTACAGTCAGGCCATACTCTTGGTACGATCGGGAGCATCGCGGCCGCGGGTTCCTCGACACCACTGGCGCCGGGGGTGCATCATCGTGGGCATGAGTGCGACCACGCCCGAGCGCCGACTGACCGTCTCCGACATCTCCCGGATGCATGCCGACGGCCAGCGCATCCCGATGCTCACCGCCTACGACTACCCCACCGCACAGATCGTGGACGAGGCAGGCATCCCGATGATCCTTGTCGGCGACTCGCTGGGCGAGGTGATGCTGGGCTACGAGTCGACCGTGCGCGTCACCATCGACGAGATGCTCCATCACACCAAGGCAGTGGTGCGGGGCACCAGGCGCTCGCTCATCGTCGGCGACATGCCGTTCCTGACCTATGCCACGGTCGATGAGGCGCTGGAGAACGCCGGTCGGTTCATGCGCGAGGCCGGTACCGGGGCCGTCAAGGTAGAGGGTGGCGCCCGCAGTGCGCGCATCATCGAGACGCTCGTCCGTGCCGGCATCCCTGTCATGGGCCACATCGGCTGGACGCCCCAGGCCAAGTACGGCATGGGTGGCAAGACCCGGGTCCAGGGCAAGGACCGTGACCAGGCGCGCTCGATGCTGGCCGACGCGCTCGCGGTCCAGGAAGCTGGCGGCTTTGCCATCGTACTGGAGCTGATGCCCGACCAGCTGGCCGCCGCCATCACCGCCCGGCTGCGGATCCCGACCATCGGCATCGGTGCTGGTGTCCACTGCTCTGGCCAGGTCCAGGTCATCACCGACCTGCTCGGACTTGGCTCCTTCATCCCGCGGCATGCGCGCCCGTATGCCCATCTGCGCGAGACCATCGCGGAGGCGGCCAGGAGCTATGCCGCGGACGTCATGTCGGGTGAGTTCCCGGGTGCCGAGCAGTCGACGCGCATGGACGAATCCGTCCTCGCGGACACGCTGGGCGAGGGCACCCTCGATCGGGCCGGCCATACCCTGGTCTCCATCCCGCTCGACCGCGACCTCTAGTTCCCGTCGGTCCCTGTCGATGTTGCACCGCGTGCGTCGATGACCGCTGTCCTGCGGACCCGTGCCGAGCTTCGCGATGCGCTCGCGGGCATGACCCGACCCATCGGCGTGGTGCCCACCATGGGCTGGCTCCACGATGGCCATCGCTCGCTGTTCCGGCAGGCGCGTGCTGCCGACGCGACGACCATCGCGACCATCTTCGTGAACCCCCGCCAGTTCGGCGATCCGGCCGACCTCGCGCGTTACCCACGCAGCGAGACCCGGGACGTGGCTATCTGCGCGGACGAGGGCGTGGACGTCGTCTGGGCGCCGCCCGTGGACGAGGTCTATCCGCCGGGCTTCGACACGCTCGTGTCCGTGGGCGCCATCTCGATGCCCCTGGAAGGCGCGGCACGACCCGGCCACTTCGATGGCGTGGCGACCGTGGTCGCGATCCTGTTCGGGCTCATCGGCGCCGAGCATGCGTACTTCGGCCAGAAGGATGCCCAGCAGGTGATGGTCATCCGTCAGATGGCCCGTGACCTGGCGCTGCCGACCCAGGTCATCGCCTGTCCCACGGTGCGCGACCCCGACGGGCTGGCGCTGTCGTCCCGGAACGTCCACCTGACATCCGAGCAGCGATCCGCGGCTCCCATCCTGCACCAGGCGTTGATGAAGGCCCGGGATCATTGGGCAGCGGGCGAACGGTCGGCCGAGGTGCTCCGGGCGCGGGCGCGGGCGCGGCTGGCCACAGAGCCGCTCGCGAACGTGGACTACGTCTCGGTCGCGGACGGAGTCACGCTCCGGGAGCTGGACCAGATCGACCGGCCCGCGCTGCTGTCGCTGGCAGTGTCCTTTGGCACGACCCGGCTCATCGACAACGAGTTGCTGGACGCCTCAGCGTAGGTCGATGTTCACGTGGGCCGCACCGCCAGGAGCATCGAGCGGATGACCGGCGGCTGATGCAGGACCGGTGCCGGCCGCGGCCACGGCCGAAGGTCTGCTCGCGATCCTGGACGGAGGAGCCAGCACCTGCCGCGGTACTGGCCCGCCTGATCCGGACTCGGAGGACTGCGGCAGCGGGTCGCCGGGGCCGTGGCTAGTGGCTCGGCGACTGAACGAGCCAACGGGAGCCCACATGGGACCCAGATCCGTCCGAATCCGGGCCTTCCTTGGCGGAATCAGTCCTCCCGCGCCTGATTCGACCAACGGGACTCGACCCGTTGGTTTGTTCAGTCGCCGCACGACTCCGGGGCCCACGACTCCGGGGCCCACGACTCAAGGGCCCACGACTCAGGGGCCTACGACTCAGGGGCCTACCACACGCGGCGGACGCCGCGCACGAGCCGCGGACGCCGCGCCCGAGCGGCGGACGCCGCGCACGAGCCGCGGGCGGACAGCCGAGGGACGTGCGGCCGTCGGGGCACCACCCCCACCTACCCGCGGAGTCGGGCCAGTGCCTGCCGGAGCCGCTTACCGGACGTTCGACCCAACGGCGATACCACGGTCATGCGCGTGTCCACGTTGAGTGGCGTCCGCTCATCGATGCGCTGGAGCAAGCCGTCCACGTCGAACTCGCGGCCGACGAGCGCCTTGATCTCCGCGATCTTGTCCCGGTCAGCGGGGTGCGTCTTGACCAGCAGGTCGTGGACCCGCGACGCTGCCGCGTAGGTGTCCTGGGGCACGAGGTACGCGAACATGCCCGCCTGCTTGATGGCCTCCAGCTCCCGGTTGCGTGGCCGATAGCCACCCGTGAAGACCAGGCCCGCCAGCTCCGTGTGTGTCGGGTCGCTGGATGAGCGGCCAAAGCGTGAGCGGCCCCGGAATCGGTCGAACAGGCCCGTCTCGCGCTGCAGCGCCCGCTGATGCCGATTCGCGGCGATGGTCGCGTGGACCACGTCCTCGCGGTCGCCGGGCACGATGAGCAGGCTGCCGGGACCGATGCGCTCGATGACGTGCCGCGGCTGCATGGCGCCGATGGCCACATGCTCGATCTGTCGATCGAGGTCGTCACCCGCATGGAGCAGCTCACCGGGCATCTGCTCCACCAGCATGGACAGCGTCGGGTTGGACAGGATCGGTCGATACGGCAGGGTACCCAGCAGCCGGATGCCGTGGCGGGCAAGACCGGCACGCAGCACGTCCGGCAGGCTCGGGTGGGCGTCCGCATCCACCTTGTTGACGACGGCACCCAGGACCTCCACGCCCCGACGCGCGAACAGGGCGTGGTTGAGGACGATCTCATCGATGGGCCGGCCCACCCCGGCCTCGGAGATGATGACCGCGGGTGTGCCCAGGAGCGCCGCCACGTCCGCGTTGGAGAGGCCGATGACCGACCCCACCCCCGCGTGACCGGTACCCTCCACGACCACGATGTCGCGGCCCTCCGAGGCGGTCGCATACGCCGCCCCGATGCGAGCACCCAGGTCGTCGTCCACGCGTCCCTCGATGAACGCCTTGGTGAAGCCGCGCGGGATGTGCACCGGGCTCATCGTCGCGAGCGCATCGGTCATACCGAAGACGGACCGGACCAGGATGGCGTCTTCGTCGGCAGGGATGCCATCCACGACCGCGTAGCGCTGGCCGACGGGCTTCATGAACCCGGTGGACAACTGTCGGTCCA
>JBBQNA010000256.1:0-4705 GCA_038329515.1 Candidatus Limnocylindrales bacterium | reverse complement strand
GACGACCTGGGTGCCCCGATACCGGAACGCGCCGCCGCGGGGCAGGTCCGCGTCGTCCTTGCGAAAGTGGCGCCGTGCAGCGCTGGACCACGCAGCGCCACTGGACCTGGCGTAGATGTCACCGGCGCCTGGACCGCTGCTGGGAGGTCGCGGCGCGCCGGTCGTGCCGGTCGTGCCGGTACCAGGGCCGCGGCCACTGGGGTCGGCGCCGGCTCCGCTCGCTGGGCCACTGCCGCGTCGCACGCCATCCGCGCGGAAATCCTCCCACCAGGGCACGCCCTGGGCGGACCAGGTCGTACTGCGGACACCCGGGTCGCGGCCACTAGCGCTCGTGGGTGGTGTGTTCCGATCCGGAGCCGCAGCTGATCGTCGAACGGGCGGCGTGGTCGACGTTGGCGGACGCGCCGGTCCTTCGCGCCGCGGCGCCACGGGTCGTTCGGTCGCCCGCACCGGACCCGGTGCGTGGCGCGAATCCCAGTCACGACGCCGGATGGGGTCGGACAGCACCAGATATGCCTCCTGGACCGCGAGGAATCGGATCTGGTCGCCCGTGGAGGAGTCGGGGTGGTATCGCTTGGCGAGCCGCCGATGTGCCGCCTTCACCTGCTCGTCCGTGGCACCGCGGGGCACACCGAGCTCTCGGTAGGGATCCTGGACACCACGCATGCCGCTCACGGGAGCACGCTATCCCAGCTCTGAGATGGGTGCCAGCTGGAAGTCCGGGATGGTCTCCGCGACGATGTCACCGGCGAGCGACCGGGTCACCGGCCGGTGCTGGGCAGACAGGGCGCGGCGCGCGCGCTCATCCACGATGCCCAGCTGCAGCAGCGCCTCCATGGTCACGGCGCGATTGGCGCGGGCGAAGCCATCGCCGTCATCGATGCACACGGCGAAGCCGATGGCCGGTCGTCCGCTGCCCCGGGCGCCGGGCAGGATGCCGATCCCCCGAAGCCCCTCGGCGCCACCCTTGGACACGACCTTGCCGGCGAGCTGCTGCATCAACATCGTGTCCAGGGAGCCCTCCGTGCCGCCGACCATCTCGGGCGCGCCGGTCATTGCGTCCCGTACGCGTGTGAGGGCAGGAGCCAGGGCGACGCGCACGGGGTCGGCAGCGGCCGTCGGATCAGCCAGGAGCGCATAGGCACGCGCCACGTCCACGAGTGGGAACGCGTACGTGCCCAGACCGCAATCATCGACGGCAGTGTCGAGCTCGTCGACCTCGACCCCGAACACCTTGGCGACAGCGGTCCGCACGGCGAACTGGCTGGGATGCTCGGGTCGGTCGTAGTCCTCCAGCGGCCAGTCGGCGAATCGGCTGAGGAGGATGCTGGCGGCATGGAACCCGGAGCACTGGTGCCGGATGGGGCCTGCCGCCTCACCGTCCCGCGCCAGGCGCATCGCGGTGACCTTGTCCATGGGCATCCCGACGCTGCCGCAGGCCAGCATCGACTGGCTGACACCCGCCCGCCGGAACACCGCCTGGAGCGTCCGCACGTGCTTGTCCTCGCCCATGTGCGAGGCGGCCATGACCGCCAGCTCGGGGCCTGACAGACCCAGGTCGTCTGCGGCACCCGATTCGATGAGTGCCACGAGCGCGAACGGCTTGACCGCCGAGCGCAGCGTGACCGTGATCTCCGGATCACCGATGGCCCGCTCGACCTCACCGCTCGCGGCGACCTGGACGACATGGCCGCGGTGACGACTCTCGACGATGGTGCCCCGATGGACCTCGACCAGGACGGGCGCAGCGACGTTGCGCGGATAGCGCACAGCGCGGGAGGCAGGTTTGCGCGTCGCGCGTGCGGCTGCGGGTCCGGCTGGTCTGGGCACCGAGCGATGGTACCGCGCCGCCGCTGCCCGGACGGTTGTAGGATGCGGCGCGTGGCAGCCCATCCCGACTTCCCCACCCTCCACGTCTCCGGTCACCCCGCCGTCCAGCACAAGCTGGCCCTGCTGCGGGACCAGACCACGGAACCCAAGAAGTTCCGGGAGCTCGTGCGCGAGATCAGCTGGCTGGTGGGCTATGAGGCGCTCGCCGATGCGCGTATCGCGCCGGTCCGGGTGCAGACGCCCCTGGAGGAGATCGAGGGTGCCAGACTGGCGGACCGTATCGGCCTCGTCCCCATCCTCCGCGCTGGCCTGGGCATGGTCGATGCGATGCTGGAGCTGATGCCCACGGCGCAGGTGTGGCATCTGGGCCTGTTCCGGGACGAGCGCACCCTGCGGCCGGTCGAGTACTACAACAAGCTGCCCGACCAGGCGACCGTGGACCTGTGCCTCATCCTCGACCCGATGCTGGCCACGGGCGGTTCCGCCACGGCCGCCATCGAGGTGCTCAAGCATTGGGGCGCGGTGCGCATCAAGCTCATCAACCTCATCGCGGCACCCGAAGGCGTGCGCGCAGTCGCCTCGGCACACCCGGACGTGGCCATCCATACCGCTTCACTCGATCGGCAGCTCAACGAGAAGGGCTACATCATGCCCGGCCTGGGTGACGCCGGCGACCGCCAGTTCGGCACCGGCCAGGGCTAGACCTGCAGGACCGGCGCCGGGTCCTGGCCCGGGCGGCCGCCCGATGCATCCCCAGTGATCAACGTCGGAGGGCGGGCGAACGAGTGCCCCTGATGCCGTCTCGTGCGCCCGCGGAGCGCGTTTCCGGGCCTTCCTTCGTCGATCCGCTGCTGCAGCGCGCTACATGAAGATCTACGCCGCGATGGTCGATAGCGTTGACCAGAGCGTCGGCCGGTGCTGGACACCATCGAGGCGATGGGTGAGCTGGACGACACCATCGTCATCTTCATCACTGGTGGCGGAAGCTGAACGAGACGTCGGCACTCGCCTTCGACTGAGGGGCCGCGGTGTTGCTGATCTGGGGCGGGCCCGAGCGGAAGCCGCGGCTGGCTCGACGACCCGGGGCGCGGCGTAGTCGTGGGGCGACTGAACCGACCGACGAGCAACGGGTTCGGACCAGGGACCGAGGGGAATCCGGGGCGTCGTTGGTCGATCAGTGCTCCCACGGCTGGATCAGCAGTCGAACCCGCCGTCATCGGTTCGTTCAGTCGTGCCGCGACTGGATCTGTGCTCGGGACCCTCGCCGCGCCGACGCCCTGCCTGGATGCAGGGCTTGACACGCTACACCCTGCCCAATACATTACCGACGGGTTATATAACTACTGAGTGATGCACATGCCGCAACCCGACAGACTGAGCGCCACCTTCGCGGCCCTGGCCGATCCGACCAGACGAGCCATCCTGGCTCGACTCGCCACTGGGGAGGCATCGGTGAAGGACCTGTCCGAACCCTTCGACATGACGCAACCGGCCATCTCCAAGCACCTTCGGGTGCTGGAGCGTGCCGGGCTCATCGAGCAGGGCAGGCAGGCGCAGTGGCGGCCGCGACGGCTTCGGGCGGCACCGCTCAAGGACGCCGCGGACTGGGTCGACCAGTACCGACGCCATTGGCTCGAGAGCTTCGAGCGTCTCGACGAATACCTCCAACAGGTCCAGGAGGACCGACCACAGCAGGAAGCAGCTACAGGAGATGAGCATGATCGCGACACGCATCGACCGGGGTAGCACCGACACCACGACGATCTACTCGGAGGGCGGCGACCTGGTCTTCGAACGCGCGTTCGATGCGCCACTCGAGCTCGTCTGGCAGGCATTCACGGATCCGGCGACCGTGCCCCTCTGGTGGGGCCAGCGTGGCAGCTCCACTACGGTGGAGGAGATGGACGTCCGGGTCGGCGGCGCCTGGCGCTATCGCAGCAGCAAGGCCGGACGGGACGATGTCACGTTCTTTGGTGAGTACCTCGAGATCGATCCGCCCCGGGGATACCGGTGGACGTTCCTGTTCGAGGTCGATGGGCTGGGTGTCCAGGGTGGGCCCGAGTCGTTCGTGTTCGAGGAGATCGACGGACGCACGAAGGTGACCGGCACCTCGCACATGGGCGCACCGGAGGCCATCGACGGAGCACTCGCGACCGGCATGGTCGGTGGCGCCATCGAGACCTGGGACCGGCTGGCGGCACTGCTCGCGCAGGGTTGACCCTACGGCGCAGCCTGGTGGCCGATGCGCTCGGTGCCGGCTTGGCCGTCAGCTCAGGGTGCGAATTCCAGCGTCACCACGGGCGTGTTGGCAGACTTCGTGCCACCGACCTTGTCCTTGAGGCGCGCCCGGAAGTGGTACGCGCCAGGGGTGGTCGCCAGCACGATGAGGGTGTTGTCACGGGACGCCCTGACCTGCCACTTCGACTCGCCGGGCATCTGCCAGTTGAGCACGTACCGATAGCGCGAGGTGGTCGGCAGCAGGCCCGTGCCCAGGGTCAGCCGGAAGTACGGCGTGCGCATGGTCGTCACCAGCTCCTCCTGGAGTGGCACCTCGACCGCGCCGATCATGACGTCGTGGATGGAGCAGATGTACGTGAAGGTGCCCGCGGCGCTGAACGTGAAGCTGAACGACTGACCATCCACCAGTAGCGGACTCCGGATGTAGCCAAGCATGGAACTGACCACGTCGTGGGCTCGCGAGGGTGATGTCACGTTATTCCAGCGCACTCGCGTGCCCTCCGCCACGCTGAGCGTCACGGGGTCGTAGCGCATGCTCCGGATGGTGACGTCCACCATGGGCGGCGCGGCAGCGCCCGCCGGCACGGCAGCACCCGTGGTCAGGACGAGGGCGGCAAGCAGGGGCAGCAACGTGCGG
>JBBQNA010000255.1:0-4746 GCA_038329515.1 Candidatus Limnocylindrales bacterium | reverse complement strand
CCGAACGACGTCGGCTTGGTCCGCCCGACCCGGGTATAGACCTCTTCCGGGATCTGGGTCGGGTCCTTGTACATCGTCCACTGGCACTTCTGGGCGACACCCACATCGGTCGCCTTCGGATCGTAGGTCGGCGGGTCGATGACCCGGACCGGGTACCCGAAGCGGTCGATGGGCATCTCCTCCATGAGCACGATGCAGTGAACGCAGTAGTGGCAGACCCCCGACTTGTAGTGCGTCCACGGGAACTCACCCTCGACCACGGTCCAGTCGTAGGGCGGCTGCATCCGGGGCGGCGTACCCTCGATGCTGTCGCTGCGGAGGGTCCGGCCGCCGGAGCCGCAGGGGTCGAAGCGCAGCTCGTAGCGGTCGTCGAACTCCACCAACTCCATGTCGCCGGTCCGCTCGGGACCCACGAGGTGACCCCGCATCGCCTCGCACGCGATGAGCATCAGGGCTTCCAGGCCCTCATCCCAGGGATGCTGGTCGATGTCGAACTTGGCGTAGCGCCATGCGAACAGGGGCAGCAGCACGACATCGTACATGTCCCGGATGGCAGGCTCGCCGAGTTGCTCCTTGACCAGCGACATCAGGCCATAGACGTGGTCCACGTCCCGATCATGACAACGGCGCCAGGTCTCCTTGGCGGTCGCCATACGTGCCTTGGCCTCGTCCGGCTGCTCCCGATAGGTGGCGGCCGTGGCGGCCTGGATATCGGTCAGCAGCAGGTCCCACTGTCGGCGCGGATTCCAGGGCGTGCCATCTGGCAGCTGCGCCAGGGCGATCGCCTGCTCGTCACGCGCAGCCACGATGGCCGGGTCGACGTCATGCGCCAGAAGGTAGTTGCGGACATCCGGGATCCACTGGCGGTAGATGGCGAAGCAGACGCTCGCCTCATCCACGAAGTACGCCTCGAGCTGCGCCGCGTCATCCCAGCGCGCTTCGTCGATGGCCTCCAGGATCTTGCGATATGTGGAGATCTTCTGGTCTTCCCAGGTGCCCATGCGGACCCGTCGGCCCAGGACCTCGGTGAACTCGATGGTCGTCTCGGTCACGTTACTGCCCTCGTTACAGGAGGACCTCGCCGCAGGTCCACCGATCCCCGCCAGGGGTGTCCTGATACGATGCGCGACGATACTGGCATCGTTTGCAGGGTGCGCGCTGGCGGGCAGCGTACCACGCGCTCAGACCGCCCACACGAGGCTTCGATGCGTTTCGCAGCGCCAGTGCCCATGGCTCCCGGCGGGTGATCGCTGTCCTCCTGGGCGTCCTTGCGGCGCTCGCGAACGCATCCCAGGCGCTCGTCAGCAAGCGACTCACCCTCCACTACCCGGCACGCCAGCTCATCGGCGTCCTGTTCGCGCTCAACTGCCTGGTGATGCTGCCGTTCGCTCCCTTCGTGCCCTGGCACTGGAGCGGCGAGACCATCGTGCTGCACCTGGTGTCCGCGGCGCTCATGGTCGTCACCGCCATCGCCATCTGGGACATGTTCGACCGGGGCGCCGCGTCGTCGACGACGACCGCTTCCGCCTTGAGCCCGATCGCGGCCGCGTTCTTTGCCGCGATCCTGTTGCCAGGAGTGCTCGTTCCCGCCCAGGTCCTTGCAGCGCTGCTGGTGACGGGCGGGGTGCTGTGGGCGCTGGGCGGCGCCTTCGGTGATGTGGGTCGCTGGTGGATCGCCTGGCGGGTGATCGCCGCCGCAGGGGGACACGGCCTGCTGGTCGTGGTCACCAAGCTCCAGGCCGACCTCCACGTCGGAGTGGTCGAGACGTATGTCGTGCGCACGGGCCTGGCCGCGGTGGTGACATTGCTGCTGTTCGTGCCCCGCGATGTGCCCCTGTCCAGTGCGCCGCGATTGTTCATACGCTCGCTGCTGGTGACCGCTTCCTTCGTGCTGGTCATCCTGGGCGTCCAGCAGGGGAGCCCGGTCGTGGTCCAGACCCTGGTGGCCACGACGCCGCTGTTCGTGCTGGCCGCCGAGAGCTATCGGACCCGGACCCGTCCGCCCCGCCGGGCGCTGGGGGCAGCGCTGCTCGTCGTCGCGGGCGTCGTCATCGTGCTCGCGACCTGACCCCAGGCCGGCCTGCGCCGCACACTGACGGGACCGCCGGTCATCGGGACCGGGTGCACAGGGAGGATGGCACATGGACGAGGGCATCAAGGACCAGGGCAGGGTGGCCGTGGTGACCGGATCATCGGGCGGCATCGGTCGGGCGACCGTGACCGCCCTGGCCGAGGCGGGACACCGGGTCATCGGCCTCGACATCACCACCGGCGCGGATGTCGCAGGCCTCGACCGCTGGGAGGTCATCGATCTCGCCGACGCGGCTGCGGTGGAGGCCGTGTGCCGGTCCGTGGGGCATGTGGATGTGCTGGTCAACAACGCTGCTCTGCTCATCGAGAACGAGCTGGACGCGGTGACCCTCGAGGAGTTCGACCGGATGGTGGCCATCAACCAGCGGGCACCGTTCCTCCTCTCGAGGGGCATGTCCGTGGGCATGCGTGAACAGGGCTGGGGTCGGATCATCAACATCTCCAGCGTCGGCGCCCGGACGGGTGGCATCACCCAGTCGGCTGTCTACGCCATGACCAAGGCCGCGATGCTCTCCATGACCAAGAACTACGCCCGTAACCTGGGCCCCTTCGGCATCACCGTGAACGCGGTCGCACCAGGCATGATCGAGACCCCCATGGCCCGCCAGCAGCGTGCCCGCGACCCGGGGGTCGGTGAGCGGGCGCTCGCGACGGCCGCCCTGCGGCGCCTCGCCGACCCATCCGAGGTGGCATCGGTCATCGCGTTCCTGGCGGGTGACGGGGCCAGCTTCGTGACCGGCACCACCGTGGACGTCAATGGCGGCTGGTTCATGTATTGAGCGGCGCATCGCTCGTCATCCGGCGTCCACAGGGCTGGTAACGATCCCAGCCGGACGCTACGATGATCCCGACCGGTCTGGCGGCAGCCCCATGGCGGGCGCGGTCATCACGAGGAGGCTCCCCCATGGAACGCGTGCTCTTCTACCTTCGGATCTTCCCGGGAACCGAGGCCGAGTACGACCGGCTGCATGCGGCCGTGCCCCAGGAGCTCCAGGATGAGATCAGGGACTCCGGCTTCCACAACATGACCGGGTTCCGGCGGGGCACGGATGTCTGGTACTACGCGGAAACCGAGCCGGATCGGGCGACGGTCTTCGCGAAGCACGGCCCCAAGGCGGCTGTGGCTGCCTGGAACAAGCGCTTCGCAACGGTCATCGCGGAGAGTACCGACTCGGACGGACAGCCTCTGTTCTACGAGGAGGTGTTCTACACACCCGGCGGCGGTGAGGGACCCATGACGCGGGGCTGCATCGGCCTGGTCGTGAACCCCGAGCGCATCGACCGCTACGAGGAGCTGCACGCGGGGCCCTGGCCGGACATGATCGAGGCCATCGCGGCCTCGGGCTACCGGAACTACTCCGGTTTCCGACGCGGCAACCACGTCGTCTACTACGGCGAGTACCACCCGGACCTCGAGACGGTCAGCGCGCGGATGGGCCAGCACGAGGTCAACGATCGCTGGGGCAAGGCGTTCGAGGGCATCATCACGACCTTCACCACCGAGGACGGCAAGCTCATCACCGCGGACGAGATCTATCACCAGGACTGACGCTCCCCGCGCTCTCCGGACATGAACGCGCTGCCGCGCATCGCGGTCGTCCATCCGTGGTGGGACCTGTGGGCCCACACCGCGCCTGTGGGGTTCCGCGAATCCCGCATGGACCTGGCACGGGCGGTCGCGGGCAGCCTGGCGGACGCGTTCACGATCGCGGGCGTGGTGGAGGCGGGCTCGGTCGCTGACGCCTCGGCCGCAGGCACTGCCCTGATCCGGCAAGCCGCGACCGACGGGCCCATCGACGCCATCCTGGTGCTCCAGACCATGGCCGTGCCGGCGGGCTACACGCTCGCCCTCCTGGACCAACTGCCCGGTGTGCCCATCGTGGTCTGGGCGGCGCACGAGACGGGTCTCGTGGATGGCGCCTTCGACCACGGCAGCATCACCACCCAGGGCGCCACGGTCGGCGCGCCGATGATCGGCAACATGCTGTCACGCACCGGTCGGCCGTTCGAGATGGTGCTCGGCCGGATCAGCGACCCGCTCGTCACCGGCCGGGTGCGTGCGGCGCTGCGCATCGGCAGCGTCGCGTCAGGCATCCGACGAGCGCGCCTCGGGCGTATCGGTGACCCCATCCCGGGCTATCTCCACGTGGACGTCCCGGACGATGCCCTGCGGGCCGGCACGGGCATCACGGCGGTCCATATCGACCCGGACGAGGTCGTCGATGCCTGGCGCGCCGTGACACCGTCCCGGGTGGCGACGCTCGATGCGGAGGTCCGCGCGGCGTGGACGTTCGAGGGTGAGGTCGAGGCGGAGGAGTCGCTGGAGCGCAGCCTGCGGGCGGCCCTGGCCCTGGAGGATGTCGTTGCCGCGCACCGGCTCGATGGTGGCGCGTTCAACTGCCACGTGCCCCAGTTCCGGTTCGGGGACGAGATCGGCATCGCGCCCTGCTGGGGCCTTGGCCGACTGACGACCATGGGGATGCCGTTCACATGCACCGGCGACATCCTGACCGCGGTCGCGATGCTGGTCACCAAGCGACTCGGTGGCGCGGCCCTGTATCACGAGATCGAGGCCATCGACTACGCGACGGGCGAGGTGGTCATCGCCAACAGCGGCGAGCACGACCTCGCGTGGCTCGACCCCGGGGAGCGGCC
>JBBQNA010000254.1:0-4780 GCA_038329515.1 Candidatus Limnocylindrales bacterium | reverse complement strand
CCTTCTTGCCGAATCCGTCGAATTCGAACCGGAATTCTATTCCGTCCACGAGGTCCTCAATTATCTGCGGCTGGTGGACGAGGGGTTTTCCGATGTGGCCGGCGGGTTCCACTCCCTCGCCGAAGCCCGCCCGGGATTCCCGGCCATGGAACTGTATCTTTCGGACCGCGACCGGACGGATCTCGATTCGCGTTTCTCCGAGTTGGGGATTGCTCCCGGGGCGGGGATTCTTTCCATCACTCCCGGAGCGGCTTATGGAACGGCGAAGCGGTGGCACTCGGAGCGGTTCGCCGCCGTCGCGGCGGCTCTGGCGTTTGAGAAGGGGTGGACCGTTCTGGTCATGGGCAGCGACGCAGAGTCGGAAGCGGAGTAACAGGTTCTCGAAGGCATCCGGGAGCAGACCGGCGGGGCGGTGCCGGTTTTCAACCTTGCCGGACGCTGGAGCCTGCGTCTTCTGGCCGGGGTGTTGGAGCGCTCCTGTCTGCATCTGACCAATGATTCCGGCCCGATGCACATGGCCGCTGCGCTTGGCACGCCGCTGGTGGCGATTTTTGGTCCGACCGACTGGATTTCGACGGCCCCCTGGAGCCCGCGGGCTCGAATGGTCCGAACCTTTACGGAGTGTTCGCCCTGCCTGCTCCGCCATTGCCCCATCGACCGGCGGTGCATGGAGCGGGTGATGCACGATGCGCCGTGCCGCCACCATGCACGGTGGGCCGTGCCGCCACCATGCACGGAGCCGGCGCCATGGGTAGTCACCGGCCCGGGTTGCCTCGAGGGGGCGCGTCATCTGCCGTCACGCGGGCATGTCATCAGGCTGTCACACACGCCATCGATGATCCGGGCATGATCCGACCGACCACGCCGCCCGTATCTGGTGTCATGCACCCACTCGCCAGTCGATCCGCCGACCTTGCAGCCGCAGCAGCGGGGGCCATCGCGGCGCTCGTGGCCATCGCGGTCGCGGAGCTCATCGCGGGCCTGTTCGCGGGGGCACCATCGATCATCCTCGCCATCGGTGACCTGGTCATCGCGCTGCAGCCACCGGGCGCCAAGGACCTCATGGTCAGCCTGTTCGGCGAGAGCGACAAGCTGGTCCTCAACCTGGCCATTGCCATCGGGGCGCTGCTCATCGCGGCCGGCCTGGGTGTGGCCGCCCGCCGGAAGTGGTCCATCGGGGTCATCGGCTTCCTCGTCGCTGGCGGGGTGGCGCTGCTTGCCGCGCTACGCCAGCCACTCACATCCCAGGTCTTCGCGATCGCCACGGTGGTCGTGGCGGTCGGCGTCGGGCTCGGTGTGCTGCGGCTGCTGCTGGCCACCACGGCGCCCGCCTGGCGCCCCGTCACCCCGTCCGGGCAGCGCGCGAGCACGCCCAGCGGCTCGATGCCCGATTGGGATCGACGCAGCTTCCTGGTGCTCGGTGGCGGTGTGGCCGCGGGTGCGGTCGTCGCCGGCGTCGTCGGCCGGACGATGCTGGAGGGCCAGGTCACCGGCCCTGCGGTCGGCACTGTCCTGCCGCCCTCCACAGGCACGGGCCCAGTGGCGTCGTCGCTGCCTGCGGACGCCTCCCTGCCGGTCGACGGCATCACGCCCATCGTCATGCCCAACGACCGCTTCTATCGCATCGATACCGCGCTCGCAGTGCCGCGCGTGGACGTCGCGACGTGGCAGGTCAAGGTGACCGGCATGGTCGACACGCCGCTCGCCTTCACCTACGACCAGCTCCAGGCGATGCCCCTGTTCGACCAGTATGTGACCATCGCCTGCGTCTCGAACGAGGTCGGTGGCAACCTCGTCGGCAACGCGCTCTGGACCGGCGTCAAGCTCCGTGACGTGCTCGCGGCGGCCGGCGTCCAGACAGGTGCGACCCAGATCGTCGGACGCTCGGTCGATGGCTTCACCGTCGGCTTCCCCACGGAATGGGCGATGGATCCGGCGCGCGAACCGATGATCGCCCTGGGCATGAACGGCGAGCCACTGCCAGCCCAGCACGGCTATCCGGCACGCCTCATCATCCCCGGCCTGTTCGGCTATGTGAGCGCCACCAAGTGGCTGTCGGAGATCGAGCTCACGACCTGGGAGGCCTTCGATGGCTACTGGGTGCCGCTGGGCTGGTCCAAGACTGGGCCGATCCTGACCCAGTCGCGTATCGACGTGCCGCGCAACAACGCATCGGTCCCGGCGGGCCGGGCCACGGTCGCGGGCGTCGCCTGGGCACCCGACCGGGGTATCGATGGGGTGGAGATCCAGGTCGACGATGGCGCCTGGATGCCGGCGACCCTGTCCAAGCCGCTCAGTGATGCGACCTGGGTCCAGTGGATGGTCGACTGGAACGCGACGACGGGCCAGCACACCATCTCGGTACGCGCCACGGACGGCACGGATACGGTCCAGACCGCGGACACCAGCCGCCCCGCCCCCGATGGCGCCCGAGGCCGCCACACCATCAAGGTGAATGTCGGCTGAGCGTCTTCAGGCCGGTCCCTGGCGTTCGCCCGGCCCAGTGCGTTCGTCGGGCCGGCGCGCGAGCTCACCTCCAAGCGGCTCGCCTGGCCCGTGTGCACCCGGTGACCGGTACGTCGGCCGGCAGCCGATCTCGACCGAGCTTGACCGACAGGCCGGTCACCCGACGCACATCCGTCGGCTGAGGTGGTCCGAAAGGTGGTCGAACCGGCCCCTGACCGACGCATCGATCAGGGGGTGATCGATCACCCGGCGGACGGGCGATCCTCGAGCCCAGCCCGGGCCGACGCGCCCGCGGCCACCACACCATCAGGCTGGCCGCGTGACTAGCCGATGTTGCGCTTGCGCAGCTGGTCGCGGACCGGGCCGTAGATGACGAGCGCGACCACGGCGCCGATGCAGGAGCCGATGAGACCGCTCGGCCGGATGTCTAGGCTGCCACCGTCGAACAGGAAGGCAAACAGCGTCCCACCGATGAACGAGCCCACGATGCCGATAACGAATAGCTCCCACTGCTCGTACTTGCGGTTGCCACGGACGAGGTAGTTCGCCACCCACCCCGCCACGATGGCGATGACGATGAACGCGAGGATCAGGAACCTCTGGCGGTGAGCCTCCTGCGATATGGCTGGCGCGCGTCGACTGGGTCCAGGACCGCCACGCCTGCCCGCCGGGAGGGTAGCCGTGCCCCTCGACGCGTGGCCCCCGGAAGCCAGGTAAGTCGCGAGCCGCGAGCCGCCCGACTTGGCTCGGTCCGCGAGACACCGCGGCCCGCTCCACCTGATAGTTGCGGGTACAACTATCTCGTGCCATACTGGGCTGCAGGACCTCCATGGGGGAGCGTCCCAAGGAGAACCAGATGCCCGCCATCACCGTCGATGACATCACCGTCCTGCCGCGAGTCCCGACCCCGGACCCGCTCATCAGCAAGCCTCGCGCCGTCAAGAGCATCACCACCGCGCCCAGCGGCTTCGAAGGCGAGGGCTTCCCCGTCCGTCGAGCGTTCGCGGGCGTCGATCTGGCCGACCTTGATCCCTTCGTCCACCTGGATCAGATGGGTGAGGTCGAGTATGCCCCCGGCGAGCCCAAGGGAACGCCGTGGCATCCCCATCGTGGCTTCGAGACCGTCACCTACATCATGGACGGCACCTTTGAGCACCAAGACAGCAACGGTGGCGGGGGCACCATCACCAATGGCGACACCCAGTGGATGACGGCCGGCGCAGGCATCCTGCACATCGAGAAACCGCCGGAGGCACTGGTCGTGTCGGGGGGCCTGTTCCACGGCTTCCAGCTGTGGGTCAACCTGCCCGCCGCCCAGAAGTGGGCGGCTCCGCGCTACCAGGATCTGCGCGCCAATGAGGTCTCGCTGCTCGCCTCGCCGGACGGCGGCACGCTGCTGCGGGTGATCGCTGGGGAGGTGGCCGGTTCTACCGGTCCTGGCTCCACGTACTCGCCCATGACGCTCGTCCACGCCACGCTCAGCCCGGGCGCACGGCTGCAGCTGCCCTGGCGACCCGACTACAACGCACTCGCGTACGTCTTCTCCGGCGATGGCAGCGTGGGTACCGGGCGACACCCTGTCCGGACGGGCCAGCTGGCGGTCTTCGGCGCGGGTGACACGTTGACCATCACCGCGTCCGTCATCCCGCTTGAGGCGCGCAGCCCCAACCTGGACGTGCTCATACTGGGCGGCCGACCCATCAACGAGCCCGTTGCCTGGATGGGGCCCTTCGTCATGAACACGCGAGAGGAAGTGCTCCAGGCGTTCGCCGACTTCAAGGCCGGTCGACTGGGCAGCATCCCCGCCGTCCACGGCGCCCCCACCACCCTCATCCAGTCACGTGGCCCCGGCGCCCCATGAGTGACTCCATGCTCGCGATGTATCCGGAATGCATGGGCACCGGCAAGACCGGCGCGCCGCAGTGGTCCCTCGAGTTCGACCCTTGGGCCACGGAGGCGCTCGACCGCAAGGACATCGACAGCCTCTTCGATTTCCGTCATCGTGCGCCCGGGATGCCCTACGGCCACCCCACCGTGGAGCACTTCGCGACCGTGTTCGTGGCGCTGGGTGCTGCGACATCGCTGGATGAGACGCCCGACACCGCCATCGAGGGCTTCTGGTTCGGGCTGTCGAAGCGTTCCTTTCAGATAGGCTGAGGCGACTCACGCTGGGTGCCGGCCCCGCACCTGCGGGCCTCAGCTCCGCTGCGCGGCCCTCAGCTCCGCTGCGCGGGGCTACGGCAGCAGGCCCTCAGCTGTGGGGCCACTGAACGAGTCAACGAACGGTCTCTCGGTGGCCATCTCAGTCGTGAGG
>JBBQNA010000253.1:0-4819 GCA_038329515.1 Candidatus Limnocylindrales bacterium | reverse complement strand
GGCATCGGCGTCTGTGGGCGTCCGTACGATCCGCGCGCCTCGTCGGGATCGCCCTCGTGGGGCCGACGCTCAGGCCTCGACCTCATCCGGCACGCGTGGGGCCGCGAGGTGTCGCGCCTCCAGCCAACGCCGGACAGAGAGCAGCGCGGCGATGCCCTCGCCGGACGCGCTCCCGATCTGGGCACCAGGGTGCCCCGTAGACGGTGAGTGGGTCCAAGTGATCCCCTTGGTTGGCGCCAGCGCTTGACTGGCGTAGGCGGTAAGTCGAGTCAGCCAGTGACCTTGATCGTCGCCACCATCGCGGGATGGACGGTGCAGTGGTACGCGAACGTGCCCGGCGTCGTGAACGTGATCGCACAGGTCCCGCGGTTCTGGAGCAGGCCGCTGTCGAAGACCCCATTGTCCGAGGTCACGGTGTGCGCCACCAGGTCCAGGTTTGTCCAGTTGACCGTCGTACCGACCGGGATCGTCTCCGTATCCGGGCGGTACGTGAACTGCCGGATCATCACCGCACGCGTGCTGGCCGCTAACGCGCTCTCGTCGTCCGCCGGGAGACATGCCAGCGATCCTGTTGGAGCCGCGGACACGGTCGCCACGCGGACCGCCGACGGGGACGGGATCGGTGCCCCGTACCGGACTGCCCCAGAGGCGCAGGCAGTCGCCGAGAGCACGGCCGCCATGGTCAATGCCATGTACCTCGCCGCTCGACGGGAACCCATCCGGGATGCCATGTGCCCTCACGCTCTTCTCGGGCCATCAGGGTCCGGATGGACACGATCGTGGCGCCGTACCCCGGTCCGCGCTGTGAGCCGCATCACACCCGCCGACATTCCGGGATGTGACGTCCATCACAGCCATCGAGCCTCCCGACGGACATGCTCCTCGGGACTCCCGTGCTCAGCCGAGCGCGGAGATCAGCATTGGAAGAAGTGAGGACATCGATGGGAACAGCACACATCCGATCCAGGGCGCTTGGGGCGCTCGTCGCCTTGCCGCTCGTGTTCGTCGGGGCGTCGGCATCGCTCGCCCAGTCCCCAGAGGCGAGCATGCATCCCATGGACAGCATGGCACCCATGGGCCCATTGCCGGACTATTCCGTGACACTCTCCGGCCTTGAGCCCAGTGCCACGGTGACCGACAACCAAGTATCGGTGAGCGTAGCGCCCAACGGCTACACCTTCAGTTGTGCCGACGCGGGCAAGGCCAACGTCGACGGCGTGGGCCACTACCACACGATCCTCGACGGCGCGCTCGTCGACATGGAGTGCACGCCGACCGCCACCATCAGCATGCAGAACGTGGCCCCGGGTCCCCACTCCCTGATCGTGGTTCCCGCGCTCGACGACCACGAGGAGATCCAGGCCGGCGCCGCAATGGTGGACTTCACCTACGCCCCGACCAGCCCGCTGCCGGAGATCACCGCGGGGGCCAGCACCACCATCCCGACAGTCAGCATCGTGTCGCCAGCTAATGGCACGGAGGTCTCGGGTGACTTCACAGTGACCGTCGCCGTGACCGACTACACACTGTCGGAGGATCTCTTCGGCAAGGCCAATGTGCCCGGCTACGGCCACTGGCACCTCAACGTCGACTCGACCACGGGCCCGATGATGGGCATGATGACGATGCTGGGCATGAGCGGCTCGGATACGTTCCAGGCATCGACACAGGGCCTGACCCCCGGGCCCCACACCTTCTTCGCCATCCTGGTCGACAACCAGCACGCGCCGCTGATGCCCGAGGTCATCGCCCAGGTCGATCTCGTCGTCAAGTGACGCGCGTCTGAGCGGAGCCACCATCGTTGGGCGTCTCGACGGGACCGTGCGGCTTGCAACGCTGCGCGGTCCCGTCACGACGCCGGGCCACGGGTCCCGCGGTCGTGCGCGAACTGGCCGGCCACAAGCTGAGGTTCCTGGCTGGCGTGCAACCACGTGGCGTCAGCGGAGATCACCTGGGTGGCCCCGATCACGGTAGCGGATGACGAAGCGCCAGCGGCTCAGCCATCCCCTGGCGACCATGGTCCGGAGGAAGGCCTCTTCGGATACCACGAGCAGCATCGCGAGACGGCCTCGGAGGGTCGTCGCTCGATGGCCCAGGAGTGCGGTGGCCCGCGTCGCTCGAAGTCTGCTCCGCGCCCCAAGGGCGACGGTCACGTCCTCCAACCGCTCGACCTCGACGTCCGCGGCCCGCAGTGAGCTGAGAAGCCGGTCTCGCCCCGATGGGCCGACCACGAGCAGGGTCGCGAAGAGTCTGCCTCCCGGTTCGAGCGCCTCGCCGATGCCGCAGATCGCCGACGTCAGGTCCGGCAGGAACATCAGGGAGTCGATCGCATAGGCAGCCCTGGCACCCACGTGCGGTGGCCGCGACAGGATGCCGGCGGTGAAGGTCACGGCACCGGAGACGCCTGCACCGTCGGCGCGCTGATTGGCTGACGCGATCGCCCCGGGAGCGAGGTCGATGCCCAAGATCGCGGCCCCTGTGCGCCGATGGATCTCGAGGGCGACGCCGCCGGGTCCCGAGCCGAGGTCCAGGAGCCGATCGCCAGGCTGGGGATCAAGAACGGCAACCAGTTGGTCGCGGTCGTCGATGGTGAAGTAGCCGTGGACCGGTTCCCCACCGGCTGCTGCATGTCGGAGCAGCTGTCGGCCAGCCTCCGATCCGAGCAGCCCATAGGAGACATCGAAGTAGGCCCGCACCACAGCTGCGGCCACCCGTCGCCCTGCAAGCCCGAGGTCAGGGCGACGATGCCAGAGGTTCGTCACGGTCACCATTCTCTGGATATGGACGTATCGCAGCACACATCCTAAGGATGGACCACGGCCGTACGCTGCACTCCGGGCCGGGGTGAGGGACCCAGCGCGACACGACCCGGCCAGCTCGCGCCACGCACCCGGTGGGTCCGGCCAGGCGAGCACAATGGAGACCGAGGACCTGTTGATGGAAGAGCGTTCGACGTCTGCCTGGCTGGCGGCAGCCCGGCCGTTGAGGGCCGTTTGCGACCCGGGGCCTGCATGATGGAGGAGACGAGCGCCACCGTCGCAGCGTCCAGCGTGCCCACCGTTGATTCGGCGACCATGGCCGAGGTCGACCGCCTCGCGTTGGAGGAGTACGGCATCACCCTCCTCCAGATGATGGAGCAGGCCGGCTCGCACCTGGCCGAGGTCGTGCGCTCGGAGCTCGGCGGCGACCTCCGGGATCGCTCGATCGTGGTCGCGGTGGGCCCCGGCAACAACGGGGGTGGCGGCCTGGTGGCCGCTCGCCACCTCATCAACCGGGGCGCGCGCGTGCGGGTCGTGCTGGCTCGGCCCGTGCTCCGGATGACCGAGGCCGGGCGTCACCAGCTTGCGACCCTCATCTCGATGGGTGCCAGCTGCTGCGTCGCCACCTACGATCTGACGGACCTGGAGCTGGAGGAGGCGTTAGCGCTGGCAGACCTCGTCGTCGATGCGCTGCTGGGCTACCGCGCCCACGGCCCTCCGCATGGCGAGATCGAGCGGCTGGTGGGCTGCATCGACCGGTCGCGGCGTCCCGTGGTGAGCCTGGACATCCCGACCGGTGTCCACCCCGACAGCGGAGAGACTGCCGGGATGGCGATCACGGCGAACGCGACCATGGCGGTCGCCCTGCCCAAGGCCGGGCTGGTGTTCGGTGATGGCGCGGCCCGCACTGGTAGGCTGTACGTCGCTGACATCGGACTGCCGAGCGCGCTCTACGCTCGGCTCGGCATCGAGGTCGGCGCCTTGTTCGCTGCCGGCCGCATCGTCATCCTGGACCGCACCCGATGAACACATCTGCCCAGCAACGTTCGTTCTCCGAGAAGCTCGGTCTCCTGGGTGAGCTCACGTTATTCGCGGGCCTCTCCGACGCCGACATGCAGGCCATCGGCCACGCGACCACGATGAGCCACTGCGTGCGTGGCCAGCAGATCCTGGCACCTGACGACCCGCCCGACCGGATCCACATCATCAAGAAGGGTCGGGTGCGCGTCTACCGGTCCACACCGGACGGCAAGCAGCTCACGCTCGATATCCACGAGAAGGGCACGATCCTGGGCGATATGGGCCTGCTGGGTCAGGACCGCTTGTCGGAAGCATATGCCGAGGCCATCGACGACGGCGTCATCTGCACCATCACGCCCGATGAGCTGCGCAAGCTCATCGAACGCTATCCCGTCATCGGCATCAACATCATCGGACACCTTTCCAGGCGGCTCCAGGATGCGGAACGGGAGCTGGAGGTGATGGCCTACCAGCGCGTGGATCAGCGCCTCGCCCACAAGCTCCTCGACCTGGCACAGCGGTTCGGCGTCTCGACCTCGAGGGGGACCTTGATCCAGGCACGCCTCACCCAGCAGGAGTTGGCGGAGATGGTGGGCACCACGCGGGAGACGCTGGCTCATACGCTGGCAGATCTCCGTCGCCGCGGCCTGCTCGACACGAACCGCCACCAGGTCATCATCCGCGACGCGGAGCGGCTCGCGGAATTGGCGGGCCGAGACGAGTAGGGGGTGGGACGTGAAGCGCGCGGCCGGATCATCCGGCTCGAGCTGCTCCTTGACAGCACCTCCCCGGTTGGGGCGCATTTAATGCATCCACAGTCGTAGGGCCATCTGGCTCGGCCTCGATGGTGCGCGGATCGCCTGTCAATCATCAAGATGTCAACCTGTCAGGCTGAATTCTGGTGGATAGGTTGACGTTCTGATGGCTACTCATCAAGATGTCAACCTGAGGGCGCATGCCGGTTGACATATTGATGTGCCAAGAGACAGACCGTACGATCGCGCGGGAGCCGTCATGCAGCACTGGCCAGACATCATCTT
>JBBQNA010000252.1:0-4833 GCA_038329515.1 Candidatus Limnocylindrales bacterium | reverse complement strand
GATCGCGTGTCGACCGACTCGCGACCAGCCCCTGGCGTGCGATATTGGTCACGACATGCGTGTACCGACGTCCCGACCGTGGCCGACCTTCGGACGTGATGTCCCGGACGCGGCGTGGCGCCCCTCCCCGGAGCTGCTGAGCGACAGCCGCCTGGCGCGGTTCCTGGCGCGCAGCGGTGCCACCAGCCTGGATATGCTGCAGGCGCGCGCGGCGGCCGATCCGGCCTGGTTCTGGGCGCAGGTGCCCGATGACCTGGGTCTCTCCTGGCAGCGACCATGGCGGGACACCATGGACACCACCGACGGACCCGAGTGGACACGCTGGTGGTCGGGCGGCGCATTCAACTGGTCGGTGGCCGCCACGGAGCCGCGCGCCGGACGTGAGCCCGATGGCGCCGCACTCATCTGGGAGGGCGAGGACGGCGAGGTCACGCGCCTCACCAACGCCGAGCTGCTGGACCAGGTCCAGCGGGCCGCGGGCATGCTCGCCGGCCTGGGTGTGGCCGCCGGCGACCGCGTCGGGCTGTTGCTGCCGCTGCTGCCGGAGACGGTCATCAGCGTCCTCGCGCTCGGGCGGCTGGGCGCCATCTTCACGCCCATCTTCTCGGGCTACGCTGCCCCGGCGGTCGCGAGCCGACTGACCGACTGTGGTGCGCGCCTGCTCATCACCGCCGACGGCACGTTCCGGCGCGGCTCGGTGGTGCCCCTCAAGCAGGTCGCGGACGAGGCCCTCGCACTGGCGCCCGGGGTGGAGCGCCTGCTGGTCGTCCGGCGCCTGGGCGAGCGGGCGGGCGGGATCGCCTGGGATGGCGCGCGTGACGCCTGGTGGCACGAGGCGATGGCGGACCCTGCGCTCCGGCCGCTCATCGATGCACCCCTGACCGATCCTGCCACGCCCTTCATGATCATCCATACCTCGGGCACCACGGGCAGGCCCAAGGGTGCCGTCCACGTCCACGGCGGCTTCCCCATCAAGGGCGCCCAGGACATGGCCCACGGCTTCGACGTCCGCCCGGGCGACCGGGTCGGCTGGCTCACGGACCTGGGCTGGATGATGGGTCCCTGGCTCATCTCGGGGTCGCTGCTGCTGGGCGCGACCGTGGTCATCACCGAGGGTGCACCGGACTGGCCCGGGCCCGACCGGACGTGGGCGATGGCCGCCCGCCACGGCATCACCCACCTGGGCCTCTCGCCGACGCTCATCCGGGCGCTCAAGGCACACGGCAGCGAGCCGGTCCGGGGTCATGACCTGCGGTCGCTGCGGGTGCTCGGCTCCACGGGCGAGCCCTGGGACGCCGACTCCTGGTGGTGGCTGTTCCGGGAGGTGGGTCGGGGGCGGCTGCCCATCATCAACTACAGCGGCGGCACGGAGGTCAGCGGCGGCATCCTGTCCTGCAACCCGCTGACGCCCATCCGGGCGACGTCGTTCGGGGGACCCAACATCGGGGTCGCCGCGGACGTGGTGGATGGCGCGGGGCGCTCCGTGCGGGGCGAGGTCGGCGAGCTGGCCATCCGTCAGCCGCTGCCGGGCATGACCGTGGGCTTCTGGCAGGACCCGGAGCGGTACCTCGAGAGCTACTGGGAGCGCGTGCCGGGCACCTGGATCCACGGCGACTGGGCCGTCGTCGATGCGGACGGCTACTGGTACATCCAGGGCCGCTCCGATGACACCCTCAAGGTCGCCGGCAAGCGCGTCGGGCCGGCGGAGGTCGAGGGTGCCGCGACCAGCCACGCGGCGGTCATCGCGGCCGCGGCCATCGGCGTGCCCCACCCGGTGAAGGGCGAGGTGATCGTGGTCTTCTGCGTCCTGGAGCGGGGCGTCACCGATGATCCGTCGCTGCGGGCCGCCGTGGCTGGCCACATCGCGGCGGACATGGGCAAGGCACTCAGGCCGGACACCATCGTGGTCGTGCGGGACCTGCCCCGGACGCGCAGCGGCAAGGTGATGCGGCGCGTCATCCGCGCGGCCTGGCTGGGCGGCGAGACGGGTGACCTGTCGGCGCTCGAGGATCCGCGGGCCGTGGACGCCATCCGGGCCCTGCGGCCACCCCACGGCTGACCGACGCGCGGCGCGTCCCTCAGCCACACTGGCGCCAGTCCAGTCGCCTCCGCTCCCCAGGGAGATCCCGCGTCATGACCCAGCCTGCGCACGACCCCGACGGCACCCATTCGCGCCTCGATGAGCTCCGGGCCCTGATGGCGTCCGGCGAGGTAGATACGCTCATGGTCGCGTTCACGGACATGCAGGGGCGCCTGATGGGCAAGCGCGTCACGTCGGCGGCGTTCCTCGATGGCGTGATGGATCACGGCGCCCACGTGTGCACCTATCTGCTGGGCACGGACATGGAGATGAACACGCCGAACGGCTTCGCGCTCATGAACTGGGACACGGGCTATGGCGACTACGTCATCTCGCCCGTGTGGGAGTCCATGCGTGTGCTGCCCTGGCAGGACCGCACCGCGCTGGTGCTGGGCGATGTCCTGGACGAGGCGACGGGAGCCGAGATCGTGGTCTCGCCGCGGACGATCCTCAAGCGACAGGTGGCCGCGGCTGCGGCACTCGGCCTGCGCGTCAAGGCCGGGTCGGAGTTCGAGTACTACCTGCTGACCGACTCGTACGAGGCCGCCGCCCGCAAGGGTTTCACCAACCTGGAGCGATTCGGTCACTACAACGAGGACTACCACTTGCTCCAGGCGACCAAGGCGGAGCCCATCCACGGCCAGCTGCGACGGCTGATGACCGAGGCGCGCATCCCCATCGAGTTCTCCAAGGGAGAAGCCGCTGCGGGCCAGCACGAGCTGAACATCCGCTACGACGAGGTGCTCGAGTCGGCCGACCGGTCGGTCATCTTCAAGCATGGCGCCAAGGAGATCGCGTGGCTCGGCGGCTATGGCCTGACCTTCATGGCCAAGCCCGACCATGGCTGGACGGGCTCGTCCGGGCATCTCCACATGAGCGTCTGGGACCAGGACGATGACCGGTCGCTGTTCTACCAGGAGGGCTCCGAGCCCTACGGCATGTCCGACACCATGCGCTGGTTCCTGGGCGGCATGATGACCCTGTCACGCGAGCTGGCCATCTTCTTCGCGCCCAATGTCAATTCCTACAAGCGGTTCGCGGCAGCCAGCTGGGCACCCGTCAACGTGGTCTGGGGGCGGGACAACCGGACGACGGGCTTCCGAATCGTGGGACGCGGTCCGGCGACCCACATCGAGTGTCGTTTCCCGGGTGGTGACATGAATGCCTACCTGACGTATGCCGCGTTCCTCGGCGCCGGGCTGTACGGGCTGCGCAACCGCATCGAGCCACCCGCCGAGACGCGCGGCAACGGCTATGTCGCGACCGGCTGCGACCGGATGCCGCGGGCGCTCCACGAGGCCATCCGGGCTCTGGAAGGCAGCTCGGCGGCAGTCGAGATCCTGGGCCAGGACGTGGTCGACCACTACCTCAACGCGGCGCGCCTCGAGCAGCAGGCGTTCGACGAGGTCGTCCATCCCTGGGAACGTGAACGCTACCTGGAGCGAGGCTGAACGCCCACGTCACGACCGGGCGCTAGCATCTCCCCGATCATCACCATCGAACCCCGATCAGGCGACAGGAGTACACGATGCGGCTCGCGGACAAGGTCTGCGTGATCACCGGAGCGGGCAGTGGCATGGGCCGCGTGGCCGCGGGGCTGTTCGCGGCACAGGGCGCCAGGGTCGTCGTCGCGGACTTCAACGAGGCGGCTGCCGCCGAGACCGTGGCCGCGGTGCGGGTCGCCGGTGGCGAGGTCACCAGCGTGCGTGCCGACGTCTCGGACGAGGCGGACGCGAAGGCCATGATCGACCTCGCGATGGCGACCTACGGCCGCGTCGACGTGCTCTATAACAACGCAGGCATCATGCCCGAGGCGGACCACTCGGTCATCGATACCGATGTCGCGGTCTGGGACCAGGTGATGGCGGTCAATGTGCGCGGCGTGTTCCTGGGCTGCAAGTACGCGGTCCCCCGGATGGTGGATCAGCACAGCGGTTCGATCATCAACATCGCGAGCTTCGTGGCGCTCCTGGGCTGTTCCGTGCCCCAGGATGCCTACACCGCGTCCAAGGGTGCGCTGCTCTCGCTCACCCGCAGCATGGCCGTCCAGTTCGGGCCCCACGGGGTGCGGACCAACGCCATCTGCCCGGGTCCCGTGGAGACGCCCCTGCTGATGGACTGGCTGCTCAAGGACGAGACGGCCAAGCAGCTGCGACTCGCGCGCAACCCGAGTGGCCGGTTCGGCAAGCCCGAGGAGATCGTGAACATGGCCATCTACCTCGCGTCAGACGAGTCGCGCTGGACCAACGGCGCCTCGCTGGTCGTGGATGGTGGCATCTCCATCAACTACTTCTAGTCATGAGCGTGCCCGCCCTGCCGTCCATGACCATCGGTGGTGCCCCGACGGCGGCCGCTGACGGCGCCACGTTCGAGGTCATCGAGCCGGCCCGCGGTGAGCTCATCGCGCACGCCCCGGCGGGCGGCGTGGAGGATGTCGACCGCGCGGTCCGGGCGGCCCAGGCCGCGTTCGACGGGGAGTGGCGGACGTGGCCAGCCGTCCGACGTGGCCAGACGTTGCTGCGCTTGGCGGACCTCATCCGGGACCACGCGGAGGAGCTGTCGCAACTCGAGTCGCGCAACATCGGCAAGCCCATCAGCAGCGCCCGCTGGGAGATCGGTGCGGCGGCCGGCGTGTTCGAGTACTACGGCGGTGCCGCCAACAAGCACCACGGCGAGACGATCCCCGTCGCCAAGCCCGGCCTCGACCTCACGCTCCGGGAGCCCATCGGTGTGGTCGGGCTCATCGTGCCCTG
>JBBQNA010000251.1:0-4881 GCA_038329515.1 Candidatus Limnocylindrales bacterium | reverse complement strand
CGAGCCTCCAGGAGCAATACGGCACGCCGACCATGTCAACGCCCATCTCCACCTGCAACGATGTGGACACCCGGATCAGCCTCTCAGCTTCGGCCACCCAGGTCGCGGCCGCTGGGCGCCTCGTCCTGACCGCGGACCTGCAGACGCGCGCGGACCGCGCCGAGTACGGCAAGGTCAGCGGCATGCCCCTGAACGGTCGATCGGTCCAGCTCCGACGACGGCCGGCCGGGAGCAACGGCGCCTGGACCACGTCATGGATGCGCTGGGCAGAGGCGCCCGGCATCTACACCATCACGCTGTACCCGCGGGCCACCTACGAGTACGTGGCGGTCTTCAGCGCCCCGGCTGACGAGGGGCTCCACGGCAGCACGTCCAACGAGTCCACGGTCCGGGTCACGGGTGCCTGCACCGGGACCTGCCCCAACGAGGAGGATCCATCGTGACCAGACCCGCGCCGGGCATCGGCGTCCATTCCCTGCCGCGATGGGCGGCGAGCATCCTGGTGCTGGCCCTGGCATGTCTGACGGCGTTCTCTGGCCTCGCCCAGTCCGCATCTCCGGCCGCTGGCCGCCCGGCGGTCATCGCGAGCGGGCCATTCGGCAGCGTCCCGGGGCGCGCCGTGCTCCCGGACCAGCCACTCCCCGCCCCAGCCGACCTGGAGGCTCTTGACGCCTACGGGCGAGGCGCGAGCGTGACGATCGCGCCGGACACCGGCTCGTTCGAGTCCTGGCAGGTCACGACGCTCCAGGAACCCATCCGGGGTGTCGACGCGGCCACAGATCTGGCCAGCGGCGGCAGCAGCGACCGTGCTGTCGTGCGACTGCCGACGACGGGCCTCTACCTGGTCCGTCTGGATGCCACCATCGTCGATCCGGAGTCGACCGGGTCGACTGCCACATCCGGCTCGTGGGTGTGGCGCATCGCGGTCCCAGACCGGGATGTGCCGGGCAACGGCGACCCATATCCGCCGGTGCCGGCCATCGTGCTCAGCTCTGGCGACCAGTCCGTGGTCCTCGACCAGGGCAGCGGCTGCTTCGTGGGCACCTGCGGGGACATCGGCGCCACCGCTCCGCCGCGGACCCTGCCGACCATCCGGACCGTCCCCGGAACCCCACTCACGGTGCGCCTGGCCGACGCTTCCGGGATGGTCGGTTGGACCGTGGATGCGACGCCCATCGGATCGGCGGACGAGGACACCGTGTCCCTGCACACCGCCACGAGCCAGCCAACCGTGGACAGCCTGACGTTCGCGGCACCCACGGAGGGTCGCTGGGTCATCCTGGTCCGCGTCGTGTTCGAGCGCGAGCGTGGCTCGTTCGATGGCTACGGTCGGCTCATCCTGGCTCCGTAGCCCAGATGCGCAGGTGGCGTGCGCGGTGGTCCTCGTCGGCCCCGCGCACGCACCCGTCACGCTGGACGCGATCTCAGGCGGTCGCAGCACCCTGGAGCGGCAGCACCACATCCGGCACGAACGTGGTCTGGGCGGCGTCCGTGAGCATGCTGCCGAACATCTTCTGGAGTGCCAGCACATGGGCACAATCCTGGGACGTCCCGAATGCGTGGCATGTGCACGCCCAGCCATCCGCATCGAGACGCACCCGGTGACTGTCGTTGTCGCCCCGGAATGTCAGGCTCATCCGCTCGAACTTGATGCGATCAAGCTCGCGAGCGTACCGATTGGCCTTCTCGATCTTGCCGATGACGCTGGAGTGCATCCTGTCGGACCTCCTCACGGGTCCACCGACCGCGTCGCCGGACCCTCTGCGGGCGCCGGGCGGTGACTACAGGAACCATCGCGACCGAGCGCCGATCGATGGCCACTAGCCTACTCCTTCGGACCACCCCCCGAACGACCCTGACGTTCGTCCGGCAACACCCGGACCATGCGCCCGCGATGGGCCCGAGGACCGGGCACGACCGTACCGCGGGCGCACGGCCGGACCTGCGGAAAGCGGACGCCGAGTCCCCGACGGACCCTCCACGACCTAGGATCGCGGCGGATCCGGCCGCTCCAGGTGGGCGAAGTTCGGCCACAGCGAAAGATCCAGATCAGGCACCATCGCCGTGAGCCGCAGCACCTCTGGCTCGTACAGCCGGCGCATGAGCTCCCGTCGTTCCGGCTCGAGCGGCAGCTTCTCCATCCATGCCGGGTTGACCTCCCGCTGGAGCGCGGCGGCGTCGGGTGTGAACGGCTCCACACCGATGAACGCGAACGTCCGCGCCAGCTCATTGGCGGGCGCCAGGTTGCAACGCTCGTACTGGAGGATCAACACCTGCTCCGGTGGGAACGCGTCCATGATCCAAGGCAGCTGCAGGGCGTACTGGCCACGGTGCATCGACGATTCGACCGACCGCCGGGTGTACACGACGTCACTCATGCCCCGCGACACATTCTCGTCACGGTACTTCTCCAGCTGGGTCCGGCCAGACACGTAGCGCTCCACCGGGTCCCGCAACAGCACGATGATCTTCGCCTTGGGTGCGGCCTCGGCCAGCATCCGGGGCACCCACCAGAGGCTCATGTAGTGGGGCGTCTTCTCGCCGGCGAGGCCCCCCGGGGGGCGCGGGAAGAACCGGTGGTACCGGTCGAAGTCGTCCTCTGTCGGCCAGCGCCCAGCGATGTCGTCCCAGAAGTGGATCTCGCGGAAGCCTTCGAGGCTGTGGATGTCAGGATGCTGGCGTAGGAGTCGTAGCCAGCGGCTCGTGCCGGACTTCTCGGCACCCACGATGACGAAGTCGGGCGGCCCGACCACCCAGCCGGGCGGGCACTCCGGTGGCGTGGGTCGTGGCTGGGACCCCGTGTTGGGCGCGACTGTCGAGGTTGCGGTGACCGGCGGCGCGGGCGCATCGCCCATGAGTCGAGCGCGCAGACCTCCCAACGAACGCTTGACGCGTGCATCCATGACGCTCAATCCCCCCGGTCGTCGTCCTCGTCGTCGTCCTCGGTCGGTGCCGGCCGGTCGGACAGCGCCAGGGCCTGCTTCAGCTCGCTGATGGCATCCACGGGCGTGGGATCGATGCCGTACAGCGCCGCAAGGTAGACGCTCGTGAAGTCACCCAGGACGATGGCGTCCAGGGCACGCGCGAAGCGGCTGGCACCCTTGGCCTGGACCAGGTGATGCCCGATGCCGGCGGCGTCCAGGAGCTCGCGCGACAGGCTCGCCCGCAGGGTGTTCCGGGGGTGGTCCGCGTCGCTCTCCAGGAACACGACCAGCTGATGGTCACGTACGGCGTCCGGCTGGGGATAGCCAACGACCGCGTTGTGGGTCGCCTCCGGCAGCTCCTCATACACCGCAGCGGACTTGCTGTTCTCGTTCAGCTGGGTCTTCCAGCGTCGCGCCACGGGCGCCAGGAAACCGCTCGCCTCGATGACCGGGATCCGGTCCACGATCTGCCATGCCAGCTGCTTCGCAGCATTGTCCGCGGTGGGTACCTCCGGGGCGTAGGCGGCTACGGCAGCATCTGCCGTAGCGACCGCGGCACGGACCTCGTCGTCGCCCAGGTCCAGCATCCCGGCGCGCTCCAGCAGACCCGCCAGCAGGGTGATGGCGTAGCCCACCGCGGCGCGTGGCTGGCCACCACCCGGGAAGCTGAGGTGCGGCAGGTTGGCCCGTCGCGCGACGTCGAGGAGCGTGCCGCCGGTGCTGCTGACAGCCACCGGTGCGCGCCGCCCCACGGCCTGGCCGAATGCGCTGATGGTCTCTTCCGTCGCGCCGCTATAGGAGCTGGCCACCACGAGCGTGTCGGTCCCCACCCACGCCGGCAGGTCGTAGCCGCGCACCACCTCGAGGGGTACCCGCAGCCGGTCGGACCAGATACCCCGCACCAGGTCGCCACCGATGGCCGAGCCACCCATGCCCAGCAGCGCGACCGCCTTCGCGGCTCGATGCGTGTCGGGCATGACCAGCGCTCGCGACCGGGTCCAGGCGTCACGCACCTGTCCCGGCAAAGCCGCCGAGGCGACGAGCATCCCGGACGCGTCCAGGCGTCCGAGTGCGGTCAGGTCGTCGAGGATGCCGCCGGAGAGGCGATCGTCCTCGCTCACGCCGCCGTCACGAAGCGGCCACCCTCGGTCAGCAGCGCGTCGCGCATGGCGACCGTGGTCGCCTCCGCATACACCCGAACGAGGGGCTCGGTGCCGCTGAAGCGCACCAGCAGCCAGGAACCGTCGGCGCACCAGAACTTGAAGCCGTCGTTCGTGGACAGGGCGTCCGTGCGCACCACGGGCTGGCCGGCCAGCGTCGATGGTGCCCGCTCGCGCAGCTCGACCATGAGCCGGTCCTTGAGCGCCGGGTAGGTCGTGCGATCGGCATGCACGTCCGTGCGCAGGTAGTACGAGGGACCCGCGATGTCGTGCAGGTGCTGGACCGCGCTCGACACGGGCCAGCGACCGGCCTCGCGCTCGCGGATGAACAGGTCCAGCAGCAGCAGGTCGGCATATACGCCGTCCCGCTCCGGCAGGTGCATCCCGAAGCCGTAGCCCCCGGACTCCTCGCCGCCCATCATGGCGCCGGTCTCGATCATCTTGGGCCCGACGTACTTGAAGCCGACGGGCGTCTCGAAGACCGGCACGTCGTACTTCTCGCCGAGACGACCCACCATCGAGGTCTCGTTGATGGTCGACACGACCGGCTGCCTGAGGCCGCGGTGCTCCACGAGGTAGTACATCAGGAGGCCCATGACCTCCAGCTGGTGGATGAACGTGCCCTGCTCGTCGGCCGCGCCGGCACGATCCGCATCGCCGTCCAGCAGCAGCCCGATGTCATAGCCGCCGCCCTTGAGGATGCCCAGCGCCTCGTCGATATTGGGCGCGATGGGCTCCGGGTTGACACCCCCGAACCAGGGGTTGCGCTCGGAGTGGATCTCGTGGACCTGGATCGT
>JBBQNA010000250.1:0-4899 GCA_038329515.1 Candidatus Limnocylindrales bacterium | reverse complement strand
GTGAGCACGCTCGGCTACGGCTCGATACGATCCTCAAGCCGAACCAGGGTTCGATCCGGTGGGCGGCCTGCAGGTCATCACAGTCACAGGAGAAGCTCCGTGACGGCGTGTGGGATCAGACCATCACGGGCCATGTCAGGGTCACGCCGTGGGACGTCAACGGCGCGGCGTGGGGCCAGATGGAGTTTGACAAGCGACCCGCGATGACGCTCGACCCTGCGTGGTATGACTGGGACTCCCAGGACTACTTCGCGGACAGCTGAGCCGTTGGGCCGATGGTCGGACGCTCCGACCGGTCACGTCGGTTGACCCGAGCGCCATGGCGGCGCCGGCTCCGACCGTCGGCAGCCCAGTCGAGGGTGAGCGCAGGTATCATCGATACCTGCCCGCCACGGGGCGTGCCGGAGAGAGTCGGAGGATCGCACATCACATGCCCACGGTGACCATGCCCCAGCTCGGTGAGAGCGTCGCCGAGGGGACCATCGGCAAGTGGCTGAAGCAGGTCGGCGATCATGTCGATATCGGCGACCCGATCGTCGAGATCGTGACCGACAAGGTGAACGCCGAGGTGCCGTCACCGTTCAAGGGCACCCTGACGCAGATCCTCGCGGGCGAGGGCCAGACGATTCCCAATGACGGTCCCATCGCGGTCATCGATGCCGCCGGTTCCGCCGCCGTCGCGGCGTCCGAACCGGCTCCGGTGCCGGTCGCGGCGTCCGCCCCAGTCGCTGCGCCTGCGCCGGCCCCCCCAGTCGCTGCGCCCGAACCCGCCCCCCCAGCCGCTGCGCCTGCGCCGGCAGTAGCCGCACCACAGGTCGCTGTACTGGCCGCACCCATCGCCTTGGCGACGCCGCCCGCGGCCATCCAGCCCGTGCCTGTCGGTGACTACCAGGGACGCATGACACCTGCCGTGCGACGACTCGCCCGCGAGCATTCGGTCGATCTGGGACGAGTGCCCGGCACCGGGTTCGGTGGTCGCGTCACCCGCGACGACATCCTTGGCTACGTCGCGGTCAACGGCAATGGCACGGCGAGCGGAACGGGCAACGGCAGCGCGCCGGCCGTCCAGCACGCGCCCGCCTCGGCTGCCCCAGTCGCCACATCGACGCCAGCACCTGACGCGTCGGGCGGCCCGTCGGCGGACTTCCTCAAGCCGCTGACCCAGATCCGGAAGGCGATCGCGGCCCAGATGACGCGTGCCGTGGCGGTGCCAACCGCGTATGAGACCGTCGAGGTCGACATGTCCTCGGTCGTTCGCCTGCGCGACAAGCGCAAGCGCGATTACGCCGAGCGCGAAGGCATGAACCTGTCGTTCGTGGCGTTCGTGACCAAGGCGTCCGTGGAGGCGCTGCGGCGCAATCCGGACATCAATGGCCACTACACGGACGAGGGGCATTGGGTCCGCCGCGACATCAATGTCGGGGTGGCGGTCGCCGTCGATGACGGCCTGATGGTACCCGTCATCCGGGGCGCCGACCAGCTCAGCATCCATGGCCTCAACCAGGCCGTGAATGACCTCGCCGCACGTGCCCGCATCAGCAAGCTCAAGGTGAGCGAGGTCAGCGGCGGCACCTTCACCGTGGACAACACGGGCTGGACCGGCTCCATCCTCACGATGCCCATCCTGAACGTGCCGGAGATCGCCATCCTGACCATGGAAGCGATCGTGAAGAAGCCGGTGGTGGTCGAGACAGCGGCCGGTGACAGTATCGCCATCCGGCCGATGATGGCCATGGTCCTGGGCTTCGACCATCGGGCGACCGATGGTGCCCAGGCCGGCAAGTTCCTCACGGACGTCAAGCGCTGGCTCGAATCGGTCGACGATTCGACGCCCGTGTGGTGACCTCCGGGTCCCCGATCCCTCCCGCTCTGTAGCCCAGGTTTCACATGCAGCGCGACCTCCCGATGTTCACGCCCCCCGCGACCGGGGGACATGCCCATGAGCCGTTGACCATCGCGATGGGCGGTGGCCGCTTCGAGGGAGCGCTCGACGGCAGCACGGCGCCCCGCCGACATCCCGACTGGATCCGGGCGCGTCTGCCCAGCGGCCCGAACTATCAGGAGCTCAAGGCCCTGATGCGGGACCTGACCCTGAACACGGTGTGCGAGGAGGCCCGCTGCCCCAACATCGGGGAGTGCTGGGAGCAGCGCACCGCCACGGTCATGATCCTGGGCGATACCTGCACCCGCGCCTGCGGTTTCTGCGCCGTCAAGACGGGTCGCCCGTCATGGAACGACGATGACGAGCCGCGACGCGTGGCAGAGGCGGTCCGCCAGATGGGCCTCGAACACGTGGTCGTGACGAGCGTGGCCCGCGACGACCTGCCGGACGGCGGCGCCCACATCTTTGCGGAGACCATCCGCGCGATGCGTCGCGAGTCACCCGCGATGGGCATCGAGGTGCTCATCCCCGACTTCAATGGCGAGGACGAGCCGCTGCGTACAGTGATGGAGGCGGGCCCGGACATCCTCAACCACAACGTGGAAACGGTCGAGCGGCTCCAGAAGCCGGTACGCAAGCGGGCGCGCTACCACCGATCGATGCAGGTCCTGCGAGTCGCCAAGGCCCAGGCGCTCGAGATCTCCGGGCGGCCGGGCACGGTCCACACCAAGTCGAGCCTCATGGTCGGCCTCGGCGAGACTCGCGAGGAGCTGTCGACCACCTTCCGGGACCTGCGCACGTACGACTGCGACATCCTGACGATCGGCCAGTACCTCCGTCCGTCGGAGGCGCACCTGCCCGTGGAGCGATACGTCCACCCCGACGAGTTCGTGGAGATGAAGGCAGAGGCGCTGTCCCTGGGCTTCAAGCATGTGGAGTCAGGGCCGCTGGTGCGCTCCTCATATCACGCCCGGGACCAGGTGCCCGAGGAGGCCAAGCGGGCCCGAGGCTCGATGGCTGCAGCACTCGCCGCGAATGGGCTGGCGATCGACGGCTGACTCAACGGTCGACGGGTGACCCGGCACTGGTCAGGCGGGCAGGCGCACCGGTAGTCGCGATCGGAACCCGTCCAGCAACACGTCCAGGCCGAACAGGAAGTCCGTGTCCGGATCGGCGCCGGCGCACGTCGTCCGATGCCACTGACTGCTGCCTGACAGGTAGCACTGCAGCGCCCGTTGGGCGCGCTCGGCGTCCGCGGCATGGAACCCGGCCTCATGCCACAGCCCGACCAGGCGCCCGTGGAGATCGGAGAGCGGCGGCACATTTGGCGACATGGTGCCCAGCAGGGGCATCAGGTTGGGATGACCCTGGGTCAGCGTCCGGAACGACCGGGAATAGGCACGGATCTGGGCCTCCCAGTCGGCGCCGGTATCAGGGACCGGCAGCGCCAGGCCAGCCAGCAGCCGGGTCGCGACGGCATCCAGGAGGGCAGCCTTGCTGGGGAAGTAGCGATACAGCGACATCGCTTCCACGCCCAGCTCGTTGCCCAGCCGGCGCATGCTCAACTCGCTGAGGCAGTTGTCGTCCACGTAGCGCTCCGCGGCATCCATGATCCGGGTGCAGGACAGGGGCGCGCGGGCAGCACCATCCGCGCCGGCGTTGATCATCGGGTGTGGTTCGGGAGCGAGCACAGCGCCCTGGGCAAGCGCTGCCTCGCGATGCTGTTCGTCCATCGCCATAGCAGTCTACATCTGCATCATCGGGCTGGCGACCTTGTGGTACCCCACCCCACGGTTGCGACATCGATCCCCGGCGCCGAGCAATTGGTGCCGGGCCGGCCCGGGCCGTGAGCACGCCGGGCTGAGCGATCAGCACACGCGCCGAACCGGCGGACGCCGATCGCGACGTCTGCCCGCTAGCATTCGGGCGTGCCCAATGTGCTCTCTCGCAAGGTCCCTCTGACCGAGCTCCACTGCCATCTCGGCGGCGCTGTGACGCCGGCCATCATGTGGGGCATCGCCCATTCCCAGGGCATCCGGCTGCCGACCAAGGACTACTGGGAGTTCCGGGACATGATCACGGTGTCGCCACGCCGTGCGCGCTCGTTCGACGGCTACCTCCAGCTGTTCCACTGGACCGAGCTCATCCAGTCATCGCCGCTGGCCGTGGAGCGCGCGGTCTACGAGGTGATCGGGGGCGCCTATCGGCGCAGTAACGTGACCACGATGGAGCTGCGCTTCAACCCCATGAAGCGCAACCGGGGTGGCGAGCAGGATCTGGACCACATCATCAGCGCGGCGACCCGGGGCATGGACCGGGCCAAACTGGAGTACCCGGTCACGCCGGGATTGATCCTGTGCCTGGACCGGGCCTTCCCGTACCAGCTCAACGAGATCATCGTGGAGAAGGCGATCGCCTACAAGCCGCGGGGCGTGGTGGGTATCGATATCGCGGGCCCCGAGTCGAATGCCTTCCGACCCGCGGAGTACAAGCGCCTGTTCGACCGGGTGCGCAAGCAGGGCCTGGGCGTCACCGTGCATACCGGGGAGTCGGGACCGGTCGAGGAGATCGGTGAGGTCATCCGTCAGCTGGAACCCTCCCGCATCGGTCACGGCGTCAAGGCGGCGTACGACCCGCGGACCCTGGACATGATCCGGGAGCGGGGCATCACCCTCGAGATCTGCCCCACCAGCAACCTCAATACCCGGGTCGTCTCGGGTTGGGACGAGTTCCGCTGGATCTTCGATACGTTCCGTCAGCATCGCGTCCGGTTCACCATCAACACCGACGGCCCGGAGATGCTCAAGACCTACATCCGGGACGAGTTCTCGACGCTGGGTCGGCTGGGCATCCTGTCCGAGGAGGACCAGCTGGTGTGTGCCGAGTGGGCACGCCAGGCATCGTTCGTGGCCGGCATCAGCGAGCTGCCGCTGCCGCGTCGCGGCCCTGCCGCCCGGGCAGAGGTGGAGCGCGAGGAGAGCTGACGGCGTCACCGACAGCTGGCGCTGGCAGGTGAG
>JBBQNA010000249.1:0-4911 GCA_038329515.1 Candidatus Limnocylindrales bacterium | reverse complement strand
GTCCCTCCCACACCCCCCGGTTCCCTGCCCCCCCCTCCCCCGCCCGGGGGGGGGCCCCGCCCCCCGCCCGCCGGGCCCGCCGCTTTCGTGTCCCGGCCCGATCATCAGCCATGGAGCCAGGTATGGGTCGTGCGTTCAGGTCATCATCTCGGATGGCGGGCCGCCCAAGCAGCCCGTGACAACGGCATGCGTCAAGCGACTGGGCCTCGTGGCCACCCGCGATCATGCCCTCCCATGACGATCAGGGGCAGCTCAGCGGTGGAGTGCCGAAGCTGGCTGGTCCTGGTGCGACTGCATGTCGGTATACACGAGCATCGAGCCGTACGCGCCGATGATGGCGATGATGGCGACCGCGACGATCGTCCGCACCCGATGGGCTGTCTTGCTCACCGGGGGTGTGATGCTCGCGGTGGCTGCGGCGCCGGCCCAGTTGGCCGGGTCGTACTGCGTGCCGCGATAGCGCTCCATCAGCGAGGGCTCCAGCCGCCTCTCCTCGGTTTGTGGCGTCGAGAGCGGATCCCACCTGCAAGCGGGGCAGATGAACGTCTCGGCGTCCAGTTGCGTCTCGCAGTGCGGGCAGAAGTGCCAGTCCACGGTTGCGTCTCCACGGTGTCAGGGAAGCGGCGGATGAGACCGGTCGGCATGATCCCGACCACGCGCCCACCGTACGCTCCGAACGGACCATGGCGCATTCCCCCGGAGGTCACCCCCCTGTGTCCGGTCTGGTGTGGTACGGGGGCATGTCGGCATCGGAACCGGGTCAGCAACACCCCGGACCAATGGGTCGCCGTGGTCCGCACTCGCCGGCGACCCCGAGAGATCCTTGGGATACGATGCTGTCGGTGCGTGGTCGAGTCCCGACCGCTCCCAGGGAGTGCGTGGATAGCGTCGTACTACTGCTGAACGCGGATTACGAACCCCTCAACGTCTGCGACGTCCGGAGGGCGTTCCGCCTCGTCTTCGGGGAGAAGGCCGAGGTGATCCAGTACGACCACCATGAGGTGACCACGGTCCGCGTTTCCTACCGGGCCCCCAGCGTCATCCGCCTCCAGCACCATATCCGACGACCCCGGCCGCGCGTCCGACTCTCCCGCCGCGAGATCTTCGCGCGCGACCACCACACCTGCCAGTACTGCGGCAGACAAGGCGTTGAGCTGACCCTCGACCACATCAGTCCGCGTCATCGAGGCGGCGCTCACAGCTGGGACAACCTTGTGGCGGCATGCAAGGGCTGCAACCATCGCAAGGGCGGCAAGACCCTGGACGAGGCACGCATGCGCCTGCTCCGCCAGCCGCACGAGCCGCGCTGCGACGTCTACTCGCTGTTCACGCCATACCTGACCGACCCCCGGAACGAGGCATGGCGGGACTACCTGTTCCTGTCGGTGGGCTGAGCGCCGAGGCGGGGACCGTGTTCGTCGGCGTGGAGTCGATCCCGGCCGCCATCCCACAGGCAGCGCACGCCATCCTGGAGCGCCTCTGGGACCACGGTCACGCGGCATACGCCGTCGGGGGTGGTATCCGGGACGCGCTGCTCGGGCGGCCGGGTCACGACATCGACCTCGCCACGGACGCGCGTCCAGAGCAGATCCTTGATCTGTTCCCGGCCGGCCACCTGCGGGGTACGTTCGGTACCGTCGATATCGACGGTACTGAGGTGACGACCTTCCGGCGCGACCACACCTACCGCGACCATCGGCGCCCGGACACGGTCAGCTGGACGAGCGATGTGGTCGAGGATCTCCAGCGCCGCGACTTCACCGTCAATGCCCTCGCATGGGGCAGGCCGGCTGGGTCCCCGACTGCCACGCAGCCGGCTCTCCTGGATCCGACGGGCGGGGCGCGGGACCTGGCTGCCGGGCTGCTGCGCTCCGTTGGCGACGCTGACGCCCGCTTCGCCGAGGACGCCCTGCGCCTGTTGCGCGGCGCGAGGTTCGCCAGCACCCTGGGCTTCGTCATCGAGCCACGCACCCTGGAGGCCATGCGCGCCCACGGCGAGGACGCGCGATGGCTGTCCTCGGAACGCATCCATGGCGAGCTGCGACGCATGCTCCAGGAAGGGGTGCCGTCCGCGGCGCTGCGGATCCTGGATGACATCGGATCGCTGGCCGTGGTGCTGCCGGAGGTCACTCTCCAGCATGGGGTGGCACAGTCCAAGATCCCGGGCCACGACCTGTTCGACCATTGCATGGCCACCGTGGATGCCGCGGCCGCGATGCCCGGGACCTCGGAGCGACTCATCCTCGCGGCGCTGCTCCATGACGTCGGCAAGCCCGCGACCGCCGCCCACGGCCACTTCATCGGTCATGCGGAGGAGGGCGCCCGGATGGCCACCGTCGTCCTGCGCCGGCTGCGCTGGTCCGCCGCCACCACCACTGACGTGGCGACCCTCATCCGCGAGCACATGTTCCAGTACCGGCCGACGTGGACCGATGCCGCCGTGCGGCGCTTCCTGCGGCGCGTGGGGAGCGCCTACATCGACGACCTGCTGCGCCTGCGCCAGGCGGACAACGTGGGCAGCGGCCAGGACCCCGAGGTCGATGCGCTGCCCGAGCTGCGCGACCGTCTCGCTGCGCAACGGGAGTCGGGGGCACCCATGACCGTCGCGGAGCTGTGCGTCGATGGCGACGACCTGCTGGCGGCGGTGGACCGGCCGCCCGGGCCGTGGGTGGGCGCGATGCTGGAACGGCTGCTGGAGTCGGTCGTCAACGATCCGCGGCGCAACCGACCGGATGTGCTCCTGTCGGATGTCCGTCGCTGGTTGCTGGACGCGGCGACCGGTGCCTGAACCGGTCCGCCGCGGCTTCCTGTAGCGTTCCGTCCGATGATCGAGCTACTGCTCCAGGCCGACCGACTACTGACCGTGGATATGGTCGACCAGGCACAGGCGACCTACCAACGGGTGGCCGACCAGGATCCCAACAACGCCATCGCCGTCGTGGGGCTGGCCCGCTGTGCGCTGGCACGGGGTGAGGACCGGGACGCCTATGCGCTCGCGGCGCGCGCCCTCATCATCGATCCCGAGAACGACATGGCGCGACGCATGGAGGCACGCATGGCGGAAGTGCTGACCTACCGGGGCGAGACACTGCCGGCGGTCGCGGCGGCACCCGGCAAGCCTGCCCCGGGTGCAGCGGCGCCGGTCACGAAGGCCGCGGGTGCGCCGGCGCCGGTCACGACCCCCACTGTGGCGAGCACGGGTTCCAGCTGGCTGCGCCGGATCCGAGGCCGCTGAGATGCGCGTGCTGGTCACCGGCGGCGCCGGGTATGTCGGCAGCGTCTCGGTGGAGCGGCTGGTCGCGGCCGGGCACGAGGTGACCGTGCTGGATACCCTGATCACGGGGCATCGGTGGGGTGTCAGCGATGGCGCGACGCTCGTGGAGGGCAGCGTCGGCGACGGCGATCTGGTCGGCCGAACGGTGCGAGAGCGGGGCATCGAGGCGGTGCTCCATTGCGCGGCACGATCGCTGGTCGGCCAGTCGATGACCGATCCAGGGCTGTACTACCGCGAGAACGTGGTGGGCGGTATCACGCTCCTGGACACGCTCCGAGCGTCGGGCATCGATCGCATCGTGTTCTCGTCCACTGCCGCGGTGTATGGCGAGCCGGAGCGGGTGCCGATCCGGGAGTCGGACGCCATGCGACCGGTCAATCCGTATGGTGCGTCCAAACTGGCCTTCGAGGGCGCCATGCGCTGGTACGGCGTGTACGGCCTGCGCTCGGTGGCGCTGCGCTATTTCAACGTCGCGGGCGCCAGCGAGCAGTTTGGTGAGCGGCATGACCCCGAGACGCATCTGATCCCGAACCTCCTGCGGGCGGCCGCAAGCGGTACACCGGTGACGCTCTACGGCGAGGACTACCCGACCCCAGACGGGACGCCCATCCGGGACTACATCCATGTGCAGGACCTCGCGGACGCCCACATCCTGGCGCTGGACTGGACGGGCACCGCTGCGCCTGGCGCGCACGAGGCCTGCAACCTGGGCTCCAACTCGGGCTTCAGCGTGCGCGAGGTGCTGGTTGGTGCGGAGGCGGTCGTCGGCCGGCCCATCGCCCATTCGTTCGGCCCACGACGCGCGGGCGACCCACCGTCCCTGGTCGCGGCCACCGATCGTGCCCGGGACGTGCTCGGCTGGACGCCCCGGCGTGGCTCGCTGGAGGAGATGATCGGGTCCGCGTGGCGTTGGATGGGCAACAACGCCGAGATTCCCTGATGGCGCCGCGCGTCGTCCCCGCCGACCCACTCGACTGGCGTCCCCAGGTGCCGCTCGTGACGCGGCTGCCGGTGACGGTCAAGGAGCCCATCGTGGAGCCGCTCTGGAGCGGTACGCGGGTGCTGGTACACATCGCGGCGGGTGGCTCGGGTGACCCGCCGACGGTGCGCATGATCGACGCCCTGGGCCTGGACCTGGCACCGGAGGAGCCCGTCCTGAGTGCCGCGATCGGCGTCGCGCTGCTGGCGGACGATGCGATCCTGGACGGCATCCTGACCGACCAGGCGACGCGCGGTGGCGCGGGCGCGGCGATCATCACTCAGGCGCGCATGTCGGTCATGGACACGCTCCTGTCCCGGGAGCCGGGTGTCGATATCAAGCGTCCAGCCCTGACTGACGATGTGACGGATGAGGCATTCGTGGCCTTCGACCTGCTCAAGCTCGACGGCCAGTCGCTGCTGGACGTGCCGCTCCTGGAGCGCAAGCGGGTGCTGGAGAGCGTCATCGACCAGGGCCCCCTGGTGCGTGTCTCGGTGTTCTGTCGGCCGCCCGTCGATGGTTGGGTGGCGTCATGGCAGAGCATCGGCCTCCGGGGCGCCGTCCTGAAGACCGCCAACGGGCGCTACATCCCGGGCGACCGGACCCCGGAGTGGCGCACCGTCACCCGGGTCGCCGCGCGTCGGTAGCGGCGGCAGAC
>JBBQNA010000248.1:0-4988 GCA_038329515.1 Candidatus Limnocylindrales bacterium | reverse complement strand
CCGTGCGCACCCATCCGGCCGTTGACCCCGCGCGGGTCGGCGTCACTGGCGGCAGCCAGGGAGGCGGCATCGCGCTCGCTGCCGCGGGCCTCATCCCCGATCTGGCCGCGGTCGCCGCGGACGTGCCCTTCCTGTGTGACTTCCCGCGCGCCACCACGCTCGTGGATGCCAACCCGTACGGCGAGATCGTGCGCTACCTCAAGGCGCACCGCGACCACGTCGACCAGGCGTTCCAGACCCTTACCTACTTCGATGGCGCGAACCTGGCTACCCGCGCGACCGCACCGGCGCTGTTCTCGGTGGCCCTGATGGACCAGATCTGCCCGCCCTCCACGGTGTACGCGGCCTACAACCGCTACACGGGGAGCAAGCGCATCGTGGAGTACCCGTTCAACGACCACGAGGGTGGCGGGGGCTTCCAGGAGCAGGTCAAGCTCGACTGGTTCGCAGAACACCTGCGCGGCTGAACCGCAGGTCTGGAGTCATTCTCGCGCGAGCCGCCGGGCGACGGCGCGTCCGGCTTGCCGATGCGCGTGAACCCCCTTTCTGACCGCCGCGCGACACCACGGCCTGCGATCGGTCGCCGCGCGACACCACGGCCTGCGACCGGTCGCCGCGCAACACCACGGCCTGCGACCGGTCGCCTCGCGCAGGCCGCCCGGCCAGCGGGATCAGGCCGGCGAGGTCGCCGTGAGTCGCGGCGGTGCGGTCCAGGAGTGGAGCGTCTTGCGATAGTTTGCCCGCTCGAAGGCGGACGGATCCTCCGCGGACGACTGGCTGACGCTGCCCTTGAGCTGGTCGACCGACTCGTACTCGTGCTCGACCATCCAGGCTCGCAGCTCGGCCTCGACCGTGCGCACGTGCGACGGCCCCTGGCGCAGCAACGCTGACGTCATCATCGCCACGTCGGCACCGACCAGGAGCGCCTTGAGCGCGTCGGTGCCGCTGGCCACACCGGAGGTCGCGGCGAGCGACAGCGTCGGCCACAGCTGCGGCCGCAGGATGGCGATCCAGCGCAGTGGCAGTCGCAGCTCCCAGGCCTGGCTGAGCTCCAGCCGGGGCACGATGTCGAGCGTTTCGAGGTCGAGGTCGGGCTGGTAGAACCGATTGAACAGCACGAGCCCATCGACGCCCTGCTCCGCGACCGACGCCGCGAAGTTCGCGAACGCCGAGTAGAACGGGCTGAGCTTGACCGCGAGCGGGATGGTCACCGAGTCCCGGACCGAGGCAATGAGCTCCAGGTCGGCCGCTTCCAGGTCCGCTGCCGAGCGGCGTGGGTCAGCGGCGAGGTGGTAGACGTTGAGCTCCAGCGCATCGGCACCTGCTTCCTGTATCAACCGGGCGTAGCGGACCCAGCCGCCCGGCGTGCTCGCATTGAGGCTCGCGATGACCGGCACCGACGCAGCCCTCCGGATCCGTTCCAGCACCCGCAGGTACCGCTCACCGGTGCCCACGAAGTCACCCATGGCCGGGAAGTAGTCGAGCGCCTCCGCGAACTGCTCGGTGCCCGCATTGAGCGACCGGTCGAGGGCGATCTCCTCGTGGAGGATCTCCTCCTCGAACAGCGACGGCAGGACGATCGCTCCGACGCCGGCGTCCTGGAGCTGGCGGGCCGTGTCTGGGTCACCGGTGAGTGGCGACGCGGAGGCCACGAGTGGCGAGCGTAGCTCGAGACCGAGGTAACGGGTCCGCAGGTCGACGGTCATGCCAGAGCTCCTGTCTGCTCGTCGAGGAGCGCGCTGGCATCGACGTCATCCGGCGGCAGTGCCTCCGGGTCGGGGGCATGGAGATGGGGCACGCTCCGGTGCATACCGGCAAGCTGCTCGTAGTAGCGCCAGCGCTCGTCCGCATCGCCCTGCGCCAGGTCCGCCAGCTGGGCGGCGCGCTCTGGGTCGGTGCGTTCGAGGATGGCGAAGCGGGTCTCGGAGGCTGCGAAGTCCCGGATGGGCATCGATGGCTTGGCGGAGTCGAGCTTGAACGGCTGCCCGTCCTCGACCTCGCTGGGGTGGAACCGGTAGAGCGGCCAGTAGCCACTCTTGACGGCGTCCTTCTGGTGGCTCATGGACGTGCTCATGTCGATGCCGTGCGCGATGCAGGTGCTGTATGCGATGACCAGGGACGGTCCCGGCCACGCGTCGGCCTCCAGGAGCGCCTTGACCGTCTGGGCGTCATTGCCGCCGATCGCGATCTGGGCCACGTAGACGTTGCCATAGGCGCGCGCGATGGCGCCCAGGTCCTTCTTGCCGGTCGACTTGCCCGCGGCAGCGAACTTCGCGACCGCACCACGGGGCGTGGCCTTCGATGCCTGGCCACCGGTGTTGGAGTAGACCTCGGTGTCGAGCACCAGGATGTTGACGTTCCGACCCGAGCTCATGACCTGGTCCAGGCCACCGAAGCCGATGTCATATGCCCAGCCATCGCCACCGATGATCCAGATGCCCTGGCGAACGAGGTCCCCGCTGAGCGCCAGCAGTTGCTGCGCATCAGCGACCTGGGAGTCGTTGATGCCGGCCTGGCCGCCGCCGATCGCGGACAGCGCCTCGCGCAGGCGGGCGACCCGGGCACGCTGGAGCACGATGCCGGGCTCGGTGTCCTGGTCAGCGTCGAGGATATCGCGGGCGAGCGCTTCGCCGACCGTTGGCGCGAGATCTCCGAGCAGCCGGCGCGCATGGTCGATCTGGCTGTCGAGCGCGAGGCGCATGCCCAGCCCGAACTCGGCGTTGTCCTCGAACAGCGAATTGGCCCAGGCCGGGCCACGGCCCTCGGCATTGACAGTCCAGGGGGTGGTCGGCAGGTTGGCGCCATAGATGGAGGAGCATCCGGTCGCGTTGGCCACGACCATCCGGTCACCGAAGAGCTGGCTGACGAGCTTGAGGTATGGCGTTTCGCCGCAGCCACCACAGGCGCCGGAGAACTCGAACAGTGGCTCGAGGACCTGGGAGCCCTTGATGGTGTCGTGGGGGAGGAGACTCCGGTCGAGCAACGGGATAGCAGCGAAGGTGTCCCAGCGACGCCGCTCGAGGTCACGATGCTCCGCGACCGGCTCCATGTTGATGGCCTTGTGGCGCACCTCGGTCTTGCTCTTGGCAGGGCAGACATCGACGCACACGCCACAACCGGTGCAGTCGTCCGGCGCCACCTGGATCGTGAGGCGATGGCCCGGCAGGTCGCGGGACTTGAACTCCTTGCTCACGAACTCGATGGGCGCGTTGGCGACGGCCTCCTCGGGGAAGACCTTCATCCGGATGGCGGTGTGGGGGCAGACCATGGCGCACTTGCCGCAGTCGATGCAGATGGAGGCATCCCAGACGGGGATCATCTGGGCGATGGCGCGCTTCTCGTAGCGTGCCGTCGCGGTGGGGAACATGCCGTCCACGGGCATCGCGCTCACGGGCAGACGGTCGCCGTCACCGGCCATCAGGACCGCGGTCACCTGGCGCACGAAGTCCGGAGCATCGGGGGGCACGAGCGACAGGACCGGCTGGTCGTTGCTCACCTCGCCTAACGGGACGCGCGACAGACGTGCCAGCGACTGGTCGATGGCCGCGAAGTTGCGCTGTACGACCGCGTCGCCGCGCTTGGCGTAGGTATGCTCCACGAACGCCTTGATACGTGCGATGGCCTCCGCGGCCGGCAGCACACCAGCGAGGTGGAAGAAGCAGGGCTGCATCACGGTGTTGATGCGATTGCCCATGCCCACCTCCGCGGCGACCGCGAAGGCGTCGATGACCCACAGCTCGATGTGCTTGTCGACGAGCTGCTGCTGGACGTGACGAGGGAGGTGTGCCCAGACCTGGTCCGGGGGATACGGCGCGTTGAGCAGGAACGTGGCGCCATCCCGGGCGCCATCGAGCACCTTGGAACGCTCGAGCAGCCCGAACTGGTGGCAGGCCACGAAGTCGGCGTTGTCGACGAGGTACGTGGAGCGGATGGGTTCGGGGCCGAATCGGAGGTGCGAGGTCGTGACCGAGCCGGACTTCTTGGAGTCGTACACGAAGTAGCCCTGGGCGAACAGGTCGGTGCCTTCGCCGATGATCTTGACCGACGCCTTGTTGGCGCCCACGGTGCCGTCCGATCCGAGACCGAAGAACAGCGCCTGGACCTCGCCGGCGGCACGCGGCACGCGGAACTGGGCATCGATGGGCAGGCTCAGGTGGGTCACGTCGTCCACGATGCCCACCGTGAAGTGACGCCGCGGGCGGGCGGCTGACAGCTCATCGAAGATGGGCCGGATCATCTGGGGCGTCATCTCCTTGGAGGAGAGGCCGTATCGGCCACCCACGATGCGGGGCGCCGTCGCGAACGGTGGCTCGTCGGTGTCCATCCGCTCGGCGAGGGCGGTCACGATGTCCAGGTACAGCGGCTCACCGACCGCGCCCGGCTCCTTGGTCCGGTCCAGGACCGCGATGGAGCGGACCGTCGATGGCAACGCCGCGATGATCTCATCGGTGGGAAATGGCTGGAACAGGCGGACCTGGAGCATGCCGACCCGCCCGCCAGCTGCGTTGAGGGCGTCGACCGTCTCCGCCACGGCGCCCGCCGCGGAACCCATGACGATGATCACCCGCTCGGCGTCGGGTGCACCGTGGTAGTCGGCCAGGTGGTACTGCCGACCTGTTCTCGCGGCCAGCTCGCCCATGACGTCGGTGACGATGCCCGGCAGTGCCAGGTACCAGGGATTCGAGGCCTCGCGGGCCTGGAAGAAGACATCGGGGTTCTGGGCTGTGCCCCGGATGCTGGGTGCTTCCGGCGTGAGGCCACGACGACGGAAGGCCAGGACGTCCTCCTCGCGCACGAGCGCGCGTATGTCCTCCGTCGTGAGGAGCGCGATCTTGTCGATCTCGTGGGAGGTCCGGAAGCCGTCGAAGAAGTGCAGGAAGGGGACCCGGGCGCGCAGCGTGGCGGCATGCGCGATGAGCGCGAAGTCGTGCGCCTCCTGGACCGATCCGGCGGCGAGCATCGCCCAACCCGTGGATCGGGCATGCATC
>JBBQNA010000247.1:0-5007 GCA_038329515.1 Candidatus Limnocylindrales bacterium | reverse complement strand
TCGGGCCGACGGCTCGGTGCTGGCCAGCGTCACCCCGACCGCGCTGGGCCTCGACCGACTTTCCGACCTCGTCCTGCCGGCAGGTCAGTACCTGTTGGTCATCTATCCATCGACCAGCGTCCCGAGCACCTATGCGCTCTCCGCCACGCTGACCGACCTGGGAACCGCTGACCCGGAGCCGAACGGTGCGGCGACGACCGCGATCGCCATCGACCCGGCGCATCCCGTAGTCCGCGGCCGGATGGCCACCGGCGATGGCCAGGACTGGTACACGCTCGCAGTCGACGACACGCTTGCCGGATCGCTCCTCGACATCCGGCTCATCTGGCGTGATGGACCCGTTCGCCAGCTGTGCCTCACTGACGCCACCGGCATCCAGCTGCAGTGCCGGACCGGCGACAACGGCGCCGCACTGACAGGGCTCCGATTGCCACCCGGTGTGGCCACCCTCGTGGTGAGCGGCGACCCCAGCGACAGCGCGTCGTACCTGTTGCGAGTCGATACCACGACCGCCCCGTCCGCGGACTTCGAGACCGAGCCCAACGACGACCCGGCACGGGCGAGCGCCGTGGAGGGCACCACGATGCGCGGTCAGCTGGGCGACAGCGATCGAGACACCTTCCGCGTCAGTACCACCGGTGCACCGCAGCTGTGGCAGGTGGATGTCGCGGGCACGGGCATCAGCCGCCTCCGGTGGGAGCGGCCAGATGGTGCGGAGCTGGGCACTGGCGACCTCGCGGCTGGCGGTGTGGGCGCCCAGATCACGGACATGTATCTCACCCCCGGCGACCACTGGCTGGAGGTTCAAGGTTCCAACGGCGACTACACCCTGACCCTCACGCCGCTGGGCCCTCCAGATCCCGACGGTGAGCGGGAACCCAACAACCAGGTCATCGACGCCGAGCCGTTCAGCGTAGGGGACACGCGCACCGGACGCCTGCCCAATCTGTCGGACACCGACATCTTCCGACTCACCGTCGAGACGGCCGACCACCTGCGCATCACGGTCACGCCACCCAGCGACAGCGCCATCGACGTCCGACTCGAGAGTGGCTCGCTCCGCGCCGGCGACCTCAAGGGTGCCCTGGGTGTGACCACGGTCTACGACGCGCAGCTCCAGCCCGGTGATTACGACCTCCGGCTCCAGCCCGCCACGCCGAGTCTCGGCAAGTACAGCGTGACGGTGGAGCGCGAGGACCCATTCCTGCTGGCCGTCGACCAGGAGCCCAACGACGGCATCTCCCAGGCTCGACCCCTGCCGGCCTCGTTGCACGTCGACGGGGATGCCCCGAGCGGCGGCGAGGACGACTGGTTCGTGCTGGGCAGCCTGCCCAGTGGCGGCGACCTGGCGTTCCAGACGTCGGGTGGAGTGACCCGGGTCGTCGTGTCGGACGGGGTCACGGAACACGAGGGCACCCTGGCCGAGGACGGCAGTGTCACCCTGCCCGGTCTGCCGGCGGGTGTGCCGCTGTGGTTACGCATCGTGGCCATCGCGCCCTACACCATCGATATCGAGCCGGGGGTGACCGGCTTGGTGCCTGCCGTGCCGGATCCGGTGGCTCCTGACGTGACGATCACGCTCACTGTCGACCAGGATGCAGTCGCTGCCTATTGGGCCGCGGGCCAACAGGTGTCCGGCAGGCTGACATTGGCCAGCACCGGACCGGCGACCCAGGCCCTCGCGCTCGACGCCGCGACCAGCGACCCCGACTGGTCGGTGGACCTCGACCAGGATCAGGTCCTGCTGGAGCCCGGCGCCACCATCGAAGTGCCCGTGACCATCACCGTCCTCCCGGACGCCGCTATCGATGGAGCCGTTCGGCTCACGGTCCGGGCGCGCACGGATACGGGCGGCCAGGCGACCGGGTGGACAGCAGTGGCCTCGCGAGCGGATGCGCCACCGGTGGCGCCATACCAGGCATGGCCGGTCCCCGACGCACTCCTGGGTGGTCTGAACGTCGCATCTGCTGCCCTGGGCGCGACGCCCGTGGTCAGCACGGACGCGGTCGCAGAAGCGCAGCTGTACGACGGTGTCACGCCTTCCGGACGCGGCTTCCAGGGCTCCATGGCAGGCACACCCCTCTCGGTGACCGTAGACCTGGCAGGTGATGCATCGATCCCGATCGCCGGCATGGCCCTGGACCCGCTCGGCAGCAGGCTATCCATCGATCCGGGCCCACGGGCGTTCGCGCTGCTGCTGTCGGACGACGGCTCCACGTGGACGGAGGTCGTCCAGGGCGAGCTGTCACCGCTCACCACCGACCAGTACTTCGTGTTGCCGGAGCCCGTGCCTGCACGGTTCGCCCAGCTCCGCATCGACTCCACGTGGGCCGGCACCACCGGCCCCGTGGTCATCGGTGAGTGGAAGGTCATCGCCGTGCCCGGATCGGTGCCTGACACCATGCCTACCAATATCGCCGACCCGGTTCGCGGCGGGCACATGGTCTGGCTCGACCCGCAAGCCTCCAGCCAGGACTACGCGGACAGCCTGCTGACGGAAGACCCTGCTGACTACGCGCTCACCATCAGCGCCGAGGCGGGGACCCGCCAAACGATGGTCATCGGCTTCGCCGACGACCGGCAGGCGCAGCTGACCGGCATGGAGTGGGTGGACCCAGTGCCGAGCATGCCCGATCAGCGGTTGCGGAGTGTCGACGTTGCCGTCAGCACCAGCAGCCCGGTCGGCCCCTGGAATGCGGTTGGCACCTGGGACCTGGAACGCGCGGCCGATGGCACCGTCGCACCGTTCTCGTTCGACGCAGCCACGTGGGCCCGTTTCGTCCAGCTCACGGGCACGCCCCTCAAGAAAGGCCAGTACGCCATCGAGCAGCCGGCGACCGTGCGCATCCTGGAGTCGCCGACGACCGAGAGCTATCGGTCGATCCTGGGCGAGTGGGGCCTCGCGAGCTCACTGGGTCCCCGGGAGTGGAGCCAGCCGCCGGACCTCGCCGTCGACGCTGACGCGCAGGACGGCGATGACACGCCCGAGACCGCCCGGACCCTGGTGCCCGGCACCACGTCGGCGGGTCGCGTCCACCGCGACGAGGACGTGGACTGGTATCGCATCGCCATACCGGATGGCCAGAACAGCATCGCCATCAACGTCGGCGGGGTGCCTGCCGTGGGCGTGAGCCTGACCCTCGTGGACCAGGATGGGCAGGCCGTGCCCACGACCTTCGGGGAAGGCGAGGACGGCACCGTCTTGTACACCGCCAACGTGACTTCCGGCGGCGGCTACACGTTGCAGGTCGCCCAGCCGCCCTTCTCCGCGGTGTTCGCGTTCGATACCAGCGGCAGCATGGGCAACTACCTGCCCTTCGTGAGCCAGGCGCTCCGCGCCTATACCAGTGGCGTGACCAAGGGCGACGAGGCGGTCAAGGTCCAGCCGTTCGAGGAGAAGCCGTTGCTACCCGACTGGAGCGACGACCCGTATCTGCTCCGCGACGCAGTGAACCGGTACGTCGTCACGGGCGGATCGAGTAGCGCGGAGACGGCGCTCATCGACGGGTCCAAGGAGCTCGCCGGACGAGAGGGGTCGCGCGCCGTGTTGATGGTCACCGACGCCGAGACCAGCAGCTACCAGCGATCTCAGGAGCTGTGGGCCCAGCTGGCCAGCGTTCGGCCGACCGTGTTCGCGGTCCATGTCGGCGGGGATGGTGAGCCGATGCAGTCGCGCCGCTTCATGCAGGACTGGTCCATCGCGGGTGGCGGCTTCTATCAATACGCGGTCTCGCATGGCGAGATGGACCAGGCGTTCGCGCGCATGGCCACGTGGCTGCGACGCCCGGCCGCCTACACCCTCGATGCCGCCACGTCGGTGGAGGTCATCCCTCCCCCTCCGCCCGGGGAGCTGTCGGTCACTGCGGCGGTCGTGGGCGGAGCGCCGACCCGGGCACCGGCCAGCAAGGACGTGGCGGTGGACATCATCCTCGACACCTCGGGCAGCATGCTCGACCGGTTCGGCGGCGAGAGCCGCATCAACATCGCCAAGCAGGTGCTGGGCGACCTGGTCACGAACGAGCTGCCGGTGGGTGCCCCGATCGCGGTCCGGGTCCTGGGCAACAAGGCCGACCCATGCGGCACCCGCCTCGCGGTGCCCTTCGGGCCGCTCGACCCCGACGCGGTCACCGCGCTCGTGGACAAGCTGAAGGTGGACCAGGCCGCCGACACGCCCATCGGCGCGGCGCTGGAAGCTGTGCCGACGGACCTGGCGGATGCCTCCGGGACCAAGATCGTGCTGCTCATCACGGACAGCAAGGAGATCTGGCCGAATCGCGACCTGTGCGGCAAGGATCCAGAGGATGTCATCCGGCAGCTCGTCAGCCAGGGCGTTGATGCGCGTATCAACATCGTGGGCCTGGCCGTCGACGACAAGCAGGCGCGCAAGCAGATGACCCGGTGGGCCAAGCTCGGCGGCGGCGCCTACTTCGATGCCCGCAACCCCAAGCAATTGGGTGACGCCATCCGGGCCGCGGTGAGCGCCCCGTTCGAGGTATTCGATGCGACCGGGGAGAGCGTGGCCACCGGTACGGTCGGCGGGCCGGCCGTCAAGGTGCCACCCGGCACCTACCGGGTCGTGGTCCTGAGCGATCCGGAGATCTCCTTCGAGGGCATCTTGGTCACCTCGGAGGGCTCGGTGACGCTGTCCTTGCCATCGGATGAAGTACCCGTGTCCCAGGAGCCAGGCGGTTCTCCGGGTCCGGACGGAGCGCCCGGTCCGGACGGCGTGCCCGGTCCGGACGGCTCACCTCTGCCGGGCGCGTCCGGGGCGCCGTAATCGGGTCCTGGTCGGGGGCGTCCGGGGCGCCGTAGCGTCCTGATCGGGCGTCGCGGGGCCGGAGTCGAGTCCTGATCGGGCGTCGCGGGGCCGGAGTCGAGTCCTGATCGTCCCGCTGGCCCGAGCGTCCTGGTCGTCCCGCTGGCCCGAGCGTCCTGGTCGTCCCGCTGGCCCGAGCGTCCTGGTCGTCCCGCTGGCCCGAGCGTCCTGGTCGTCCCGCTGGCCCGAGC
>JBBQNA010000246.1:0-5040 GCA_038329515.1 Candidatus Limnocylindrales bacterium | reverse complement strand
ACGATGTCCAGGGGCAGACCGGCGTGATCGGCGATGAACAGCTGACGCTGGTAGTCGCCGACGAACTCGCGGAAGCCCAGCGTTCGATCGATGACCTGCTGCGGGCTGCCGATGGTCATCGGCGTCTGGACCATGTAGTCCTCGAGCGCGGGGCCGTGGCCGTAGACGGGCGCGTTGTCGAAGTAGGGGCGGAACTCGCGCACCGCGTCCTGGCTGTTGGCGCGCATGAACACCTGGCCACCGAGGCCGACGATCGCGGTGTTGGCCGGCCCGTGGCCGTAGTGCTCCCAGCGGCGGCGGTAGAGCTCGACCATGCGCTGGACGTGCTCCTTGGGCCAGAAGATGTTGTTGTGGAAGAACCCGTCGCCGTAGTAGGCCGCCTGTTCGGCGACCTCGGGGCTGCGGATCGAGCCATGCCACACGAACGGCGGCACGCCGTCGAGCGGCCGAGGCGTGGAGGTGAACCCGGTCAGTGGCGTTCGGAACTTGCCTTCCCAGTCCACGACATCCTCCCGCCACAGGCGATGGAGCAGGTCGTAGTTCTCGTACGCCAGCGGGATCGCGTTGCGGAGGTCCTGCCCGAACCACGGGTAGACCGGACCCATGTTCCCGCGGCCCATCATCAGGTCGACGCGACCGTCAGCCAGGTGCTGGATCATCGCGTAGTCCTCGGCGATCTTGACCGGGTCGTTGGTCGTGATCAGCGTGGTCGCGGTGGACAGCTGCAGGCGATCGGTCCTGGCTGCGATGAATCCCAGCATCGTGGTGGGGGAGGAGGGGACGAACGGCAGGTTGTGGTGCTCACCGGTCGCGAACACGTCCAGGCCGATCTCCTCGGCCTTGAGCGCGACCGCGACCATGACCTTGATCCGCTCGTCCTCGGTGACCGTTTGACCGGTCGTCGGATCGGTCGTGACATCGCCGACCGTGAAGACCCCGAATTGCATGTGCTGGTTCCATCCTTGACGGCCTCATCCGAGACCTGTGTTACTGGCAGTGTACCTGACTAATAGTTGCGCGTGCAACTATCGGCCCGTCCGTTGTCGCGCGATGCCCTGCTCGGCATCGTCAGGTCACGAGCGCGAACGCCCGGACCGGGAAGGTCACGATGCCGCGGATCCTGGGCGGGACGGCAAAGAAGCGCCAGCCATCGGGTGGCAGCGCGTCGATGGACATCATCGGGCCCGGGATGCCCGGGTGGGTGACCATGCCGTCGCTGATCTCGTGGTTCAGGTCGACTGCTCGGCCGGTCATGGGACGCCCTGTCGTGATCGCGGACCTGTCATGTCCCACCCTTGTTCGACGCCGCTTCCGGCGGCCGAATCATAAGCCCGAGGGCAGAGGCACCGGCTGCCGCGTTGGTATCCTGTCGCCGGTGCAGGCTCCAGTCGCTCGGGTCATCGAGACGGTCGTGCCGGCGAGGCTCGGGCGGAGCTTCCGCTGGCTCTTCTCGGCGACGCTCATCAACAACGTCGGCGACGGCATCGCGATCTCCGCCGGCCCGTTGCTCGTCGCGTCCCAGACGCAGGACCCGTTCCTCGTCTCGATGGCGTTGTTGAGTCAGTACCTGCCGGTGCTCCTGTTCGGGGTGCTCGGCGGCGCAATGGCCGACCGTGTCGATCGACGACGGATGGTCGTGTTCGTGGACCTGGGCCGTGCCGCCGTGCTCGTCGTGCTCGTGGTCACGATCGTCAGCGGGAACGTGAGCATCGCCGTCGTCCTCGGGGCCCTGTTCGTCCTCGGCACGGCGGAGACGTTCGCCGATTCCGCGAGCAGCACGCTGCTTCCGGGTCTCGTCGCCCGCGCGGACCTCGGGATCGGGAATGCGCGGCTGCAGGGCGCATTCGTGCTCACGAACCAATTGATCGCCCCACCCATCGGCGCGTTCCTGTTCGCCGTCGGCATGGCCCTGCCGTTCGCGACGAACGCCGCCTGCTTCGCCCTCGGTGCGCTTCTCGTGTCGCGCGTGGTCACGACCGCGAAGGACGAGCTGCTCGAGCGCCCGAGCCTGCGGGCAGACATGGTCGAGGGCATCCGCTGGCTCGCCGGGCATCCACCGATGCGCACGCTCGCCCTCACGATCTTCGCCTTCAACGTCACGTATGGCGCGGCGTGGTCGGTGCTCGTCCTGTACGCCACCGAACGGCTGGGGGTCGGCCCGATCGGGTTCGGTCTCCTGACGACCGCTGTGGCGGTCGGCGGGATCGTGGGCATCGCGTTCTACGGCCGCCTCGAGCGGCGGTTCTCGCTGGCCGACATCATGCGCGGCGGCCTGCTGATCGAGACGGCGACCCACCTCGTGTTGGCGCTCACGACCTCACCCGCGGTCGCGCTGGTGACGATGGCGGTCTTCGGGGCGCACGGATTCGTCTGGGGCACGACCGCGACGGTCGTACGACAGCGCACGGTCCCGGACGAGCTGCTTGGCCGAGTCGGCGGCGTCTACCGCGTCGCGGTCATGGGCGGGCTGGTGGTCGGGACGCCGATCGGGGGTCTGCTGGCGCAACGTTTCGGGGTCACGGCGCCGTTCTGGTTCGGGTTCGTGGGCTCCGCGGCGCTCGTCGCGGTCCTGTGGCGCCAGTTCGACCGCATCGTCCATGCCGGCGACGCGGCCGAACCGACGTATCAGGCTCCCTGAATCAGGCCTCGCTGAGGACCTCACGGAGCTTTGCCGCGAACGCATCGGGGTCGCCGGCCTGGCCGTACTCGCCACCGAGGAAGCCGCCGTGGTCGCTCGGGAAGGGCACGGGCTGGGTGCCGAGACGCTCGGCGGCGACCACCCCGCCGCGATACGCCAGCTGGCCCTCCGACTCCACACCGACTCCGAGAACGATCCGCGTCGAGGCGGCACGAAGGGCGTCGAAGTCGGGCGCGAAATGCGTGCACGTGATGATGTTCTGGAAGAGGAGCGGGTCGGTGCGGACCCCGTCGTCCTCGGTCGGCAGCCCGAACATCGCCGGATCGGGCGCCGGCTGGCTGGCAACGTCCGGGCCGAATGGGCCGCGGTGACCGACGGCGCCGATGAAGGTCGCCATGCCGGCCCCGAACCCGCCTTGCTGGTAGGCGTCGCGCACGGCCTCAGTGGCGGCCATGGCTCCCTCGCGATCCGGCACGATCGAGGCGAGCGGCGGCTCGTGCGCAACGAGCGTCCGGACATCCTCGGGGTGCTTCGCGACGAGGGCAAACGCGTTGACGGCCCCGCCGCTGCTGGCAAAGAGATCGACCGGGCCGGTGCCGAGCTCAGTGATGATCCGATGCAGGTCATCGGCGTGCTGCTCGGGCGTGGACTCGCTGGTAGGATCGCTCTTGATGCTGCGCTCGACGCCGCGCGGGTCGTAGGTTACGACCGTGCGATCCGTGAAGTGGGCGGCGAGGGTGCCGAACCCGCCGGCGCCCATCGGCGACCCGATCGTGAGCAGGACCGGCGCGGTGGAGTCCGAATGGCGGACGTCGTAGGTGATCGTGGCGCCGGGCGCCTCGAGGGTCCGTGTCGTCGGTGCGGTCGTCGTGGTCATGCTGTGGCTCCCTCCATGAGGATGGCGTCGATCTGTCCAACGGCCTCGGTCAGGCCCTGCTCCATGCCCAGGGCCAGGACCTGCTCCATGGCCTGCCTGCTCGGGAACTGGCTGTGGATGGACATCCGCGTGCGACCGGCCTCGATCGGTTCGATCGTCACGGTGCCCGTGTTGCGCGGGAACTCGTCGTTCGGCGTGCCATCCCCGTGGGCGAACCCATCGATGAATACGAGCCTGCGCGGCGGATCCGCCTCGACGATGTCCCAGAAGCCGCGCGGCTGGTCGCCGGTCGGCCCGGTCATGTTGTACTCGACATGGCTGCCGGGTGTCAGGTCGTGGGTCGTGAAGGTGGCGGGGTAGGTGGGTGGCCCCCACCAGCGCTCGAGCTTGCGGGGATCGGCCCACAGGTCCCAGACACGCTCGGGCGAGGCGTCGAACTCGGCGGTCAGCGTCATGGTCAGGGCTTCGGGATCCTTGTGGACGGCGGTGACGGTCATGCTCGGCTCTCCTTGCTGCTGCTGCTGATGAGGTCGTTCATGCGATCGATGCGGCCGCGCCACAGCGCCTCGTATCGGTCGAGGAGGCCACGCGCGAGCCGCAATCCCTCCATGTTGGTCTGCACGACCTTGCGCCGGCCGTGGCGTTCTTTGGTGATCAGGCCGGCCCGCTCGAGCACGGCGACGTGCTTCTGGACCGCCGCGAAGCTCATCGGGTAATGGCCCGCGAGCTCGGCGACGCCCTCCTGGCCGCTCAGCGCACGCAGGACGATGTCGCGACGGGTGGCGTCGGCCAGGGCGGCGAAGACGAAGTCCGGATCGAACGTGGCTTGCATTGATACAACCATACGGTTGTATGATGGCCGCGTCAAGTCGTTGAATCGAGGAGGAGTGAAATGGACACGAAGAACCTCGCCGACCTCTACGACCTCGAGCCGATCCCGTGGTCGCGGGTCCTCGAGGCGCTCGAGTCGACCGACCCTGGAAGGGACAAACGGTGCTTCCTCGCCACGACGCGTCCCGACGGCCGGCCGCACATCGCGGGCGTCGGCGCGGTCTGGGACGACGGCAGGGTCTACTTCGTGAGTGGCCCGAGGACGCGGAAGAGCCGGAACCTGATGGACAACCCGATCTGCGCTGTCTCTATGGCATTGCAGAGCTTCGACCTGGTCTTCGAGGGCAGTGCAGGGCGAGTGACGGACGATGCGACGCTCCGACGACTCGCCCAGCGCTACGCCGACGGGGGCTGGCCGGCCACCGTCGAGGACGGCGCCTTCACATGCGACTACAGCGCGCCGAGCGCCGGACCGCCGCCGTGGAACCTGTACGCTTTCGCCCCGACCACGGTCTTCGGGGTGATGACAGGGGAGCCGGGCGGTGCCGCTCGCTGGCGCTTCCCATGAACCCGCGCTGCCGAGTAGGGCGCCCCCGCTGCGAGCCGCGACCTCGCGGTTTGGGCCGCGCTCGTGTAGCGTCAGGGTGTATGGGTCGGCTAGCCGTACACTCGAGCACAGACGGACGGACCGAAG
>JBBQNA010000245.1:0-5047 GCA_038329515.1 Candidatus Limnocylindrales bacterium | reverse complement strand
GCCGAGACTGTTGGCGGCAGTTGGCCACAATCCATTTCTTGTGGGTGTGGGGCTTGAGCACGATACAGGGGTCATTGTCTATCCCAACGCCGTGATGGAGGTATTCGGCAGCCGGTCGGCGCTGGTGGTGGATGGCGCGCGCGTGGCCGGCCTCGCGTTCCAGCTCAAGGAGCACGTGGGGGCTGCGGCCATCGAGCATCGCGAGGGATCGTTCATCGAGCGCGCCATCGAGCGCTGGGAGCGGGTGCCGGGCATCCACATCCTGGGTGACCGACACGCGCGACGGCTGTCCATCGTCAGCTTCACGGTCCGCCACAGTGGTCGATACCTCCACCACAACCTGGTCGTCGCGCTGCTCAACGACCTGTTCGGTATCCAGGCCAGGGGCGGCTGTGCATGCGCCGGGCCATACGGTCATCGCCTGCTCGGCATCGACCTGGCAACCTCACACCGCCTGGAACAGGAGATCCTGCTCGGCTGCGAGGGCATCAAGCCCGGCTGGGTGCGTGTCAACTTCAACTACTTCATCAGCGAAGTGGTGTTCGAGTACATCCTCGATGCCGTGGAGCTCATCGCGACCGAGGGCTGGCGGCTGCTGCCGCAGTACCGGTTCGAATCGGCGACGGGTATCTGGCGCCACACCGGCGGGGTCGCGATGCCGCCTCTGTCGCTGGGAGACGTGCGGTACGCGGCGGGCAGGATGGAGTACCAGGCGCGCCAGACCACGCTGCCGGAATCGGCGCTGGCGGGACACCTCGCGGATGCGCGGGCTTTGCTGATCACGCCACCCGCGCCCGCGATGCGGCCCCAGGGCGCGGAGGACCTGGGCGTGGACCAGCAATTCCACGACCTGCGTTGGTTCCTGATGCCCGACGAGGCAGCGCGGGAGCTGGGCTCCGTCGCGGTGTAGGCGCCCCCGCTCGGCCGAGACCTGCCGGACATGGAAGAGCGGCGGCCCAAGTGGACCGCCGCTCCCCGGCGCTGTGATGGTCGTCCGCGTCAGGGGATGCTGTACACGATGGCGACGGTGACGCTCATGTCGATGGTGCCGCCCTGGACCGGGGTCGGCGCCTGGTCGGCCGCGACGCCCGATGCGCGAGCGTCCTCGAAGTAGATGGGCATGGGGGTCGGGGCGGCGGTCTCCACGATGGAGATGACACCCGTGATCTCGACACCGGCGGCAGCTGCGATGGTGTCCGCCTTGGCGCGGGCCGACTTGACCGCCTCCTCGCGGGCTGCTGATTCGGCAGCCGTCTGGTCGTCCAGGCGGAAGCTGATGTTGTGGACGTCCGTGGCGCCGGCGCCCGTGGCGGCGTCGATGACGGCACCGGTCTTGGTGATGTCACGGACGGTGACGGTGACCAGGTTCGTGGCCTGGTAGCCGGTGAGGCGGGCGGGGTTGCTGTTGTAGTCGTAGACGCCATCGAGCGACAGGGACGAGGTCTGGATGTCCTTCTCCTCGACACCCAGCGCCAGGATGGCCTTGATGACGGCGTCCATCACGGTGGCCGCGTCGTTCGCGGCGGCCGAGGCCTGGTCGCGCTGGACCGTGACACCGACGGTCACCTCCGCAGTGTCGGGCTTGACCGTCACGATGCCCGTGCCGGACACGCTCAGGGTGTGATTCGAGGCCGAGTCGGGGGAGGGGGAGGGGGACTGCGCCAGAGCCGGCGCGATGGTCGGCGCGATGAGCATGGCGCCGAGGACGCTGACGAGCGCCCCGCCGGCGAGCCAGCCGAGTCGCTGCGGCCGGTGGATGGTGAGGTTGGTGGACATGGAGCCTCCTGTGATGGTAGGGCGCGGGTTTGCCAGCGCTGAAGGGCGCTGTGTCTCCTCCAAGACGCAGCCCGTGGCGCAGCGGTTCCCGGGTGACCACGATAGGCTGCCAGGGTGGCCCACATCAACGTGTCGCGGGTCGGGGGGCGCACCCTCGGCCTCGCATGCATCAGCCTCGCGCTGCTCAGCGGATCCGCCGCGGCGGGAGCACCCGCTGCGGCGGCATCACCCGCCGAGGCGGGATCACCTGCCGTGACGGCGTCCGCCGCGCCCGGCGTCATCGGCGCGCGCTCCGTGGGCGACCCGTTCTACCCGACACTCGGCAACGGCGGCTATGACGTTCGTGACTACGAGTTGGACCTGACCTGGCACGTCCCGGACACCGTTCGGCCGGCGGGCTGGATCGAGGGCGTGGCGACCATCGGGCTCGTGCCGGATGTGGATCTCGCGGAATTCTCGCTGGACCTGACCCGCGCGAACACACGCGTGCTGGGTGTGGCCATCGAGGGTCGGCCCGTGGCGCACCGCGCCGATGGCTTCGGGAGGAAGCTCATCGTGACCCCGGAGACAGCGCTGCCAGCGGGCTTCGAGACGATCCTGTCGGTCTCCTGGACGGCCACGCCGATGGGCGTCAACAAGCTGGGCGACGAGCTGCCACTGGAGGGCCCGGGCGCTTCCGGGATCGAGGCGCTCCAGTCGCTGGCGCGGGGTTTCCTGTCGGACAGCCACGGCGGCTTCTTCATGGCCTCCCAGCCCAATGGGGCGCACAGCCTGTTCCCGTCCAATGACACGCCCATCGACAAGGCACCCGTGACGGTGCGGCTCACGGCGCCAGCCGGGATGCTCGGCGTGGCCACGGGCACGCGCGTGGAGCAGACCGCGAACGAGGACGGCACCACGACCACCACCTGGGCCTCGCTGGACCCGGTCGCGACCCATGTGCTGGCCATGGGCGTCGGGCGGTGGAGCGTCCTGGAGTCGGACCTACCCGGCGCGCCCCACGAGCGTTCGTCGGTGCCCACGGAGCTGGCCGCATTGACACCGTTGCGCCTGGGTGTCCTGGGCGCCGCCGTCTCGTGGCTGGAAGGCGCCGTCGGGCGGCCATACCCATTCCGGTCGATCGGGTTCCAGCTGGTGGCGCCAGGGTCGACCGATGCCATCCTGGAAGGCCAGACGCTCATCCTGGCCGGCGCCGGGATGCTCGATCCACGCGTCAGCGACTGCGACTGGCGGGGCCTGGTCGTCCATGAGACCGCCCACCAATGGTTCGGTAACTCGGTGTCCCTGCTGAGATGGGACCAGAAGTGGCTGAGCGAGGGACACGCCACGTTCTATGAGCGGCTGTACGACGCTGCATCCGGCTGCGATGCGCTGGGTCTCGCGGAGCGGATGCGCCGCATCTACGAGCACGGTCAGTCGGTCCGCGACCGGGGCGGGCCACCCGACCGGCCGCGTGCGCCACGGTTCGCGTACGACTCGACCATCTACGACCAGGGCGCGCTGGCGCTCTATGCCCTCCGGCAGCAGGTGGGTGCGACCGTGTTCCGGGACATCGAGACGGCGTGGCTCGACCGATTTGCAGGCGACAGCGCATCCACGGACGACTTCATCTCCCTCGCGTCACAGGTCGCGGGCACGGATCTGTCCCGCTTCCTGGAGGACTGGCTGCGGAGCGATACGCTGCCGCCGATGCCGGGGCATCCGGACTGGGCGTCGCCGCCACTCCCCACCGGTCGTGCCGCCCCAACTGGGAGTGGCGCGCCGACAGGGAGCGCCGCGCCCTGACCTCGCGAGGCCCAGTGGTCGCGTGGCGGCGCACAGGTATCCTGCAGCGCATGCGTCCGGAGGCCCATCCGGCCCGACCCCAGCCAGCAGGAGACCCGAGTGGCCGCAGCGAAGATCCACGACCGGCTGAGCGACCAGCTGCGAGTCGCACTGGCTGGCAAGCTCGACCTCGGCAAGGTCGACCCGGATCACACCTTCGGTTGGAAGCGGGAGGACGCCGAGGCGGAGCAGGCCCAGTACGAGGCGAAGCTGACCGAGCTCCAGCAGCGCATCTGGGCCGAGGGCAAGCACTCCCTGCTCATCGTGCTCCAGGGCATCGACGCAGCGGGCAAGGACGGCACCATCCGATCCGTGATGGACGCCTTCAACCCCCAGGGCTGCAGCGTCGTCGGCTTCAAGGCTCCCACGCCTCAGGAGCTACGCCACGACTTCCTGTGGCGGATCCATGCCCACACGCCCGGCAAGGGCTCCGTGACCATCTTCAACCGCAGCCACTATGAGGACGTGCTCATCGTCCGGGTCCACGGCCTGGTGCCCCGGAAGGTGTGGCGGGGCCGGTTCCGGACCATCAACGAGTGGGAGCGGATGCTCACCGAGGAAGGCACGACCATCCTCAAGTTCTTCCTCTACATCGACCGCGACGAGCAGCGCGAGCGACTCCAGGCTCGCCTGGATGACCCCGACAAGCGCTGGAAGTTCGCGTCCGCGGACCTCCCCGAGCGAGAACTCTGGGACGACTACATCGCCGCCTTCCAGGACACGCTCCGGAAGACATCGACCGAGTGGGCACCCTGGTATCTCATCCCGGCCAACCACAAGTGGTTCCGCAACCTCGCCGTGGCGCACGTCCTGGGCGAGACGCTCGAGCGGCTCGACCCGAAGTACCCGCCCGCCGAGCCGGGCATCGAGAGCATCGTCATCCCGAAGTAGGGCGTCGTTGGCCGGACATCACGAGCGCAGGTCGAACGCCATCCGCGGCAGGCGTCGGCCGTTCACCACCTCGGACTCGACCTCGCCGATGCGTCGGGCGCCCATGCGCTCGTAGAACGGCTCCGCGTTGGGGTCGGCGTCCAGATGCAGCTGGTGGAAGGGGAGGGCGCGCGCGACCTCGACGGCGGCATCCCACAGCGCCCGGCCGACGCCCATGCCCATCGCTCCCGGCTCGACCCACAGGTCGCACAGTTGGCTATGGTCGGCACGGAGCGCCACACGGCTGAAGCCGAGGATGGTGCCGCTGGGCCGGCGGCACACGAGCACGGCGTCGTGCTCGATGTCGGCAGGTGCGATGCGCAGGTCGTCCGCCCAGCGGGCCAGCAACTCGGCTGGGTAGCCCCACGAAGCCTTGGAGCGCCGGCACAGGGCGGTCAAGGTCGGCGCCAGCGTCTCCGCGTCGTCCGCGTTGGCTCGCGCGATGATGAGGGGCACCGTGCGAGGGTCTGGCTCAGGCCGGGAAGATGCGCGCCGAGACCAGCGGTGTCGGCATGCC
>JBBQNA010000244.1:0-5083 GCA_038329515.1 Candidatus Limnocylindrales bacterium | reverse complement strand
GCGCCCCACAGCCCCGTGGATGTCCAGGACATCGGTGCCGACTTCTATGTGTTCTCGGGCCACAAGACCCTCGGCCCGACAGGTTCCGGCGTGCTCTGGGGTCGCCGCGAGCTGCTGGACGCCATGCCGCCATTCATGGGTGGCGGCGAGATGATCCGCGAGGTGCATCTCCGGCACACGACGTTCAACGACGTGCCCTGGAAGTTCGAGGCAGGCACCCCGGACATCGCCGCCGCGATCGGTCTTGGGGCTGCGCTGGAGTACCTCACGGCGCTGGGCATGGACCGGGTGCGTGCCCACGAACGAGCGCTCACGGCATACGCCCTGGAGCTGCTGCCACGGGAGGTGCCGGGCATCCGCATCATCGGGCCCACCTCGCCGGACGAGCGTGCGGGCATCGTGACGTTCACCCTGCCGGGCATCCACGCGCATGACGTCGCGACCCTCCTGGACCGCGAAGCGATCGCCATCCGGGCCGGGCATCACTGCACCCAGCCGCTCCACGAGCGCCTGGGAGAGTCGGCCACGTGTCGGGCGAGCTTCAGCGTCTACACGACGACCGAGGACATCGACCGACTGGCCGCCGGGCTGCGATCGGTGCAGCGGGTCTTTGGGGATGAGACCGGCTCGGCATCCCCGGTCGCATACGACGCACCGGATCGCTACCCTGTGACGTCCCATGGATGACCTGTATCGCGACGAGATCCTGGAGCATTACCGGCGGCCGCACAACTTCGGCACCCTGACGCACCCGGATATCTCGTACGAGGGTGCCAACCCGCTGTGCGGCGACCGGATGACCCTGATGCTCGACCTGGATGAGTCGGGCACCGTGACCGATGTCGCCTTCACCGGTCGTGGCTGCGCCATCAGCCAGGCATCCGCGTCACTGCTCACGGACACCTTGCGGGGCCGCACGACCACGGAGCTGAACCAGCTGGCCAAGGACGATGTGCTGGAGTTGCTGGGTATCGATATCAGCCCGGCACGTCTCAAGTGCGCGCTGCTGTCGCTGGATACTCTGCAGCGAGCACTCGCGGAGCGGTCGAGCGGCGCCGTCCGGGATCCGAGCGCATCGGCGGTCAGCGCATGAGCCCGACGTTCGACTGTACGCGGCCGGCCTGACCGGCTTCCGAACCCGACTCGTCCTCGACCCCGGCGCGAGACACGATCGTCTGCGCCACGACCCACTGGAGCACCCCGGCCCATGACCAGATCCCTATCCGACCTGTTGCGCGTGGCGCGCGCGAACGTGCCCGAGGTCGGTCCTGCGGACACCGAACAGCTGGTGTCTGCGGGCGCCCGACTCATCGATGTGCGTGAACGTTCCGAGTGGGACGAGGGCCACATCGCGGTTGCCACGCACATCTCGCGCAGCTACCTGGAGCAGCAGATCGAAGGCGCGGCCCCCGATCACGACGCACCGGTCGTGCTCTACTGCGCCGGCGGCACGCGGTCCCTGTTCGCGGCGCAGACCCTCCAGGAGATGGGCTACACCAACGTCAGCTCCATGAGTGGCGGTTTCCAAGGCTGGAAGTCGGGTGGCCGTCCGTGGACCACCCCCGTCGTGCTGACCCGCGAGCAGCAGCAGCGCTACAGCCGACACCTGCTCATCCCTGAGGTCGGTGTCGAGGGCCAGGCGAAGCTGCTGGGCTCCAAGGCGCTGTTCATCGGCGCCGGCGGCCTGGGCGCACCGGGCCTGCTGTACCTGGCGGCGGCCGGAGTCGGCACGATCGGCGTGGTCGACTTCGACATCGTCGATGTCTCCAACCTCCAGCGCCAGGTCATCCACACCACCGACCGGGTCGGCCAGAAGAAGACCGAGTCGGCAGCACAGACCATCCGTGCGCTGAACCCTGACGTGACCGTCATCCCCCACGATGAGATGCTCACGGAGTCGAACGTCGACCGGCTCATCGCGGGCTACGACGTCATCCTCGACGGCACGGACACGTTCGAGACGCGCTACACCCTCAACGACGCGGCGGTCCGTGCTCGTATCCCCGTGGTGCACGCATCGGTCTTCCGGTTCGAGGGCCAGTTGAGCGTGTTCAAGCCGTTCGATGGCCCCTGCTATCGCTGCCTGTATCCCACGCCGCCGCCCCCGGAGCTCGCCCCCGGCTGCTCCGTGGCAGGTGTCCTGGGCGTCGTGCCCGGTGTGATGGGTCTGCTCCAGGCAACGGAGGCGCTCAAGGTGCTGCTCGACATCGGGGACTCGCTAGCCGGCCGGCTGGTGATCTATGACGCCCTGGACGGCTCGTTCCAGGAGCTCCAGCTCCGCCGCGACCCGCACTGCCCCGCGTGCGGTGATGGCGCCCCTGTGGCCGCAGCGTCCGGCGTGTTCACCCTTGGAGTGTCGGCGTGACCGCGGTGCGTATCCCGCCCGTGCTCCGCGCGCAGGTGGGTGGCCAGAAGCAGGTCGAGGTGGTCGGGGAGACCGTAGGCCAGGTGCTGGACTCCTTGCTGAAGCAGTTCCCATCCCTGCGGGAGCAACTGCTGACGCCCGAGGGCACGCTCAATCGGTTCGTGAACGTCTATGTCAATGGCCGAGACGTGCGCTATGAGCAGGAGCTGGCGACCGCGGTCGGTGCCGCGGACACCGTGGTGCTGCTGCCGGCAATGGCGGGCGGCTGACGCCGCGCCGCAGGAGGGCTGACACATGGCGCTCGCTGACCTGCGGCGCCCGCAGAGCGGTCGGTACGAGTCAATCGTGGAGGCGATCGGCCACACGCCACTGGTGGGCATCCCCCGGATGTCGCCGAACCCGGACGTGGCCATCTACGCCAAGCTGGAGTTCCTGAATCCAACGGGTTCCGTGAAGGACCGCGTAGCCCGGGCGCTCATCGAGGACCTTGAGGCGTCCGGCCGGCTGCACCCGGACTCCATCATCCTGGAGCCGACCAGTGGCAACACCGGTATCGCGCTGGCCATGATCGCGAGTCGCAAGGGCTACCGCGTGGTGGTCGTGCTGCCGGACAACGTGACCCACGAGCGGCGGCAGCTGCTGGAGCTGTTCGGCGCGCGCATCATCGAGTCGCCCGGGTCGCTCGGCTCCAACGGGGCCGTGGCCATGGCCAAGGAGCTGGTGGCGTCCGATGCGCGCTACGTGATGCCCTACCAATACGGTAATCCGGCCAACCCGGGTGCGCACGAGACCGGCACTGCAGAGGAGATCATCGCCGACTGCCCCGAGATCGATGCCTTCGTTGCGGGGCTGGGCACCGGTGGCACGCTCATGGGTGTCGGTCGCCGGCTGAAGCGGTATCGGCCGGACATCCGCATCTATGCCGCGGAGCCACTCCCCGGGGATGCGGTCCAGGGCCTGCGATCGCTGGACGAGGGGTTCATCCCGGAGATCTTCGATGCCAGCGTGCTGGACGGCAAGTTCATCGTCAGCAACGCGGAATCGATCGATGCGCTACGGGCGCTGACGGCAAAGGAAGGCATCTTCGCGGGCGTATCGTCGGGCGGGGCGATCGTGGCTGCCCAGCGGGTCGCGGCCTCCATGGACCACGGCACCATCGTGGTGTTGCTCGCGGATGGTGGCTGGAAGTACCTCTCGGAGGACATCTGGACGCGCGACCTGGACGCCGACAGCGACGAAGTGGAGCGACTCAGCCTCTGGTAGGCGCGCGCTCGAGTGCACGGTACACCCATCCGTTGCATCTTGATGCATGGTGGTGATGCTAAAGTGCACACATGCGTACGACCGTGACCATCGACGACCAACTGTATCGAGAGCTGAAGGCGCGGGCCGGGGCAACAGGGCGGAGCGTCGGCGACCTGATCGAGGATGCCGTCCGGGATTCGTTACGGCCGACAGACGCAGCCGCGTCGACTCCTCTTCGTCCTCTCCCCGTGTCAGGGGGCGGCGGGCTCATGCCCGGCGTCGACCTGGATGACAATGCGGCACTCCGGGAACTGATGGACGAGGGCCTCCCGCTGCATGCTCGTCGCTGACGTCAATGTCCTGGTGGACGCACATCGCATCGGAGCCCCCCGCCACCGGGCTGTCCGGGAGTGGCTTGAGACAGCCCGGACGGGCGACGAGCAACTCGCCATCCCGAGTGTCGTGGCCAGTGCGTTCGTCAGGATCGTCACGAACCGTCGGGTATTTCCGGACCCGGCCTCGATCCACGTGGCCCTGGAGTTCATCGATGAGCTGACGACCGGCCCGGCAGTCCGACCCATCGAGCCCGGACCCCGGCACTGGACCCTGTTCTCGGAATTGTGCCGCGGGTCCGCGGCGACCGGGGACCGGGTACCGGACGCGTGGCTCGCCGCCATGGCCATCGAGAACCGGGCAACGCTCATCACCGCGGATCGCGGGTTCGGCCGCTATCCCGGCTTGCGTTGGCGTGATCCGCTGGCTGATGGCTGAGTCCCCTCGGAGCGTACGGTCGCTCGACGGCGAGCCTGCCGCGTCGGGCACGGATCCCCGTGTGCCGGGCGTCAGCACCTGGCAGCTTGCCTCGGACGCTGGTCGTGAGCGACGGACCGCGACCTCCGGATCGCTCTCCGGCGCCAGCATCTCCGCAGCACTGCTGGACTCGCTCGTCGACTGGGTGCTGGCCGGCCGCCCGAACGAAGCGTGTGGGCTGATCGCCGGGACCGCGGCCGCACTGGAGGGCGGCTTCGCGACCCGATTCCTGCCGCTCACCAATGCCGCGGCCTCTCCCTACCGCTACCTCATCGATCCCGACGAGCAGCTGCTCGCGATGCTGGACATCGACGACGCAGACGAGATGGTCTGGGGCATCGTCCACTCCCACGTCGGGTCTCCCGCGGTCCCGTCGGATACGGACGTCGGCCTTGCGGCCTACCCGGATGCGCTGTATCTCATCTGCTCACTTGCGAACGACGCTCCGATCGTGCGCGCCTGGTCCATCCAGTCCGGCACGGTCACAGAGGTCGAGCTGCTCGTCGACTGAGACACCCCGCATCCGCGGCAGCAACGCGTCATCGCGTCATGCGGCCGACGCTTCACCCTGCCGAGGGCGGCAGGTCGTCGGTCACTCGAGCAGCGCCGCCGCTCGCTCCACGAACCGAGCCCAGGCGGCACGGTCAGCAGCCGGGCCCGGCG
>JBBQNA010000243.1:0-5144 GCA_038329515.1 Candidatus Limnocylindrales bacterium | reverse complement strand
TCCTTCGCGGACATCTTCCAGAACAACTCCATGAAGAACGGGCTGCTGCCCGTCGTGGTCGACCCGGCGACCCACCAGCGGCTGACCGACATGCTCGACGCTGACCCGGATGCGGGTGTCACGGTCGACCTGTCCGAGCTGGGCCTGCTGCTGCCGGATGGCACCACCTACGATTTCGTGGTCGATCCGTTCGCCCGCCAGATGATGCTGGCGGGCACCGACGAGATCGGCTGGGTCATGCAACGCTCGGCTGCGATCGATGCGTGGGAGGCGATCCATCCCGCCCGGATCGACACCCGACCGATGCCCACCATGGCTGGTTGAGGGAGCACGACATGCCCGCCGATCCGAACGTCGTCCGCAAGCTCTACGAGGCGCGCCAAGGCACCAATCTGGAAGCTGCCGCTGAGCTCATCGCGCCGGATGTCATCTGGCACGAGCCGTATGAGTACCTTGGCACCCTGAACGGCCGCGAGGCCGTCATGGACGCCATCCGCCAGTCGATGGTGGAGACCGAAGGCACCTTCAAGCTGGAGCTCACGGATGTGCTGGCCAGCGAGGAGCACGTCGTGGCCCTCGTCGACTTCTCGGCGGAGCGCCATGGCGGCTGGATGTCTGGTCGTGAGATCGGTGTCTTCCGGGTGAGCGACGGCCTCATCAGCGAGGTCTGGTTCTACACCGCGGAGGATCCCGACGCGGTCTCGGAGTTCATGCGCGGCTAGCACGACCAGGGCCGGTCGGGGCCGACCCGGCAGTGCCCGTGGCGGCCCGGCGCCGACAGGGCCCCTGGATTCCCACCGGACGGTCAATACGACGGCGGAGCGTCCAACTCGTGGCTGACAGGGCCCCTGGATTCCCACCGGACGGTCACTACGACGGCGGAGCGTCCAACTCGTGGCTGAGCCCAGATGAATCGGACGACCTGAGCCGCGCTCTGCCCGCCGGGTGGGAATGTCGACGGTGAGCTTGAAGATCGCAGTGGCTCCGGCGTCGCATTGACCATTGCGTGGGAATCGCACGGCACATCCGATCTCCGGGCCTGCCCGGTGCACTCCGCGATGTCGTCCGGACCGGGTAGGCTCGAACACATGCATCAGCCGCCCATCCGATACCAGTCCCCGGACGAGGACAGCGGCCGATGGGCTGGCTTCCCGTTCCGTGTCGGTGACACCGTCATCAGCACGCGCTCCAAGAGCGGCACGACCTGGATGCAGATGATCTGCGCCCTGTTGGTGTTCCAGGCGCTGCCGCTGCCCGCGCCATTGGCACACCTGTCGCCGTGGCTGGACTGGCTGGTAGTGCCCCACGACGAGATCCTGACGCGCTTGGCGGCGCAGCCGCACCGGCGCTGGATCAAGACCCACACGCCACTCGATGGCGTGCCCATCGACCCCCGGGCGAGCTATGTCGTGGTGGCCCGCCATCCCCTGGACATGGCCGTGTCGCTGTACCACCAGGGCAACAACATCGACCGCGAGCGCCTGCGGCAGCTGACCGCTGCGCCAGAGCCGACCACCCCGCCTCGTCCCCGGATGCCGGTCCTCGAATGGCTGCTGGACTGGATCGACCGAGAGGATGACCCGCGCCTGGAACTCGACTCGCTGCCGGGCGTGATGCATCACCTGACCGATGCCTGGTCGCGCCGCCACGAAGCGAACATCCTGCTGGTCCACTACGACGACCTGTCGTCCGACCTCGAGGGTCAGATGCGGCGGCTGGCCCGTCGCCTGGGATTCGATGTGCCGGAGCCGGCATGGCCGGCGCTGGTGGTGGGCGCGTCCTTCGCCGACATGCGGGCCCGGGCCCAGGAGGCGGCACCCGATCCCTCGGGCGTGCTCAAGGACCGTGCCGCATTCTTTCGGCGAGGTACGTCCGGGGCCGGTCGCGAGCTGCTCACGGCCGACGAAGTGGCGCACTACGAGACACGCGTGACTGACCTCGCGCCAGCGGACCTGCTGGCTTGGCTCCACCGCGATAGGGGCAGATCCTGACCGCGAGCCACGGCCGCGACCCCCCCGGCTATGCCGCCCTGATCCGCACGCCTGCGATCCCATACACTGACCGGAGCCCAACCGAGGAACCAGTCGACCCGAGGACGATAGCCCCATGTCTTTGCCCTACGACCGCCCGTCCGATCCCGCCAAGCGTCACTCCGCCGCCCTGACCGACGGTCCGGACCGGGCCGGCGCACGAGGCATGCTCAAGGCCGTGGGCTTCACGGACGAGGACCTGGCGAAGCCCATCATCGGCGTGGCGACGCAGTGGATCGAGACGATGCCCTGCAACCTGAACCAGCGCGACCTGGCGGTGGCGGTCAAGGAGGGCATCCGCGCGTCGGGCGGTACGCCCATGGAGTTCAACACCATCGCCGTCAGTGACGGCGTGACCATGGGGACTGAGGGCATGAAGGCCTCGCTCATCAGCCGCGAGGTGGTGGCGGACTCCATCGAGCTGGTCAGCCGTGGCCACCTGTTCGACGGCCTGGTGTGCCTGTTCGGGTGCGACAAGACAGGCCCGGGGTCGGCGATGGCCATCGGGCGCCTCGACATCCCGGCCGTCGCGCTGTACAGCGGCACCATCATGCCCGGCCACCACAACGGCAGGGGCACGGATGTCGTGAGCATCTACGAAGCCATCGGAGCGTACCGGGCGGGCAAGATCAGCGCTCGCGAGTTGTATGAGATCGAGTCCACCGCGTGTCCCGGCGCGGGTGCCTGCGGTGGCCAGTACACGGCCAACACGATGAGCATGGTGCTCGAGTTCCTGGGTCTCTCCCCTGCAGGCCTGAACGCCATCCCCGCCATCGACCCGGACAAGCTGGGCGCCGCCTTCAGGACCGGCGAGCTGGTCATGGACCTCGTCCGGCGGGACGTCCGCCCGTCGACGATCGTGGATCGGCGAGCCATCGACAACGCCATCGCATCGGTCGCCGCCACCGGTGGCTCCACCAACGCCGTGCTCCACCTCCTGGCCATCGCCCATGCCTTCGGCATCCCGCTCCACATCGATGACTTCGACACCATCTCGGCGCGGACCCCGATCGTCGCCGACCTGCAGCCGGGCGGCCAGTACCGCGCCTACGAGCTGTACCAGTCGGGCGGTGTTGGCCTGGTCACCCGGGAGCTGCTGAAGCGTGACCTCATCGACGGCGATGCCCCCACGGTCACCGGTCAGACCCTGCGCGACATCGCGGAGGCTGCGGTCGAGACCCCGGGCCAGGTCGTGGTCAAGCCCATCGAGGCGCCTATCAAGACCAGTGGTGGCCTGGCCATCCTGCACGGCACCCTGGCGCCGGATGGTTGCGTCATCAAGCTGGCCGGGCATGAGCGCCGGTACCACCGGGGCCCGGCCAAGGTCTACGACTCGGAGCAGGAGTGCTTCGGTGCAGTCAAGCGCCAGGAGATCCACGCCGGTGACGTGGTCGTCATCCGCTACGAGGGTCCCGTCGGGGGGCCCGGCATGCAGGAGATGCTGGCCGTGACCGGCGCACTCGTCGGCGAAGGACTCGGTGACTCCGTCGGCCTGCTCACGGACGGCCGCTTCAGCGGCGGTACCCACGGCCTGATGATCGGCCACGTGGCGCCGGAAGCGGCGCATGGCGGGCCCATCGCCTTCGTGCGAGAGGGCGACACGATCACCATCGATGTCGACCGGCGTGCCCTGGACCTGGAGGTCGACGCCGACGAGATCGAGCGCCGCAAGGTCGGCTGGATGAAGCCCGTCCCGCACTACACCCGGGGCGTGATGGCCAAGTACGCCGCCACCGTGTCATCGGCCAGCACGGGCGCCGTCACCGACCTCGACCTGTAGCCGTCCAGGGTGCCGACCGTGCTGGACGCGGAACAGCAAGCGTTCCTCGAGGACTCGCGGCGGGCCACGCTGGCCACCATCGCGCCCGACGGTCGGCCGCGTCTGGTGCCCTGCTGTTTCGCGCTCGTCGAGGGTCCCTCCGGGACGATGCTCTACAGCCCCATCGATGACAAGCCCAAGCGATCGACGGACGCCCTGCAGCTCGCCCGCATCCAGGACATCCAGCGGGATGCGCGGGTCACTGTCCTCGTGGATGAGTGGGACGAGGATTGGAGGAGGCTCGCCTGGGTCCGGATCGAGGCATATGCGGACCTGGTATCCCCGGCTACCCACGCGGCTGAGCACGCGGCTGCGACGGCGGCACTCCGGGCACGCTACCTGCAGTACGTCGGTCACGACCTGGAGGCCAGGCCCTGCATCCGGCTCACCCCCACCCGAGTCACTCACTGGGCTGCGGCAGGCCCCAGATAGGGTCAGGTGTCGAGTGGCACGCCACCCAGTTGTTCGGACAACCGCCGGGATGCCGTCAGCAACGGACCACGGAGGAGCTCCAGGTAGTCGATGGTAAAACGGCTATCCGGGCCCGAGATGCTGATACCCATCCGAACCCGGGCGTCACGCTCGAACACGGGCACCGCGATGCAGCGCATGCTGTCAGCGAGTTCATGGTCATCCACGGCGTAGCCACGCTCGCGGACAAGTCGCAGCTCGCGTCGAAGGGACTCCGGCTCGACGATCGTGTTGACGGCCAAGCGTGGTAGTCCCGCTGCGATGACAGCCTCCATCTGCTCGGGTCCCTGCCACGCCAGCAGTGCCTTGCCGATCGAGGTGCAGTGCAGCGGGCTGCGGTCGCCGACTTGAAAATCGACCGCGACCAGTTGCGTGCCCTTGACGCGCTGGACCAACACGCTCTGGTGGCCGTCCAGGACGCACAGGTGGATCGCCTCGCCAGTCGTCTGCGACAACCCGTCCAGCACCCCGCGTGTCAGTTGGAACACCTCATCATCGGCGAGCAGGTTCCGGCTGAGGGACACCACGCGATATGTCATCGCGTAACGCCGCGACTCAGCGTCCTGTCGCAGGTAGCCGGCCGCCACGAGGGTTGACAGCATGCGATAGGTGGTGCTCTTGTCCAGGCCGGCCCGGGCCGCGATATCGCCCAGGGTCATCGGTCCCGTCCCGCCGGCAGCCACCGCTTCCAGGACTCGCAGTGCCTTGAGGGCCGTGGAACTCGTCGAGACGCCAGTCGCGGTCGGCGCGGCCTCACCGTTTCGCTTTCTGGCCGTCGATTCCTGCATCTGCAAGATAGTGCCACGCACGCCAAGTTTTGTGGG
>JBBQNA010000242.1:0-5157 GCA_038329515.1 Candidatus Limnocylindrales bacterium | reverse complement strand
CATGACCATCAACGCCACGGCGGCCACCCTGCTGGCCTTCTATGTCGCCGTCGCGGACCAGTGGGGCATCCCCCGTAGCAAGCTCGGCGGCACCGTCCAGAACGACATCCTCAAGGAGTACATCGCCCGGGGCACCTGGATCTACCCAACGCGGCCGTCCATGCGCCTGGTGACCGACATCTTCGAGTTCTGTGCTGCAGAGTTGCCGCGCTGGAACACCATCAGCATCAGCGGCTATCACATGCGCGAGGCCGGCGCGACGGCAGCCCAGGAGCTCGCGTTCACGCTGGCCGATGCCATCGCCTATGTCGAGGCGGCCCAGGCCCGTGGCCTGGATGTCGATGACTTCGCGGGGCGCCTGTCGTTCTTCTTCGCATCCTGGAGCGAGTTGTTCGAGGAGGTCGCCAAGTTCCGGGCTGCACGCAGGATGTGGGCGCGCATCATGCGCGACCGTTTCGGCGCCCGGGAGGCGCGCTCGATGATGTGCCGGTTCCATACCCAGACCGCGGGCAGCAGCCTGACCGCCACCTCGATCGACAACAATGTGGTCCGGACCACGGTCCAGGCACTGGCCGCCATCCTCGGTGGCACCCAGAGCCTGCACACCAACTCCCGGGATGAGGCACTGGCCCTGCCGACGCAGGAGTCGGCGCGCCTGGCACTCAGGACTCAGCAGATCCTGGCATTCGAGAGTGGCGTGACCGAGACGCCTGACCCACTCGCGGGCAGCTACTTCGTGGAGTCGCTGACCGATCAGATGGAAGCCGCGGCGCAGGTCTACCTGGACCAGATCGATGCCATGGGTGGCGCCATCACGGCCATCGAGGCGGGCTTCCAGCAACGCAACATCCAGGACTCGGCCTACCGCGCGCAGCGCCACATCGAGTCGGGTGAATCGGTCGTGGTGGGCGTGAATCGGTTCCAGGACGAGGAGACGGTCTCGCCGCCGATCATGCGCATCGACCCGGCCGCGGAAGGGGAGCAGGTCGCCCGGCTGCGGGCATTCCGGGCACGCCGCGATCCCGAGGCGTGGGCTACGGCGATGTCGCGCCTTGCGCAGGCCGCAGCGGGCACGGACAACCTCGTGCCGGCGCTGATCGACGCAGCCAAGGCAGGCGGCACCCTGGGCGAGGTCAGCGACCAGCTACGCGAGATCTGGGGCCGGCACCGGGAGCTGGTCACGGTCTAGGCGGCACAGAACAGCCGTGCTATTCGTTTAGGGGAGCACATGACCTCTCTGGAGAGTATCGGCGGCATTGGCCGTATCCATCACGTCGCCGTTGTCGTGCGCGATCTGGACGCCGCCCTCGGGTTCTATCGGGATACGCTCGGCTTGCCCGTCGAGTTGGTGTTGGCAGTGCCTGATGACCGAGTGCGTATCGGGTTCCTGCCTGTGGGCGAGTCCAGGATCGAGCTGGTCGAACCGACGGACGACACCTCCGGCGTCGCACGCTTCCTCGCCTCGCGCGGGGAGGGCTTCCACCACGTCTGCTTCGAGGTCCCGGACATCGCCGCGGCGCTCGACCTGCTCGCCGCCCAGGGCGTCGAACTCATCGACCGCGCGCCGCGTGCCGGCGCTGACGGGCCGGTCGCATTCATCCATCCCCGGAGTGCGCACGGCGTGCTGGTGGAACTGGTCGAAGCGGCCGGCGGGCCCGCCTGGGCCGCCATCGGGTCGATCGTCGGAGGTGCCGAGTGAGCGAGCGGTTCCGGACGCCTGACGCGTGGGCGAGTCTGCCGTCCCTCACCGCGGAACGCGTGGGCAGTGTCCGGGCGCTGCTGGGTGAGGGCCCGACCTGGGATGCCGAGCGTGGCGTCGTGTGGTGGGTGGACATCACGGGCCGCCAGCTCCACGCGACCTCGCTCGACGGGCGCGATCGTGCACTGGACGTGGCGCGCCCGCTGGCAGTCGTGGTGCTTCGCGCTTCCGGTGGCCTGCTGGGCGCGACGCCGGACGGGTTCGTGGCCGTCGATCCCGAGACCGGCGTGTTGACGCTGCTCGCAGCGGTCGAGCTAGACGATCCCGCCACACGCATGAATGACGGCAAGGTCGACCCGACCGGGCGGTTCTGGGCCGGCACCATGTTCGACTCCGGGGACCCCGGCGGTGGCGCGCTCTATCGACTGGACGCCGACCTGCGGGTCACCCGGATGCTCGAGCCGGTGTCCATCGCCAATGGCCTGGACTGGACCGACGATGGCCGCGGGATGCTGTACATCGACACCACCACCAGGCGCGTGGACCTCATCGAGTACGACACCGTGACCGGCGACGTGGGTGCGCGGCGACCTTGGGTGACCATCCCCGACGGCGCTGGCTATCCCGACGGCATGACCCTGGACTCGGAGGGATGCGCCTGGGTCGCCCTGTGGGGGGCCGGCTGCGTGGTCAGGTTCTCGCCGGCCGGCGTGCCCCTGACACGGGTCGACGTGCCTGCCCAGCAGACCAGCAGCTGTTGCTTCGCGGGCCCCGGCCTGGACCAGCTGGTCATCACGACCGCGAGCGGCCCCAACCCGGAGACTGCCGGGGCGGGTGCTGGCGGGCTCTACGTCGCCCGACCCGGCGTCCGCGGCCGACTGCCCACGGCGTTCGCCGGCTGACTCAGGGTGCTCGGGGTCATCGCGCCCGGGTAGCGCCAGATGGCGCCTCGCGGCTGGGGGATCGATGTCGAGGCGCCGGCTGAGCAGCCTCGGCATCGCTGGCATCCTGGCGCGGTACACGCACCTGATCGAAGGCATGCTCGAACGTTCGATCTTGATCGGCCATCCTTCGGCGGCCTCATAGTCCAGCTCCTCCTCGACCAAGGCCTGTGCCGTGCCTGTGTCGCAATCGCGCTAAACCCGCCACGAGGCGTCATCCCTGGCCCGCGGGTCGTGCGTGCCAACCTCCCCGGCACGCCGGCTTCCCGGGTTGGCGGCGTATCCAGACGATGTCCAGGAAGGCGTTCGCGGCGAGCCTCGCGAATATGCTGACACCCGCCGAGCAGGACCGTGCGTATCACGAGGACATCATCCCTGGCCCTGGTCGGATCTTCTACCAGGCTGCCTTCAGCAAGACCACGAGATCCACCTCCACGAATCTGCACGGAAGCTGGCTGGACCCACGTTGCCGACCAAGCGCTGGGTTGGCTCGAGGCGGCCCTGAGCGAGCTGAGTACGCCAGCACATGCCCAAGGCGTTCGCCGATCGATCATCTGGGATGCCAACGGGCGGAGAGCGGTCCAGTCACGGGCCGATTTGGGCCCGGGCGCCCCGTCCTCCGCCGTATTGCTGCCCGACTGCGTCGAACGAACGGGGGAACGCCGCTGGCTTCTCATCAGCCGCAGGTCGCAGCTCGTTCCTCCGACCGTTGGATCACCTGGGACTCAGAGCCTGTGAGCCAAAGACGCCACGGTGATCTGGGCGGAGACGAAGAACACCAAGGTGGGGAGATCCCGTTCCCTGTGTTGTTCACGACCTCTCAGTCGGCCCGCAGTCCGGCTTCGCGCAGGAGCGCCGGGATCTGGGACGGTGAGTCGGCGACCCGGATGCCGGCAGCCTCCAGTGCCGCGATCTTGCCCTCTGCGGTGCCGCCACTGCCGCTGATGATGGCACCCGCGTGGCCCATCCGACGTCCTGGTGGTGCGGTCCGGCCGGCGATGAAGGCGACCATGGGCACGTTGGGCAGGTGCTCGGCCCGATAGGCAGCGGCAGCCTCCTCGGCGCCACCACCGATCTCACCCATGAGCACGATGGCGTGGGTGTCCGGGTCGTCCTTGAACAGCTGCAGGACATCCGTGAAGCTGGTGCCCGCGATGGGGTCACCCCCGATGCCCACGCAGGTGGACTGCCCGATGCCGGCATCGGTGAGCGCCTGCACCACCTCATACGTGAGGGTGCCCGAGCGACTCACCAGTCCGACGTGGCCCGGCTTGTGGATGGAGCCCGGGATGATGCCCACCTTCGCCTTGCCCGGCGATGTCGCACCAGGGCAGTTGGGGCCGATGAGTCGGGCGCCCTTCGCATGGACTTCCGCGACCACCTTGAGCATATCCAGCACCGGGATGTGCTCGGTGATGCAGAAGATGGTGCCGATACCCGCATCGACGGCTTCCAGGATCGCGTCCGGAGCGCCAGGGGCCGGCACATAGATGACCGTCGTGTCGGCGTCGGTCGCCCGGACCGCCTGGGCCACGGTGTCGAACACGGGGACCGTGTCCAGCACCGTCTGGCCGCCCTTGCCGGGTGTGGTGCCGGCCACGATGTTGGTGCCATAGGCCTGCATCGCCGTAGCGTGGAACAGGCCCTCGCGGCCCGTGATGCCCTGCACCAGGAGGCGGGTGTGCTGATCGACCAGGATGCTCATGCCCCGACTCCCGCGAGTGCCACGACCCGCTCCACTGCGGCGTCCAGGCTGGACGCGGCCTCGATACCCGCCCCGGACTCGCGCAGGATGTCTGCAGCGAGGTCGGCGTTGGTGCCCACGATGCGCACGACCATGGGTACGTCGCGTGTCTGTTGGGCGCGCGCCTCGATGAGCCCGCGGGCCACTTCGTCGCCGCGCGCGATGCCACCGAAGATGTTGACCAGGATGGCACGCACCGATTCGTCCGACAGGATGAGCCGCATGGCGGCCGCGACCTTGTCCGACCGGGCGCCGCCGCCGATGTCCAGGAAGTTGGCCGGCTCGCCACCGGCGCGCTTCACGAGGTCCATGGTCGCCATCGCCAGTCCGGCGCCATTCACCATGCAGCCGATGGTGCCCTCGAGGCGGATGAAGCTGAGGCCCAGACCGCGTGCCTCCACATCGACCGGGTCCTCTTCGTCCAGGTCCCGCAGCTGCTCCAGCTGGGGATGTCGGTAGAGCGCCGAGTCGTCGAGCGTCATCTTGGCGTCCAGCGCCTGGATGGACTCGCTCACCGCCCCGTCGGGACCGAGCGTACGCACGATGGCGAGGGGATTGATCTCCACCAGGTCCGCGTCGTTGTCGATAGCCGCCTTGAACACACCCTTGGCGATGGCCGCGGCTTCCTTCCAGCGGTCACCCAGACCCATCGCGAATGCGATCTCGCGTGCCTGGTGGTCGAGCAGGCCCAGGTGCGGGTGCGCGAGCACCGACACGATGGCCCCGGGGTTCGTCTCGGCGACCGTCTCGATCTCCACGCCGCCCTCGGCGGA
>JBBQNA010000241.1:0-5173 GCA_038329515.1 Candidatus Limnocylindrales bacterium | reverse complement strand
ACTCGAACAGCAGGGCCCCGATCTCGGCGATCACGCCGCGGCCATTCCCAAGGCCGAAGCCGACGGTGGTGAACAGCGCGTGCGCGAGGAGCAGCCACAGGCAGGCGAACCCCGCCCACCGATGCCAGACCCCGAGTCGGTCAGCGCCGACCACCTGGTCCAGCCATGGACTGCGGGACATGAGGACCAGCTGGACAAGCGCGATGTAGGTACCCACGAGCGCCGTCACCTGGCCGAGGCCCGTGAAGCTGCCCGTCCCGCGCACCAGGATGTCCCGGGGTGTGATGGTCCAGGTGCGCGGGACGGGCAGCTGGCGCTTGCTTCCTGCCATGCGATCGAGCTGTCCCTGGGTGGCCATGCGATCGACTATGCGTCGCGAACCTGAGAGATCCATGTGACCAGGATGTGTGTCCTGTCACTGGCGCATGGCTGTCGTAGGCTCTCGCGACATGACCCAACGACCCACTGGCTGGCGGTATCTCGAGCTCTCGTACGATGCTGCAGACCGATCGGACATCCGACTGGACGGCATCCCGACCACCGACGGGGCCACCATCGGCACGCTCATGACCCGGCTGGGCCACGACGGCTGGGAGCTCGTCGTGTCGGCCCCGGGCCCGGGCATCCGCCAGGTACTGTGGTTCAAGCAGCCCCACGGGATCAGGGCACAGAGATACGCCCCGGAATCGGTTGCGCCGGTGCCTGACGCCGTCCGGTCAAGGGTCGTGCTGGTGACCATCGGCCCCAGCCGCATCGACCCGCATCGCCGGGCGCAGCTCATCAGCGCCATCACCGAGCTCACCGGCCAGAGCGGCTGGCGTGCCGCACGCGTCGTGGACAAGGCGCCGCGCGTGGTCGCTGCCGATCTCAGCCCGGCCGAAGCGGATCGCATCCGGGCAGCCCTCGAGGCATTGGGCGCCACCGTCGAGGTCAGCTGATGCAGACCACCGATGACGGGTTGATGCCCGATGTGCCGACGAGCCTCACGGGCAACTGGCGCGCGCCGTTCCGGCGGCCGGGGTACCCCGCGTATGCCGTCTCGTTCGCCGGGTCGTCCTTCAGCTGGGCGCTGAGCAGCGTCGTGTTCGCGTGGGTGACGCTCATCGTGACCACCGATCCGCTCGCTGTGGGTGCCATCTTCGCGGTCCGTTTCCTGGCGCTGCTGTTGTTCGGCATCCCTGCCGGGGTCCTCGCCGACAGGGTCGATCGCCGTCGGTTGCTGGTGGCGGTCAGCCTCGGCGGCGCCGCCGTCGGTGCCCTGCTCGCGCTCGTGGCCTGGGCCGAGGGTGGCAACCTGCCGCTGTGGATGCTGCTCGGTGGCTCATTCCTGCTGGGCGTCCTGGACGCGGGCCGCATCTCGGCTGCGACCACGTATGCCTTTGACCTCGTCGGTCCCCATCTGGCCACGAGCAGCATCGCCGTCGCCAACCTGCTGGCCCAGCTCATGAGCATCTGCGGCAGCATCGTGGGTGGCGTGCTCCTCAGTCGCTATGGACTGGTCGTGGCCCTCGGCGTGTTCTCGTTCAGCCAGCTCCTGAGCGCCGCCATCCTGGGCCTCAGCCGCGGGCACCGACGCCGAACGGATCTCCGGCCGCGCGCTGCCCCCGCGGGCTTGCGGATCGCCCTCACACTCCTCCGTCGCGATCGCCTGCTGACCCTGTTGTGGCTCGTCGTGGTCATGGTGGAGGTGCTCGGCTTCTCGTCCATGACGCTCATCCCCGTGTTCGCCCGGGACGTGTTCGGCGCCGGTCCGGATGCCTACGGCTCGCTGAATGCGGTGCGCAGCCTGGGTGGTGTCCTGGGACTGTCCGTGGTCATCGTGCTGGGCGCTCGCATCACCCGGGGTCGGGCGCTGGTGGCCCTCGACGCCCTCTTTGGCGCGGCGCTGGTGGCGTTCGCCATCAGCCCCGGGCTGCTCGTGGCGTTGTTGCCGCTGTTGCTCGTGGGTGCGGCGGCGGCGGGTGCCGATTCGCTGTCACAGGCGCTGATGCAGCGAGCCACGTCGGACGCGGAGCGGGGAGCAGCCATGGGCATCTGGGCGTTCGCGCTCGGCTTCGGACCCATCGGCCATCTGGTCGCGGGTGCCGCTGCAGGCCAGTTCGGTGCCGTGGCGACCCAGGTCGCCTTCGGCCTGACGCTGCTGGGCATGTCGCTGGCGCTCTGCTTCCACCCCCTCATCCGGGCACTGGGTACCAGTCGACCGACCGTCAGCGCGTCGGGCGTGCCGGATGTGGTGACGCCACCGGTCGGGTGATCTTCGCCCGTTGGATGGGGGCCATCGGCACAGCGTGCTTGGCCCTACGCTTGGGAGGTGAGACCCGGGACATCCACAGGGCGGCCGTCGCGGGCTCGGACCCTCATCGTCGTCCTCGTCGCGCTCGTCATCACCGCACTGGTCGCTGGCTGGCTGGCGTATCCCCGGTGGCGCATCGAGGACGCCGTCCGGGCATTCGGCATACGGGCCGGATCGGTGGTCATCTCGGACTGGTCCCCGTGGTACCCAGCGACCGGGTCCCTGGGGAACATGACCGTGACGGTCCACGACGCGACCTACGCGGGTCTGGCCATCGACGAGGTGGTCATCCGGGCGCCGGACCTGCGGGACGTGCCGGTGATCGCGGTGCGTGCCACGCTGCACGGCGTCCACGTGCCGGTCGAGGACGGGAGCGTGGTCGTGGACACGGTCACGGTGGCGGGCGATACGACGTCCCTGGTCGCCCGCGCGTCCATCCCGGTGGGGGACGCGCTGCGTCTTCGACTGGGTGCCGGGGCGGGTGTCATCGCGTCATTCCCGTTCCGCATCGTGGGCACCTCGGGCTGGCCGGCGGACCCGGCCATGGACATCGAGGTGGACGTGGTCGCACGCCCCGGGGACTGACGTCGCACACCGTCCGACACCGGATCGGGTACACTCAGCGGGTCCCCGGGCGTGGCGCAGGAGCGTCGCGCTGCCGGCAGATGCCGCGGTGGCCTTAGCTCAATCGGCAGAGCACTGGAATGTGGATCCAGCGGTTAGGGGTTCGATTCCCCTAGGCCACCCCACCCCCTCGACGCCCGGGCTCGTCCTCTGGCAGGCGCATGCGTGGCGAGCGGTCAGACGCTGACGGACAGGACCGACTCCATCGCCCGTGCGGGGGTGGGGCGGCAGGCCTGCCACGCGCGTGCCAGGCGGCGGATGCCTTCCTGGAGTCGTTCAGGCTCCTCGCCCACCGCGATGCGCAGGTGATCCCGGAAGCCACCCAGGGGTGACGCCGCGGGACCGGGTCGCACCAGCACGCCGTGCTCCGCGGCGACCCGGGAGACCGTCACTGCGTCACCGTCGGGCAGCGTGACCCAGAACGAGAGGCCGCCCTGGGGCATCGTCCAGCGCCAGTCGGGCAGGTATTCCCGGAGCGCCGCGGCCGCGACATCACGGCGCAGCTTCGACTCGCGCTCGGCACGCTCGCCGAATTCGTCGCCACGGGCCAGCATCCGGATCGCGACGGCCTGGGGCAGGGTGGGGGAGCCGTGGTCGAAGGTCGCCTTGCGTGCCGCGAGGCGGGTGATGAGGCGCGGCTCGGCACGCATCCAGCCGATACGCAGGCCACCCCAGCCACCCTTCGACAGTGATCCGATGGTGATGACCTGGTCGGGTGCGTACGTCGCGATGGGTGGCAGCATCCGCCGGCTGACCGTGGTCTCGGGTGCGAGGTCCTCGACCACGATGAGATCGCGCCGGATGGCCAGCTCGGCGAGTGCCCGTCGGTTCGCCTCGGGCATGACGACACCGGTCGGGTTGTGGAACGTGGGCACGACATACAGGAACGCGGGCGACATGCTGCCGAGCGCCCGGGTCAGGGCATCGATGCGGATGCCGTCCGGACCGACCGGCACGGGCACGGTGCAGGCACCCACGGCGCGGATGGCGTCCAGCGCCCCGATGTAGGTCGGATCCTCGATGGCCACGACGCCATCCGGACCTGCCAGCTGGTCCACCAGGAGGTGGATGGCCTGCTGCCCACCACCGGTGATGAGGACCTGGTCCATGGATGTGGGCACGCCCGACTGGGTGAGCATCTGGGCCACGGCGACCCGAAGCGCCGGCAGCCCGAAGGGCATGTAGCCGTAGTCGTCGAGGAGCTCATCCAGGTCGTTGGCGACGGTCGCCTCGATGATCTCGCGCACGCCGGACCATGCCCGCAGGGCACCGATGGTGAGCGCGATGGGCTCGTCGATGCCACTGGGGACCAGTCGCTCACCGGGCACGGAGGTCTCGCGCGAGCCCAGGCGCCCAGGCATGAACGACGGCACGGCTCCCACCCAGGAGATGGCGGACGATGGTTCCACGCCGGGTGCCACGCGTGAACCGCTGCCCCGCCTGGAGCGGATGATGCCGTTCGCACGGAGACGCTCGTACGCGCTGACCACGGTCGTGCGCGAGATACCCAGCTGGTCCGACAGGTCGCGCTCGGAGGGCAGTCGCGCCCCGGGCAGCAGGTCACCCTGTCGAACGAGCCTGCCGATGGCATCGGCAAGCTGCTGGTTGAGGGGCGCGCTGCCGTCGGCCCAACCGCGCGGCAGCGGGACCAGTCCGATCGCCTGATTGGTATCCAACATGGCCGACGACTCCGATTCCAGTCCAGTCTTATCAAGTGGCATCTTGTGGGCCGGGTGGTATTGGCTATGGTGGACCGGTATCGACGACGGGTCAAGTCCACTCACATCAGAAGTGGTCCGGGTCTGGCGATGGAACCTCGAAAGGGAGGTCCGGTGATGGAGCAGTTGTCAGCGGCGGTCTGGGGCCTGTTGCTGGTCATGAGCGTCCTCGGCGTGCTGGGTGCAGCGGCGATGGCCGTTGGCGCGGACAGCCGTCCTTCCATCGAGGACAGCCACACGAGCACCCATCGGGGCGACTGGGCCTGAGTGTGGACCGGGTGTGACCGCGGAGGCGGTGCCCTGCGCCGCTGACCGCGCGATGCAAATGGGGTCAGCGCGGCGGGGTATCGTGACCGGGTGAGCCGCCCGGATGAGTTCCCGCCCATCGAGTCCCTTGCGTTCCTGTCGGATGGCGTGGTCACGGCACTCGTGACCGCCACGGGATCCGTGGAGTGGTTGTGCCTGCCGCGGATGGACGGGCCGAGCGTGTTCGGGGCCATCCTTGATCGGCACGCGGGCCACTTCCGGATCGGACCGG
>JBBQNA010000240.1:0-5203 GCA_038329515.1 Candidatus Limnocylindrales bacterium | reverse complement strand
CGAGATCGGCCGCTCTCGGCTCCGGGATGTCGGCGACCGTGTTCGCGGTGTCGGGTGAGAACTCGTAGCCGTAGCCCGGGCGGTGCGCCGCGCGGGCGTCGACCGCCGGAGCCGGGGGGGGGGGGGTTCCACAGCCCCCGGCGCGGGGGGGCGGGTGGGGGTGTGTGGGGCTAACCCCTCACCCCCGGCCTGGGGCCCCCCCCACGACAGGTGACGAGTAACGAGAGGCGCGAGCGGATCAGAGCAGGCGCATCACGATGGGGCAGTTGACGATGATGCCGGAGGACCCGAACTCGGCGCCCGGTCCGCCGGTCAGCCAGCCCTGCCGCACAAGGCCCAGGATCTGGAACTCCTCGATGACGCGTGACCGGTAGCCCTTGGCGATGGCCTCGTCCGACCAGACCGCCTGGTTGACGTCCCACAGCGGGCTGTAGTCGGTCGCGACCGTCGGGATGCCGCCGAGGACATTCAGTGGCCCACGGCCATCGGACAGTGCGCTATCGAAACCCTGGCGCTGGGGGTTGTCAGACCCGGTCGGACCATTGACGACTGCGAACAAGCGCTCGACTGCGCTGAAGGCCCCGTCATCGCCGCCCACTCGGACATCGGCAAGTGCCGGTGCGAGCGTGGCGGACTCTAACGTGGCGGCCACCGAGTTGGATGCCTCGAAGCTGAGATACAGCATGGGCTTGGCAAAGCTGAAGCCCGTCGTCAAGGCCAACGTGACCGTGCCGCCGTTCTCCGTGGCATCGATGGCCCGGACCTTGTCGTATGCCGAAGAGACCTCGAGTACGAAGCGGTGCCCTGCCGACCGGGCCCGGTGGTGCGGGGCGCCATCAGTTGGACAAGGTGGGCGGGAGGCTTGTCTATGACGTCGACTACACGCCCATAACAGGGAGGTGGTATCCGGCCGCCGCGACGTTGCGATCGTCATACGGAGCCGTTATGGGGCCAGAATCGGCCGGGAATCGGGTATCGAAAGCGGTCGCGACCCCGTATGTTCGTGGCCGCAGGCCTCGTTGATCGCGCGTCTCCGTCGAGTCGTGTGAGCCGGTGGGACGCTCCTGCGGACCGTGTCCGCGATGACGACACAGATCGGAGCACATGCTCAAGAACGGCCACACACCGCAACGCGCTCCCGCCGCCCTCGCCATGCAGGTGACGACCACCGCCCCGTCCGATGAGGAACTGCTGCGAGCGGTCGCCCAGCGGGACCAGGAGTCGGTGGGCTTGCTATACGACCGATACGCGGCACAGATGCTGGGCGTCGCGTCGCGTATCCTCCGGGACCCGCGGCTTGCCGAGGACGCGGTGCAGGAGACGTTCCTTGGGATCTGGCGCTCGGCACCCTCCTATGATCCCTGCATCGCAAAGCCCTCGACATGGATGCTGCGCATCGCGCACCACCGTGCCATCGACATGCTCCGACGCAGACGTGTCACGTCCGCTTTGCCCGAGGAGGGCGCTGTCGGCATCGCCGCCCTGACGACCGACGACTTCACTGCTGCCGTGCACGCGCGCTTCGAAAGCGCCCGCATCCACGACGCCTTGGCGACCCTGCCCCGGGCCCAGCGCGAAGCGGTGAGCCTCGCGTTCCTGGACGGACTGCCACACCGTGAGGTGGCAGCCCGGATGCAGAGCCCGCTCGGCACCGCCAAGAGCCGGATACGCCTGGGACTGCGAGCACTGCGCAGCGAACTCGACGTGGGCATCGCGGGCTGACCCAACAGGCTCCGGCAGGGCAGGCAACGGGGTCCGCCGTCACTGAGTTCACGGCCGGCGACTACGTGGTGGCGAGGGTCCGCCGGGCCGGGACCAGCCTGTACGACCGCATCGGCATGCCGGATATGACCACGGACGAGACGTACTTCGAGCATGGCATCAGCCATGTCCACGGCTTCCTCACCGAGCGCTACGTCGAGGACCCCGAGTACCTGATCGGTGTCCCGGCGGGGCTGCGCGACGTGGCCGTCCTGCTGGAGCCGATGAGCGTGGTCGAGAAGGGCATCGCACAGGCGTATGAGATCCAGCGTCGGCTGAAGGTCTAGCATCCGCGCCGCGCGGCAGTGCTGGGCGCCGGCACGATCGGCCTGCTGGCCACTGCTGCGCTGCGGGCGCGCGGCCTGGAAGTGTCCACGATCGCCCGGTCGCCACGCCCGAACCTGAATTCGGAACTGGTCGAGGCGCTCGGGCCCACGTACGTGAGCATCGAGTCGCAGACGATCAGCCAGGTCGCCGAACACTACGGACAGTTCGACCTGATATTCGAGGCGACCGGTTTCTCACCGATCGTGTTCGAGGCGATGTGCGTCCTGCTCGCGAAGAATGGCATCATCGTGCTCGCGAGCGTGACCGGGGGCATGCGGCGGGTGGAGGTCGCCTCCGACGCGATCAACCTGGATTTCGTGCTCGGCAACAAGGTGATGGTCGGCACCGTGAACGCAAACCGCGTCCATTTCGACGCCGGCGTACGCGACCTGGCGGTGCTCGAAGCGTCTTATCCCGGCTGGCTGGCGCGCCTGCTGACCCATCGGGTGGAAGGGCTCCATAGCTGGCGCGAAGCGTTCGACCATCTGGGTTCCCCGGGGGCGATCAAGGTCTTCGTCGAGGTGTCGCCCCTGCCGTGACGCGATCGCCGCCCCCGAGTGACGGCATTCCAACCACTCTTCGTGGCAGCGAAGCCTCCGCATCGTGACCAGCCAAGTCGACCCGAGCGGATCTATGTATGTGGGGGACTCCGCTCTGAGTAGCGGCAGGTGGCGCTGGGCCAGGTGGGCGCAACCGACACCTTCACAGGGTGTAGCGTTGCCAGTCGCCCATCCATCGGGCCGCGCATCGAGGAGGGTCATTCATGGAAGCAGTGGTTCGTACCTATGCAGGTCCCGGCGCGAAGGAACTCGTGCGACGCATCGCCGAGCGGGCAGCGGACGTGGAGGCGGTCATCCGCGCGGTACCCGGGCTCGTGAGCTACGCCTTCATCGAGACCGCCGAGGGCGGCGTGTCCGTGACCGTGTGCCAGGACCAGGCGGGCATCGATGAGAGCGTCCGGGTCGCGCGGGAGTGGATCGCCGCGAACGCGGCTGACATCGAGGCAAGCGCGCCGACCGTCACCACGGGGCAGGCCGTCGTCCGCATCTGACCGTCGAGCAGACCGGGCTGCGGTCACGCGCCAGCAGAAGCGACCGTCCATCACGATGTCAGCGCATGAGCCGCTGTCATCGTGCGCATGATCGCAGGCATCCAAGCGCAACGTGGACGTCGTCTGGTCGCACATGCATCGTGGAGTAGGGAACGATGAAGATCGCCGACTCGATCCACCGGATCGGCACCAACAGCATGATCAACTCCTACCTCATCGAGGAGGCTGGCGAGGTGACCATCATCGACGCCGGCATCCCCGGCTACTACGACGGGCTCTCGACGGAGCTGGCTGCGATGGGGCGGACGATCTCGGATGTGCGAGCCCTGGTCCTCACCCATGGGCACAGCGACCACATCGGCTTTGCCGAGCGCCTGCGCCGGGAGCGCTCGGTGCCCGTCTCGATCCTTGATCTTGACGCGGCCCTGGCTCGAGGCGAGGTGCCCAACCCGTCGAAGGGGATGGGGCCGATCAAGCTCGGGCCACTCCTCGGCTTCATGTGGTTCGGGATTCTCCGCGGTGCGCTGCGCACGCCCAAGGTCCATGTGGTGTCGACCTTTGGCGATGGCGCGACCCTGGATATCCCGGGCCACCCCAAGGTGATCGCGATGCCCGGCCATACCCCAGGAAGTGCGGCACTCCACGTCCCTGACCTGAACGCCCTGTTCGTCGGCGACGCCCTCGCCACGTATGCCGTTACCGATGGCCGGCGCGGTCCGCAGATCGCCGCCTTCACGGCCGACCGCCAGACCGCGACCTCGTCGCTCAGCAGGATCGAAGGACTCGAGGCCGGCTTCGTCCTGCCCGGCCACGGCGATGCGTGGACCGGCGGCGCCGCGGAGGCCGTCCGCCTGATCCGGGGTATGAGCGACTGACCCACCGATCGCCGCGGCCAGCGCCCGGTTGGCCGAGCGACTCGACCCTGCGACGCTGAAAGGTTCGGCGGCGAACACCTCCTGAACCCACCAGGGCTGATCGCCAGGGGCGAACAGCCGTGGGACCACTCCTGACCACGGGCGGCCATGTCACCGGTCTCCGCGGTGGGTGTCGAGGATCGCCAGCCAGAGCGCCATGATCTTTGTCGCCTGATCGCGATCTCCCAGCCGCGAGTGTCACACCGATGTCACGGCCGATGGCGCCTAATGGATCGAGGTGAGCCGCACCGACCACGGCGTGGGCACCAGATCATCGGAGTGTTCGCATGAATCGACGATCCCTGCTCCTGGGTGCCACCCTGGCACTCACCGCCTCCGCCTTCGGACCGGGCGCACTCGCGGCCCATGTGGTCGGCCCGTACCCGGCTCATATCCACGCGGGTGTGTGTCCGATGCCCGGCGACGTCGTCGCTCCCCTGACGGACGTCGTCGTGCCTGCCGGCGACATGATGGGCGTGGCTTCGGCCAACGTCGTCGCCTCCAGCGTCAGCTCGGTGCCGCTGGCCCTTGCCGACATCGTGGCTGGCGAGCACAGCGTCAACGTCCACCAGAGCGCAGACGCGATGGACGTCTATGTCGCCTGCGGCGATATCGGCGGAGTGATGATCAGCGAGACGGACCTCGCCATCGGCCTCGCGGAGCAGAACGGGTCCCGACTGTCGGGCGTCGCGTGGCTCCACGACAATGGCGACGGCACGACCGCCGTGTCGGTGTTCCTCATCGGTGCAAGCACGCCCCCGGCACCCGCCGCAAGCATGATGCCGGACGCGAGCATGATGCCGGACGCGAGCATGATGCCGGGCGCGAGCATGATGCCCGAGGCGTCGGTGGCCCCGTAGTCTCCTGCTCTCGGTCCGACTCAGCCGCCGGTGGCCCCGCCACCGGCGGCTTTTTCATGGCTGCCACCTACGCGTAGTGGCTGTGTGCCACTCGCGCACCAGGGTGCGATAGGTCGGGCAACAAGGACACGACCCACCGTGGCACGCGTCGGAGCCCGGTCGCTCGTTCATCCATCGTTGTCCGCAGGTCAACAGGCCGATAACGAATGCGGGTCAGCGTCGCCTGGTGATCGCGACCGCGCCGACCTCCGGATCGCTACCTGCCACGCTGGCACTCGTGCTCGGGGCTG
>JBBQNA010000239.1:0-5215 GCA_038329515.1 Candidatus Limnocylindrales bacterium | reverse complement strand
CAGGTAGGGATGCCCGATGAGCACGATGTCCGCCCCTGCCTGCACCGCGGCGACAGCGGAGTCCGCATCAAAGCTCACGCAGCCCACGGGCACGTCAACCGCCGCCTTGACCCTGGCGACCACGTCGGCGGTGTCATCGTGCTCGGGGTCCTCCGCCCACGAGTCGCCCCCGTAGTGGACGTAGATGACGTCCGCACCCATGTCCACGACCTGGAGCGCCCGGGCCACCGGGTCAGCTGCCGCGTACAGGTCGACCACGACCTTGATACCCGTGGCGTGCCCGCCGGCTACTGCCTGGCGGATGCTGGCGTCACTGGCCACGCCGCACACCGAGACGTACTGCGCCCCATGCTCCGCGGCAGCCACCACGTACTTCTGGGCGCCGTCCACGATCTTGATGTCGGCGAAGATCTGGCGATCCGGGAAGGCCTCGGCGAGTGCCGCGACCGACGGCAGGCCCGAGAACAGGATGAGCGGCGTGCCCACCTCCAGCCAGTCACACCCGGCGCGTAACGCCATGTGCGAGATGGCGATCGCTTCCTCCGTGGTCGGCACGTCCACGGACACCTGCACGATGGGACGAGCGATGGTGCGCGCGGGCAGGGCCACACTGGGCCCGGTCGATTCAGTCAGCGATGACATCCGCTGCTCCTGTGACGCTACGTAGTGCCGCCAAACGCGTTCCAGGGAACGTGTGCATACAAGCATATCAGCATCAGCAGCTCGGCCGCGGCTCCGTCCTGGGTCGCTCCTGCGTCTATGCCAGGCTCGGCGCAGCCGTCGATTCGCGGACGACGAGGTCCACCGGCAGCTGCTGGACCGTGGGCACCTCCTCGTCGTCCAGGACCCGGAACAGGGTCGTGGCTGCCACGCGGCCCAGGTCGTAATACGAGAGCCGGACCGTGGTCAGCGGCGGGTTGAGATGCTGCGCGAACTCCATGTCATCGAAGCTGACGACGGACAGGTCGTCGGGGATGACGAGGCCGCGCGCAGCGGCTGCCTCGTACGCGCCCAGCGCCAGGAAGTCGGCGTTGGTGACCAGGGCCGTGGGTCGTTCCGGCAGCGACAGCAGTCGCTCCGCGGCTGCGCGACGGTGCTCGCCGAAGACGCTGGGCACCTCGGACACCAGCTCCCGCCCGATGCGGATGCCGTGGCGCTGAAGTGCCGCGATGAAGCCCGCCTTGTGGTCGCGGTAGGTATCGGTGGCGGCGGTCGCCGTGATGAGCCCGATGCGCCGATGGCCCAGGCCGACCAGATGATCGACCGCCATTTCACCAGCACGTCGTGCGTCAGGCAGGACGGCCGGCACACCCGACACCGGTGGCGTCCGCTTGATGAGCACGGTGGACACCGACAGCTCGGTCGGGATGTCGACCACGCGCCAGTCCACGTCGCCTGCCACGCGCAGCAGCAGCCCATCGACGGGGTGATCATGGAGCAGCTGGCGGAGTGCCTCGGGTGCGTTGGTGGGGTCGTTGATGGGCAGCACCGAGAGCAGCGCGTCCTGTTCCCAGGTGGCCGAAGCGATGCCACCGACGAGCTGCCCGAACGAGCCGCTGTTCTCCCGCCACGATCCTTCGCTGTAGCCGATGATCACGATCGCGATGCGTGCCCGACGCTTGAGGCCCGTGACGAAGGCGCCCAGACCTCCGCGGCGCTCCACGATGCCCTCGTTGAGGAGGTCCAGCAGCGCGCGGCGAGCGGTGATGGACGAGACCCCGAACTCGGTACACATCTCGCGCAACGACGGGATCCGGTCACCTTTCTGCAGCTCGCCCGCGGCGATCCGCCGGGCGATCTCGTCCCGGATCTGGACGTAGTGCGGCACGAATGCCTGAGAACCGCGACTCGATCTGGGCATGGACCCAAGGATAGCCACCGCGCGGGGCCCGGCGGGCCGGCGGTGCAGGGGACGGGCGGCGACGTCCGGAGGATCGTCAGGCACGTTCCAGGCCGTACTCCTCGACCCACGCGAAGGGGTCGACACAGCCGGCCGTGGGCCGGTATTCCAGGCCGATGAGGTCCGTGTAGCCGGTCGCAACGATGCCCGCCAGCACGTTGCGGAGATTGATCTCGCCCGTCCCCGGCTCGCTCCGATCGGGCGCATCCGCGATCTGGATATGGCCGGTCAGCGGTGCGAGGTCCGCGATGGTCCGCAGCAGCTCGCCCTGGATCCGCTGCAGGTGATAGACGTCGAGCTGGAGCAGGACACGACCGTCCAGGCGCGCCAGGACATCCACCACGACCGGGACGGATGACACCAGGAATCCCGGCACGTCCCGTGGATTGAGCATCTCGGTGACGACCCGGACGCCCATCGAGACGAAGCGGTCCGCGGCGAGGGCCAGGTTGGCCGTCAGGCAGTCCAGCTGGGCCCTCTCGTCAGATCCGGCCACGCTGCGTCCCGCGAGGACGTTGACCTTGCGGGCGCCCGCCAGGTCGATGACCCGGACCGCCCGGTCCAGGTCCGCCTGGAAGCCGGCGCGCTGTGTCGGGTCACCTGCCCTGCCACGCTCGCCCGCTGCGAAATCGCCCATGGGCAGGTTGAGCAGGTCGACCGTCTGCTCGCGCTCGCGGAGTGCCCGCGCCAGATCGGCCGGCTCCAGCTGGTATGGGTCGATAAGCTCCACGGTGTGAAACCCGGCACGCGCTGCTGCGTCCAGCGCAGCCACAAGAGACAGCCCGGGGAAGAGCACCGACACGTTTGCCGAGCAGCGCAACGGCTGGCTTCTGAGGTCGTCCATGGCGACCATCATGACCCCGACCCGTAGCGCACCGGCAGTGACGCCAACCCCCGGTGGGTCACGCTCTCGTGCCAGCGCGGCTGCCCATCCAGCCGCAGCCCTGGCAGCGCGGCCAGCAGTGCCGGGAACGCCACCCGTGCCTCCAGCCTCGTGAGTGGCGCGCCAAGACAGAAGTGGATGCCCTGCCCGAATGCGAGGTGGCGGTTGCCCGTCCGGGCGATGTCGAACGTGTCGCGCTCGGTGAAGACCAGCGGATCCCGGTTGGCGGCACCCAGCATCAGGTACACCAGCTGACCCTGGCGCAGTTCGCGACCCTGGAAGCTCGTGTCCGCGGCCACCCGGCGCCAGCCCCGCGCGACCGGGCTCTCGAACCGGAGCATCTCCTCGATGGCGCTCTCCCAGAGGTCCGGCTCGGCGGCCAGCCGATGCATGACATCCGGACGCTCCAGCAACAGGCGCATGCCATTGGCGAGCAGGTTCCGGGTCGTCTCGTGGCCCGCGATCATGAGCGTGGCACACATCGAGATGAGCTCCGCCTCATCGAGGCGGTCGCCGGACTCCTCTGCCTGGACGAGCGCCGTGATGAGGTCGTCCTGGGGCATGGCACGCCGCTCTTGGCACAGGTCCCGGAAGTAGTCCTCCATGCCAACGATGCATCGGGCAGAGCTCACGAGGTGTTCATCGACGGTGGCACGACCGGCGCGCTGGATACCGACCACGCCATCCGAGAGCTCGATCAGCTGCTCACGGTCCGCGACGGGGACGCCCATCAGCTCGCAGATGACGATGGCAGGCAACGGATAGGCGAACTCCCGCAGCAGGTCTGCCGCTCCGCGGTCGCGGAAGGAGCCGATGAGCTCCGCCACGACCTGCTCGATACGCGGTCGTGACGCGGCCACGACCCGCGGCGTGAACGCCTTGTTCACCAGCGGTCGTAGTCGCGTGTGGTCGGGTGGGTCGGACTGGAGCATCCCGCACGCGTAGTGTCGCCGCAGCGGGTCGACGTGCGGGGCGGCGTCGGCCGGCAGGACATCCAGGAAGGTACTGAAGCGTCCGGCGTTGGAGAAGCGGCGCGGATCCCTGAGCACCTCCAGCACATGCTCGTGGCGCGTCACCACCCAGACGCCCCACCGCTCGCTCCAATAGACCGGGTCGCCCTCCCGCAGTGCGGCCAGCACGGGGTACGGATCCTGGAACCACTCCGGGGTGTCGATGCGGTCCTCGAACTGGTCTCGCTGCGCGGTCGGCATGAGCGGCTCCCTGCGCTTGTCGCCCGATGGCGAGGTATGTATCTTGACATCCATGGTGCGGCGATGAGAGCGATGGACGAATCCGTGTCGCCGTCGCTGGACGGACTGCTGTCCGATCCGGACTTCAGCCAGGACCCGTATCCAGCGTATCGGCAGCTCCAGCAGCGGGCGCCGCTGTACTGGTCCGAGGCGTGGGGCGCCTGGGTGTGCACGAGCTACGACCACATCGTGGGTGTGTTGCGCGACCACGCCCGCTTCTCCAGCGCCGGTCGCCTGCTGGAGCTGCTCGATGTACTGCCGCCCGAACTCCAGCCGGTCGCCGACCCCATCCGCCATCACTTCTCGACGCGCGGCCTCATCCATGCCGACCCGCCCGAACACCAGCGCTTGCGCTCGCTCATCGGCACGGCATTCTCGGCTCGCGTCATCGCCAAAGTCCGCGAACGAGTCACGGGCATCGTCGATGCGCATCTGGATCGCGTCATGGCCCAAGGACAGATGGACATCGTGGCTGACCTGGCACAGCCGTTGCCGGCCATCGTCATCGCGGAGCTGCTCGGCGCGCCACCGGCTGACGCACACCGATTCCAGGGTTGGTCGGACGACATCGTGGCGTTCCAGGGGACAGGCCGGGCCATCCCGGAAGCCGTACCCCGCTCGGCGTCCGGGCTCCTGGAGATGCGCGCCTATCTGGAGGACCTGTTCGAGACGCGTCGGCGTAACCCGAGCACGGACGACCTGCTGGGCAACCTCGTCGCGGTCGAGGTCGCCGGGGAGCGACTGACGACGGAGGAGCTGTACTCCACCTGCGTCACGTTCCTCATCGGCGGCCACGAGACGACGACCAGTCTCATCGCGAACGGCGTCTGGACGCTGCTTCGCCATCCTGCACGATTGGCCGCGCTGCGCGAGGACCCCTCGCTCATGGGCTCCGCGATCGAGGAGATCCTGCGCTTCGAGAGCCCCATCCAGCGGACGTTCCGGCGGGTCGCGGCGGACACCGAGCTGCACGGCCAGCAACTGCGCCGCGGCCAGATCGTCATCCAGCTGCTGGGCGCCGCGAACCGCGATCCGTCACGCTTCGCGGACCCCGACCGTTTCGACATCCAGCGCGATCCGAACCGGCACATCGCGTTCGGCAGCGGCGTCCACTACTGCATCGGTGCGGCGTTGGCGCGGATGGAGGCGACTATCGCGCTGTCCGCAGTATTGCGTCGGTTC
>JBBQNA010000238.1:0-5238 GCA_038329515.1 Candidatus Limnocylindrales bacterium | reverse complement strand
TCATCACGGGAAAGGCGAGGGAGGCCATGGACAGTAGGGTGATGGCGGACCAGCTGTGGTGACGTCCGGAACGAGCCATGTCACGACGTTGGCGGCCACGTATGTCCGGACGGTTGCATCGTCGTCAACGCTGGGTGAGCGCTCGCTCCCACGCCGCGGGAGCCGCTCGCACACGCGTATCTTCCGGAAACGGCTGCGCGGACCGGTCCCGAGGGGTTGGGACGGTCCGCGCGCGGTCCTGACGGCGGCGGAGGCCGATCGCGGGGAGGCGACGATCGAGCTCGCGGGTCAGGGGTGCCGAGGAGGAGGCACAGACGGATGATGGGCGAGGATCGTGTGAGCCCGATCATCGGCGGGTTAATGCCTCGTGATCGCTGTCCCGGGCGGCTCCGGGCGGTCGGTGTCATCCTGCCCGCATGGCACAACATCCCGGTCCAGAGCGGCGCCTCGAGACCGTGCACCTGGTCCGGCATGCGCACGCCGGCGACTCGGGCGCGTGGGACGGACCTGACGAGCTGCGACCGCTGACGCCCAAGGGCCGCCGCCAGGCGGAGCGGCTGGGAGCCGTCCTGCTGCGCATCCGGGTGCCGCCCGATCACATCATCACCAGCCCCAAGATCCGGGCGTTGCAGACCGCGGAGATCCTGGGTCGGGCCATCGGCGTCACACCGGTCATCGACGATCGGCTTGCCGACGGCTGCTCCCTCGGTCGCCTGGACGCGATACTGGCCGATGCGGCCGCCCGCGCCCCACTGGTGGTGGGCCACGATCCGGACTTCTCGATGCTGCTCTCGGAGTTGATCGGCTCCCCGATGCAGGAGATGCGCAAGGGCGCCCTCGCGACCATCGAGATCCGGCTGCCCCTCCGGCCCGCGACGGGCCTGCTGCGCTGGCTGATCCCACCCGAGCTGCTCGAGCGGTCTGGCCCACCGAGCGACTGATTGGTGCGCCCAACCAGGCGCGCCCCGGGCGAGGCTCCGGTCGCGTGATTCGGCGACGCCCCGGTCGCGTGACTCCGCGCATCTGATAACAGCCCGCTGACGCTGCGATGACACACGGCTTGCATCGTCGTCGCAGCGCGGCGTGGACCGCGGCATGGCCAGGAACGATGAACGACCCGGGCCGGCAGTAGGGAGGGATCGATGACGACTCGAACAGGCATCGGGCGCGGACCGCGCGCACGTGCCTCACTGGTGGTGGCAGCTGGCCTGATGGCCCTCGCCGCATCTCCTGCGCTGGCCCAGGATCCGACGATCCCCCCGTCTGACCTGAGCAGCCCCATCGCGCCGTTCGTGTTCAGCCACGAGGTCGCCATCGCCAAGGGGGCGACGGCGGAGTTCCGCAAGCTGGAGGGCGTCGCGTTCGACCCCACGAACCAGAACCTGTACTACGCCGATACAGCCATCGCGAAGGGCATGTCCGATGGCGCCGGCGACATCCAGCTGACCGAGAATCCGTGCGGTGCGATCCTGGGCGGGACGCTCGATGCGAGCTACGACCTGCCGTCGCTGTCGATCGCTCTCGCCGGCGGCCCGTACGACGAGGCCAACGCCGACTACCCCTGCAACCCAGATGCGATCTCCAACCCGGATAACGTGTTCGTGGACCCCAAGGGGAACCTCTGGATCGGCGAGGACACGGACTTCCACCACAACCAGATGCTGTGGATGTGGGATGGCACGACCCTCCAGCGGTTCGCCACGATGCCTGAGGGCGCGGAAGTGACCGGCCTGCGCATCGAGCCGGACGGCACCATGTTCCTGAACGTCCAGCATCCAGCAGCCACCAACACCTATCCGTTCAACCGGGCCACGGTCGGCGTCATCAGCGGCTACAAGGCTGGCGACCCGTTCACGCCCGTGCCCGTGCCGACCGGCGACGCGATGAAGACCTTGACCCTGGCCAGCGGCACGTATCAGATGCTGGGCCGAACCGGTGAGCCGATCCCCGGCGCCCCCGCTGGGCAGACCTTCGGTGCCATCACGGCGCCCGATGGCAAGGTCATCAACATCTGCAACAACCCCGACGGCAACATGTACCTGCCGACGGCATCCGATGGCACCCAGGGCTACCTGTACTCCAACTGGGAGTGCGTGCCCGGCGGCGTGAGCAAGCTGTACATCACACAGGCGGCGGACGGCACCTGGACCGCCAGCGATGGCGACACCGTCGACTTCCTCGCAGTCGGCGGTACCCAGAACAACTGCAACGCCAGCGTCACCCCCTGGAACACCGCCCTCACCAGTGAGGAATACCCCGCTGACGTACAGGGTGAGTACGATGAATTCGTAGCCACCAAGGACGCGCTGTCGGCACAGCTCGGCCGCCCCGCCAACCCCCTGGAGTACGGCTACAACGTCGAGTTGACGCCGGCAGGTGGCGAGGACAATGGCATCGGCACGACGGTCGTCAAGCACTACGCGATGGGCCGCTTCAGCAAGGAGATGGCCCTGATCATGCCCGACAGCAAGACCGCCTACTTCGGCGATGACGGCACGGACCGGGTCCTGTACAAGTTCGTGGCCGATACGGCCGGCGACCTGAGTGCGGGCACCCTGTCCGCCGCGAAGGTGACCCAGAATGGCGACACCCTGGGCATCACCTGGATCCCGCTCGGCTCCGGCAACGACGCCGACATCGCCGCTGGCCTCAAGGCCATGGAAGAGGCCTACTGACCCCTTCCCACACGCCCCTGTCCGACCCCGGGTCCATCGCGGGCACCGGGGTCGAGCAGGCCCCGTCGATCCCATCGTGGTGCGCCGCCGGACCTCCTCCCGGCGGCGTCGCCGCGTCCGGGCCACCCACAGGCGGAGGCCAGGGCGTGTTGCAGCGGGACCCTCGTACGTCGGACGTGTCAACTCGAAGATGAAGGGCGGCCGCGAACGATATGCCTCGCCTCGTCCACGGCCGCGAAGAGCGTGGACATCATTCCCTCGACAAGGAGAAGGTCACGGTCACTGGGTCTGCGATGTCGGAGGTTGCGTTGGAGGGCCTGACGTCTGTAGTGCACCGCATTGGTCCCGGTCGGCGGATGGTCTGCCCAGAGTTTCGTGGAGTCGTGACACTAGACTGTCATTCTGCCGGACCGACAGGAGGCAGCCATGGGCAGACGCGCGTACCCGGCCGAGTCCCGTCGTAGCGTGCTCGGCCTGCATGCCGCTGGCCGCAAGGTCGCGGACCTCGCGCGGGATCTGAAGGTCAGCGACCAGACGATCTATGCCTGGCGATACACGGCACAAAGCTCTGGGAAGCCGGGGCGCCATGTGGTCCGGGCGTCGCGTACAACGTGTCCAGCATCAACCCGGACTGGAACAACCGGATCTCGTCCGCGAAGGGCAAGTCGAACTGCGACAAGTTCTATCACTTCGAAGATCCGTCGTATGGCGGCGCTCAGAGGAACTGCCTGCCCAACTGTGCGACGTTCGGCGTCATGAACGATGCGACCTCGTCGCTCCAGTTCAAGCCCTAGTCCACACAGGAGCCTGTCTGGCAGCATCGCAAGTATCTGGCGACTCGCGGTGTAGAAGTAGGTGATGGGCAAGAACGATGCGGCGACGCAGGCGTCCAGAGGCGACTTTGATGCCTGCGTCGCCGCGCACTATCCAAGGCTGGTTGCCCGTCTCAGCCTGATGGTCCGCGACCCCGAGGAGGCACGAGATCTCGCTCAGGAAACCTTCCTTCGGGCCTGGAAGTCATGGGACGGCCTGCGCTCCGAGGACATCGGCGGATGGCTCACGGTCGTAGCCTCGCGTTTGGCGTTGAACGAGCTTCGGCGGCGGCGACGCAGACCTTGGTCATCGATCGGCGAGCGGGACCTGCCGGGTGCCGACACGTCGGACCCGCGGTTGTGGGACGCATTGGGCGTCCTCCGCAGGGACGAGCGGATCGCACTCGTGCTGGGTTCCATGGAGACTCCAGCAGTTGGAGGAACATGGAGCCATGGCAGGCAAGAGCATCAGTAGCAGCAGCAATGGACCCGGGCCTACACCACGGGTCTATCCGCAGGAGCTCCGGGAACGGGGTGTCCGGATGGTCCTCGAGTCGTTCGACCGGGGTGAACAGCGCTTCGGCACGGTGACCCGCATCGCGAGTCAGCTGGGCATCGCCCCGGAGTCCCTCCGCAAGTGGGTCGTCCAGGCCGAGGTCGACCGGGGCCAGAGACCGGGCACCAGCAGCGAGGATGCCCGGCGCATCGCGGACCTGGAGCGCGACAACCGGGAGTTGCGGCGGGCCAACGAGATCCTCAAGTCGGCATCGGCTTTCTTCGCGTTTATGTGACGCTGCGCGCAGCCCGGTGGGTTGGCTCGTTTCTTCGCTGCCCGACCGGTGTCGTGGCTGTTCCGCGTGGTGCCGCCCGCCGGGCTTCGTGGCCTGCGGGCGTGACTTGATAGCGCCTCTATGTCAAGAGGCGAGGGCGCGACGATGCGCTTGATCGGCGACCAGATGGCGGTAGACGACCTTCGCCAGCTGACGCTTGAGACTGCGGAGCGCCTCGCGAGAGGACTTGTGCTCGACGAGCTTGCGATCGTAGTGGTCCCGCCCGGGGCCAGGGTGCATGGTCTGGACGCGCGCCGCGAGGTGGAGGGCGTTGTTGAGCGAGCGGTTGCCACTGCGCGAGAGCCGATGGCGGGTTACCTCGCCGCTCGAGACCTCGATCGGTGCCGTGCCCGAGTAGCTCGCGAAGCGGTCGGCCGACCCGAAGCGGCCGACGTCACCGACATGGCCGAGGATCTTGGCCGCCAGGACATCACTGATCCCGAGGATGGCCGTCAACGTCGTGCCGCTGGCGGCCACGGCAGCGGCGCAGCGCGTGCGGTTCTCGACCAGGGCTCGGTCAATCCTCCGCAGGTCGGCGACGAGCGCTCGGGCCATCGCCTTGCGCTCGACGTCGACGACGGCCCCTGGTCGAATGTGGCCAAGGAGCTCCGAGGCCCGCGTTGCCGACAACTCGATCGGGGCACCGCCGGGGCGCAGGTCACGAAGCAGACGGTGGAGCCGGTTGACGACCCGGCGGCGCTCCTGGGTCAGCTCGTCGCGCCGGTCGGAGAGGAGTCGCAGCACCGCGCTGTGGTTCTCGGGGCCGACACGGCGCAGGTGGGGCTGGCTCTGGGCCACCGTCGCCACGCTGCGGGCATCGATGCCATCGGTCTTGCGCCCGTGGCCGCGGCCGAGCAGGCGAGCTCGGGCGGCCAGCGTCGCCGGCACGTCGAGCACCGTCTCTTCCCTGGCGACGAGCTG
>JBBQNA010000237.1:0-5241 GCA_038329515.1 Candidatus Limnocylindrales bacterium | reverse complement strand
AGCCGCTACCCGGTCGTGGCCGACTTGATGAGCCGTCCGCCGCGGGTCATCGCCCTGGACGCAAGCGCCGTGACTGCCATGGCGACCATCGCGCGGTCGGCCATCGGCAGCGGCCGCACGACGGACAGGAACTGGTCCGCACGGGCCCGGTCGAAGACGGCCAGCACAGCGCCCCCCTGTTGTGTGAGCGTCAGCAGTCGCTGCCGCCGATCGGCCACCTCCTCCATCCGCCGCAGGAGGCCCCGCTGCTCCAGGCCGGTGGCGATCCGACTTGCCGCTGATGGTGAACGACCGAGCAGCTCGCCCAGGTCCGCAACGGTGAGGGTCCCGGTCCCGGCGACCGCGTAGAGCGTCGTCATCTGCAGGAAACCCAGCCCCTGGGTGCTCAGCTGGGATGCGAAACCGGTCAGGAGGTCACGCCAGATGGCGCGCAGCACCAGGATCTGGTCGCCTGGCAGGCCAGCGGCGCCAAGCTCGTCACGGGCGGCCTGGACCACCGGGTCCAGCAATCCCTGCGAATGACGTTCGGAGCGCATCCACCGACCTCCCTGTGTCCATCCGTCCACGCCCAGTGCTGGTGCACGGCCGATACGTGCAATCTTGCACGTATTCCAGTCAGCACGCACTGTCGGTTTGGTACGGTTCGGACGGGACGTCCTCTGGGCGACCTGAGCGCGCCCGCCATGTGGCTCGTTCGACGTTGCACATCGAGGTGCCCATCGCGTGCGTCTGGCGCTCGTCTTTCCCGGCCAGGGCTCACAGTCGGTCGGCATGGGTCTTGCGCTTACCCATGCGGCGGCAGTGGCGGTCTTCCGAACCGCCGACACCGCCCTAGGCGAGCCTCTCTCGGCACTCATCGCGGATGGCCCCGCAGAACGACTCGACCAGACCGAGCATGCTCAGCCGGCCATCCTGGCCACATCCATCGCGCTCTACCGGGCGTGGAGCGACGCGGCCGCCACGGCCGGCCTTCCGGCGCCCATCGCCTTCGCGGGCCACTCCATGGGCCAGTACAGCGCCATGGTCGCCGCGGGGGTGCTGGACTTCTCTGATGCGCTCCGCTTGGCCCGCGTGCGGGGCACCCTGATGCAGGCCTCTCCCGACGGCGCCATGGCGGCGATCATCGGACTCGAGGATGCCCGCATCCCGGAGCTGGCGGCGATCGGCAGCGCCGAGGGCGTCTTCACGGTGGCCAATCGCAACTCGCCCGGACAGATCGTGGTCAGTGGTGCACGCGCTGCGGTGCAGGCCGCAGCCGACGCCGCGAAGGGCCTTGGTGCCAAGCGCGCCATCGTGCTGCCAGTGAGCGTGGCGGCCCACTCACCGCTCATGGCGGGCGCCGCGGACGCGATGCGTGGCGAGCTTGCGGACATCACCTTCCGGGATCCCATCGCTCCCCTGTTGGCCAACGCGGACGCCCGACCGCTGACCACGGGCGAGGCATGCCGGGAGGAACTCATCGAGCACCTCACCCGAGGAGTCGACTGGGTGCGCGCCATCCAGGCGCTGACCGCACAGGGCGCCGACACGTTCGTGGAGATCGGGCCCGGCAAGGTCCTCACCAATCTCATCAAGCGGATCGCGCCGGATGTCCGGACGCTCGCCTGCGACGACCCAGCCGCCGCGACCGGCCTCGCCGATCCCGGCTCCCTGCTCGACCAGCCCGCCGCCACGGAGTAGACCCGAATGCGCAAGCCCGATTTCAGCCGCCGAGTCGCCGTCACCGGCCTGGGCATCGTCAGCCCGGTCGGCTCGGACATCCCGACAGCCTGGGCGAACCTGACTGCCGGCAACTCCGGCCTGCGCGAGATCACCTATTGGGATGCCTCCAACCAGGAGTGTCGTGCGGCCGGTGAGGTCCACGACTTCGACTCCAACGCGTGGATGGACTTCAAGGCCGTTCGGCGGACCGACAAGAACGTGGTCTTTGGTGTCGCGGCAGCCAAGCAGGCCGCCGCGGACGCGGGCCTGGTCATCGACGAGTCCAACGCGGACGAGGTGGGCGTGTTCTTCGGCTCTGGCGTCGGCGGTCCGGGCCTCATGGCGGATGCCATCGAGACCATGAAGACCCGGCCCCGATCGGTGAGCCCGTTCTTCATCGCCAACATGCTGCCGGATACGGCATCCGGCCAGATCGCCATCGAGCTCGGTGCACGCGGACCCAACATGTGCATCGTGACAGCCTGTTCCACGGGTACCCACAACATCGGCGAGGCGGCCGAAGGCATCCGTCGGGGTGACTTCCACACGGTCATCACGGGCTCCACCGAGACGCCCCTGTTCGAGGTCGGCTATGTCGGCTTCAGCAACATGCGGGGCATGGGCACGCCTCGCGGTGATGAGGGCCTGACCTCCATCTCGCGACCCTTTGACAAGTCCCGCAACGGGTTCGTGCTGGGCGAGGGTGCCGGCGCGATGGTCCTCGAGGACCTGGAGATCGCCAAGGCGCGCGGCGCGCGCGTTTATGCCGAGGTGGTCGGCTATGGCTCCGCCGGCGATGCCTGGGACCTCATCCAGCCCGTGGAGAAGGGCGACGGCACCCGCCGGGCGATGGAGTTCGCGCTCTTCCGTCACGACGTGCCGCGCGACCAGGTAGACCTCATCAACCCCCATGGCACGTCGACGCCCCTGGGTGACCTGCGCGAGTCGCAGGCCATCCATTCCGTGTTCGGCGACCGCGCCACGGAGATCGCCATCAGTGGCACCAAGTCCATGACCGGACACCTCATGGGCGCGGCCGGCGCGGTCGAGGGTGTGTTCACGGTCCTGTCGGTGCACCATCAGCTGGCGCCCGCGACGCTCAACTACGTCGAGCCTGATCCGGAGATCAGGCTCGATGTGGTCCATGGCGCCTCGCGCCCGATGGAGATCCGCTATGCCATGTCGGACAACATCGGCCTCGGCGGCCACAACGGCGCGGTCATCTTCAAGCGCTACGACGGCGACTGACCGGACCCGCCTCGGCGGGCTGGCTACTGGCGGCGGTAGCGCACGGACTGTGGGTCAGGTTGGCTGATCGACTGGTCCCACGCCTCGGCATACCGGTAGCCGCTACCGATCTTGACCAGCCCAGCGACGGTGCGCCCGCCGGAGTGCATCGAGACCTTGGTGTAGCTCGAGCCGCCGTTGGTGCTGAGGTAGCCAAGGCCCTTGCCGACGAGTGCTTCGATGCCCCCGATCTCCACGGCACCGATGGCGACCCTGGAGCCCTTGACCGCGACCGTGGTCGGATACGCGCCGATCTCGGACGGGAAGGGCTCATCGCGTAGGGTCTGCGCGGAGCCAAACGAGGTCCCCCGATTGCCGCTGCGACGGACCTTGAGGTCAGCCCGGTCCATGTAGGCCAGGATGACCCGGTCGCCGTCGGCGCCGATCCTGGGGGTGTAGCCGTACCGGAGGGAGGCGATGGTCGTGGTGCCGAGGCTCGTCAGGGAGTGGCTGCCGGTGGTGCCGATGGAGAAGCGGCGGAGCTTGAGGTCCCTGCCCTGGAACCAGGCGACGTAGACCCTGGTGGCACTCGTCGCGATGGCCAGACCACGGCTCACCGTGCCGCTGCCTAGGTTGAACGACTGGCCCGAGATGCCGGTCTGCGGCTCGCCGGTCCGCACGCGAACCTGATAGCCGCTGCCCGAATCCTGGAACCAGGCGACCACGAATTCGTCATTGGCGATACAGGCGATGTCCGGCGTGCGCACGGAGCCTGCGGCGCTCCAGGCCTGACTCGTACCAGAGCCGCCATCGAGCGGAGCCGCGTAGGACTCGATGACCCAGGCACCCGGAGCGTACGACGCCCGGAAGGTCATGGCAGCGTGCCCAGCGCAGACGGTCACCTGGGGCTCCCGCGTCGGGCGACCCATCTGGGGTACGGATGGCCAGCTGGCACCCTGGTCCGTGCTCCACGCCAGGGAGACCTCCTGCTGGCCGGCGACCTGGCTGATGCTGGTCGCGAGCGCTCCGCCCCGAGCGCCCAGGTCGGTGACCTCCTGCTGAGAGCCCGGGTCGGCTTCCAGCACAAGCACGGATGGCTCGAACGCGAGCGCAGGCGTCGCGGTGAGCAGCAGCGCCACGGCGCACACAGGAAGCGCCCTTCGCAGGGAGTGCACATTGGACATGAGATACCTCGTTGGCAGGGATGTCTGGGCGGCTGGGCAGGATGGAGCCCCGACGGGCTACTCGCGCCGGAAGCGGAGTCGCTCCACCGACGGACTCTCGCCCTCGTCATAGATGGACTGGTCCCAGGCTTCCGCATAGCGATAGCCCATGCCCACCTTGACCAGCCCCGCCACCACCAGGCCGCGGCTGTGCGACGGCTTCTTCGTCCAGCTCGACCCGCCGTTGGTGCTGAGATAGCCGAATCCCGCTCCGCTGATGCCGATGTCGCCGTACTGCTCCACGACGCCCACGACCATCCGCTCGCCCTTGACCGCCACGGTCGTTGGGCGTGCGGACACGAATCCCTTGTCGGAGTTGTTGCGGATGGTCCGGGCGCTCCCGAATGCGGAGCCAAGGGTCGTGCTGGTGCGCACCTTCACGTCGGAGTGCTGGCTGTAGGCAAGCACGACGCGTGATCCCTGCGCGCCGAGCTCCACGCTCCCGGCAGACGCGAGGGTCGCGACGGACACCGTCTCGAGGTTGGACAGCAGGTAGTCCGGGCCAGCACCGACGGTGTAGCGACGAACCTTCAGCGTGTCACCCTGGAACCACGCGACATAGACCATATCCTTGGTGGCCGCGACAGCCAGCCCGCCATACCGGTCGCCAACCCCCAGGTCGAACGATTGCTCCTGCACCTCGTCGCCCTTCTGCTGCGGGACGATGCCCCTGGAATGCACCTTGACCCGCCACGCGTCACCGCTCTTCTGGAACCAGGCGGCGGCCAGCCGACGATCTCCGACACAGGCAAGGTCGGGCTCGCGTGCCTCGCCGCTGATGGTCAGGACCGACTGGTTGAGTTCCGAACTGGACGTCGACCTGCCGGTCAGTGCGACCAGCCATCGGCCAGACGGCGAACCCGTAGGATGCAACCGGTTGATGGCCCAGACCCACCCCGCGCACGCGGCGGCCTGCGAGTCGCGAGACGCGCGATCATCGACCCGGATCTGTTGCCAGGTCGCTCCGCGATCGGTGCTCCTACCCAGGCGGACACGCCGGCCGGTCGGCTGCTCCTCGTCCCAGGTGAGGGCGATGGTGCCGTTGTCCCAGGCGTAGTCGGTGACGTCCAGGTCGGTACCCGAACTCGTG
>JBBQNA010000236.1:0-5251 GCA_038329515.1 Candidatus Limnocylindrales bacterium | reverse complement strand
ACAGGCCCACGGCGCAGTAGGCGAAGAGGACCGCGAGGTTCGCCAGTGCCAAGGGCGCATCGAGGGTCCCGATCGCGATACCGCGCGCCAGCGAGACGCCGTTCCAGAGCGGCGTGGCGTACGCGATGGGCTGCAGGAAGGTGGGCAGCTCGGTGACCGGGAAGAACACGCCACTGAAGATGAACAAGGGGGTGATGATGAAGCGGGTGATGGCCGGGAAGCTGGCGTCACCCCTTCGGGTCACGGTGTAGGCCATGATGGGCAGCGCGAAGGCAAGGCCGGTGAGCACCGCCACGGGCACCATCGCGATGCCTCGCAGGATGTCCGTGGCGCCGAAGATGACCATGACGATCACGAACGCCACGCTCACGATGGTCAGTCGGACCACCATCCAGAGCGACGTCCCGAACACGACGTGCATGGCCGTGATGGGTGTCGAGATCATCGACTGGAAGGTGCGATTCCAGGTGATGGCGGACATGATGGGGTACATCGCCTCCCCCGCCGCGGTCTGCATCGCCTGGGATACCAGCAGGCCCGGCGCCAGGAACACCAGATAGGGCACCCCGCCCATGCCCCCGGACGTGGAGCTGTCCACGAACGTGCCGAGGCCCAGGCCCATGGCCAGCAGGAACATGACGGGTGCCAGGAACGTGGTGAACAGGCCACCCCGCCAGGTCCGTCGATAGACCAGGAGCTGATGCTCCAGGACACGTACCGCGTGCTTCACGGCGTCACTCGACCAGCGTGCTTCACGGCGTCACTCGACCAGCGTGCTTCACGGCGTCACTCGACCAGCGTGCGGCCGGTCAGGCGCAGGAACACGTCTTCCAGGGTGCTGCGGCGGACGAGCACCTGCTCCGGTCGCAAGCCACGCTTGTGGACCGCGATGGCGGCCGCGTCGCCGTCCGCGGTGTACAGCAGCAGCCGATCGGGCAGGGTCTCGATGCGCTCCGCCAGGCCGTCCAGGCGTCCGTCCAGGTGCGCCATGTCCTCCTGCGACAGGCGCAGCTCCAGGACCTCGCGGGTGGCGTATTTCTCGATGAGGCCCCGTGGGGAGCCTTCGGCGACGATCTTGGCGTGGTCCATGACCACGAGCCGGTCGCACAGCTGCTCCGCCTCGTCCATGTAGTGGGTGGTCAGGATGAGCGAGACGCCCTGCTGCTTCAGCCGATAGAGGCGGTCCCACAGCAGATGGCGCGCCTGCGGGTCGAGGCCCGTGGTGGGCTCGTCCAGGAGCATCAGGTCCGGCTGGTTGATGAGGCCGCGGGCGATGACGAGCCGCCGCTTCATGCCTCCCGAAAGGGGCTCGACCTGGTCGTTCGCACGCTCGGTCAGCTGCACGAAGTCGAGCAGCTCCTTCGCGCGCGTGCGCGCTTCCCTATATGAGAGATCGAAGTACCGACCATAGATGATCAGGTTCTCCTCGACCGTCAGCTCCATGTCCAATGCGTCCTGCTGAGGCACGACGCCGAGGCGGGCGCGGATACGGGGGCCATCCGTGGCGGGGTCCAGGCCCAGGACCCGCAGCGTGCCATCCGTGACCGGCGAGACACAGCCGACCATGCGCATGGTCGTGGTCTTGCCAGCCCCGTTGGGACCCAGGAACCCGAACGATTCGCCCGGGGCGACCTCGAAGTCGATGGCGTCGACGGCGGTGGAGGTGCCGAATCGCTTGGTCAGGCCACGCGCAAGGACAAGGGGTTCCGATGAAAGGGCAGACACCTGACCCATGGTACCGCGCGCCGACTGCCGCACCCTGTCAGGTATCGACGGACCTGATCAGGGTTGCGGGGCGCGCCGGTGTGGGGGGCACGCCGGTGTGGGGGCGCGCCGGTGTGGGGGGCACGCCGGTGTGGGGGCGCGCCGGTGTGGGGGCGCGCCGGTGTGGGGGCGCGCCGGTGTGGGGGCGCGCCGGTGTGGGGGCGCGCCGGTGTGGGGGGCACGCCGGTGTGGGCGGATGGCGCGGGGCTCGGCGGTGTGGGCGGATGGCGCGGGGCTCGGCAGGCGGGTGCGGCCCGGCCGGCACGGCTGTACAGGGGGCGCACTCCGCGACCAGTTCTGCGGATGATGTCACAGCCGGACAGCCGACCAGCGCCGGACGGCCACCGGTGACAGCCTCAAGCCCTCGTGTTTCCCGATCACAGCCGTGGATCGCGGATCATCCGCAGGTTCGTCGTCGCGATGTCGCACGGCACGCTTCGGAGGCGCTCCTCAGGTGCACGCAGGTCATCAACCGTTGCCATCATCTGCATTCCTGGTGAGACGACGGACACGAGCTTGGGTGGGACGACGGACACGAGCGAGCCGGCCACCACGGTTCTATGTGGCTGACGTGGGCCCTCGTGGGATGGTTGCTGTCGGTGCCGCAGTGGCCCCCACCCAGATCGCGACAGCAAGCATCGCGGTCGTGACGCCCAGGCCGACTGCGACCAGCACGATGCCGACGACGGTCGAGGCGCCGGAGTGAAGCGGCAACCCAAGGGCCAAGGCGGCCGTCCCGGCATTGATGGCCAGCAGGCGGAAGACCGGGAAGCGCCCGAGCAGTTGCCGCTGGCGCCGGTGGACAGCTTGGTCCCCGGGCCCGACGGCGGGCACGAGATGCGTCGCCGAGGACAGGATCGTCAGCCCGATCCAGCCGACGACGAGCGGCCCCGTGACCACATCGACCGACCATCCCGCGGGATCGCTCCCGAATACCAGCACGCGACCGGCCAGGACGATGATGCCGATCTCCAACCACGCGATCGCCGAGACGAGGCCGCCGGTGGCGAAGGCGTGCCAGCCCGGGTCAGTCGTCCAGTGCGCCCTCAACCGCCAGGTGCGCCAGGCATAGACGGCCAAGGCGGCCGATCCGACGATGGTCAGGGCCGCACCCAGTCGCGCGACGAGGTCGGAGCTCAGCGCGAAGCCCAACGCCACGACCGGGGCGCCGACGGCAAGCCCAACGACGGTGAGGCGAGCACTCCGCCGGGCCGCCATGCGCGCCCCGACGACGGTCGGGAAGAAGTGGAGCAGGGTCGTCGCGACGACCAGGGAAACGAAACCCACCAGGTTCAGCCACGCATGCGCGGGCTTCAGCCACGCCCACGACCCGACTGCTGGCGCCCACCCAGCGAGCAGGAGGATGGCGACGATCGCTCCCACGGCAACCTCGGCGAGTGCCACAAGGTAGGCCTTCGAGATGAGGCCGCGACCGGGACCGAGACCGCGGCCCAGGGGCCTGACCGTTGCGACGCCGGTCAGCACGATGCCGGTCACGAACACCAGTCCTCCTGCGACCGCGACGTCCGCCCTGTCACCGACGACGCCCAACGATACGAGCATGGCACCCACCGCGACAGCGCCCACCGCCGTCGCCCGGAGCCGCGCATCGATCGGCGGCGCGGCCGCGAAAGCCGCCGAGAAGAAGGGCATCACGCCAGCGATGGCGGTCGTGGCAGCTCCGGCCAGCACAAGATGGAGCGGTAGCCACATCCCGTGGCGCAGCGCTGGCGGCAGGAGTGTCGAGAGCACGGCAGTCATGAGGAACGCGACAGCCAGCCCGATCGCGGCCAGCGTGATCCGCCGGTCCGACGATCGGTCGACCGGTGGTGCGCGGCGGCGCAACGTGTCAGGGCCGATCACGGCCGGGCCGGCCTCGTGTGCCAGATCCGCGGTGGCTGCCCTCCGCTTGGGATACTCCTCATCACGGGGCAGCCGCCTTGCCAGATGCGGGTCGCCACGACACCGACCGCTCCGTCGACACCCTTCGCGTCAACTCCGGTAGTCTCGAGAGCGGTGAGACGTGACCCGGAGTGCCAACTGCCCCTGCTCGACGCCTTCGACCGCGGCCCGGACGCGCCCGATCGGTACATCGTCCTGCTACCCGAGTCGTCGTACGTCGGCACAAGCAGTGCGTGCGATCTGGTCGAGACGGTTGCCCTCGGCCTGACCGATGCAGGCGACGTGGGCCCCGCCACGTGGGGACTCGCCGTTGATGGGGAACGGCTGGGCGAGCGTGTCGACGACCGAGCGCTGCCCGAGCGGATCGTGGCACGGGTCGCTGAGATTCGCGCCGCACAGGATGCGCGCCGGCCGTAGATTCGCGCCGCACAGGATGCGCGCAGGCCGTAGGTTCCCGCCGCACAGGATGCGCGCCGCAGGCTCGCGAGGCTCGCGCCGCGATGCCCTGACACTCGACTGCGGGTCACGATCCGTCATGACTGGGCCGGACCGGGCGCCAGTGCCGCCAGGCTGGTCGCTGCGAGGCGTTCGAGGTAGGCATCCTGAGCTCCCGCGAACGCTGGGTGGGCGATGCACAGGCCATCGACCCCGCAGGGAGCCCCGCGCATGACGCAGGAGATGCGCCGGCCGTCGCCCTCCACAGCCGCGATGACCGACAGGATGTCGATCTCGGCCGGCGGCTTCGCCAGCGCATAGCCGCCACCGGGGCCCGGCTTCGAGATTACCAGCCGTGCCCTCGCGAGCGAGGCCATCACCTGGGGCAGGAATCGGACGGGTATCCGCATCCTGGTTGCGATATCGGCAGTGTTCAGCCAGCGGCTGCGCTCCGTCTGCGCCAGCGCGACCATCGCGCGCACCGCGTAGTCCCCCGCCTTGGTGAGTCCCAGTCTCACGACCTGGTCCGATGAGCGCCCTGGACCGAAGACACCCGCATCCTGGTGATGTCACACCCGGGGAGGCTCGGCCGGCGCTGAGCCGGGCGCTCGTCGGTTGAGGCCATCGGGCGAGCCGAGCGGACTGCATGGCACATGTGGCGGTCCCCATCGACGAATAACCATCACAACTATTCTAATGGTTAGCTCTCGCGGTCCGCCCGAGGTTCTAGGGAAGGGGCACGAGCGATACGACTCAGGTGCGGCCCGGCGGGTATGGCCCGGCGCGCCGTCAGTCGCGCCGAATCGCGTCGTCAGTCGCCGGAGCACTGAACGAACCAACGAACGGCATCCCGTTGGCGTTGTCAGTCGTCGGGGCACTGGAACAGCCACGGACGTGCCATATCCGGCTCGGATCGGCCCTTCGCCGCGCCTTGGTTGGTTCGTTCAATCGCTGGGCGACTGGGAACCCAGTCGCCGTCAGTCGCGCCGAATCGCGTCGTCAGTCGCGCCGTCAAGTCGCGCCGAATCGCGTCGTCAGTCGCGCCGTCAGTCGCGCCGTCAGTCGCGCCGTCAGTCGCGCCGTCAGTCGCGTCGTCAGTCGCCGGAGCACTGAACGAACCAACGAACGGCATCCCGTTGGCGTTGTCAGT
>JBBQNA010000235.1:0-5265 GCA_038329515.1 Candidatus Limnocylindrales bacterium | reverse complement strand
CTGGGGGACCGAACGACCGCCCAGCCCTCAACGGCCGCCGACACTAGTAGAAGTCTACCATGCCCATGGTAGACTTCTATCATGGGCATGAATATCAAGAACCCGGAGGCGCACCAGCTGGCGCGTCGCATCGCTGACCTGACCGGCGAGACCGTGACCGGCGCTGTGACGGAGTCCCTCCGCGAGCGACTGGAACGGCTCGAGTCTGGGCGATCTGACGATCGGGGACGGCTGGCGGAGCACCTCCTGGCCATCGGTCGCGACTGCGCGGCGCGACTGCCGGACTCGGTCCGATCGGTCGACCACGACGCCCTGCTCTACGGACCGGATGGCCTGCCTCGATGATCATCGATACATCGGCCCTGGTCGCCATCCTCCGGGACGAACCCGACGCTCACGTCTTCGCGCGGGCGATCGCGGAGGCGAGTGATGCGCGCATCTCCGCTGCGACGTATGTCGAGGTAGCGGCAGTGATCGACGGTGCCCGCGATCCGGTCGCGAGTCGTCGGGTGGATGAGTTACTGCACCTGGCGGCCATCACCATCGAGCCGGTCAGCGAAGTCCAGGCGCGGCGCGCCCGGGAGGCGTACCGCGACTTCGGCAAGGGCAGTGGCCATCCGGCCAGGCTGAACTTCGGGGACTGCATCTCGTATGCCCTCGCCACATCCCTGGGCGACACACTCCTGTTCAAGGGCGACGATTTCGGCCACACGGACGTGATCAAGGCGCTGTGACCGCCCATCGATGACGCTCGACTCGCTCGGGCCCGGCACCCCCGCCACGCCGGCCGTCATCCGCTCCGGCCGACACCGGCATTTGAGCCTCCGGGCGGACTCACGACGGGCACCCCCGCCACGCCGGCGCGCCAGCCGAGGTCAGCGGGCCTCGCTGATCTCGAACAGGTGGCCGTCCGGGTCGCGGAAGAAGGCACGCACCTCCCGGGGCGATGCGACCGGTGACGTCAGGAAGATCGCGCCGCGCTCCCGGAGCGTCTGGTAGGCGGCCTGGCAGTCGGGCACCCGAATGGTCATCGCGTGGCTGACACGGTCCAGGTCGACCGGTGGCTCCATCGTGACGTCGGGCTTGTCGTCCGTGGGCTCGCCGCCCGTGACCAGCAGCAGCCAGGAACCGAGGAACCGGAGCACGCACGCGGTGCCGCCGTACTCCCGCTGCAGGTCGGCACCCAGCACATCGTGATAGAAGGCCTTGGCGCGGTCCAGGTCCTCGACCACCAGGATGTGGGTCAGCTCCATGCCGTGATCAGGGAAGTTGTGCATGGGTCGAGTATGCCGCTGTCTGCGCCACCATCGGTTCGCGGCGTCTCCATGTCATTTCATGTACACTCTCGTCATGACAGACATGACGGTGGCGCAGGTGGCCGCGGCCTGTGGTGTGACGGAACGTACCGTCCGTCGCTGGCTCAAGGAGGGCCGACTCGCCGGCGTCCGTGTCGGTGGCCGGGTGCGTATCGATGCTCGAGCTGTGGGTGAGCTCGCGGCGCCGTATGGCAGCGCGGTGGCTGAAGCGCTTGTGGAGCAGTCCGGGCCTCAGGCGGCTCCGGGGGCAGCTGGACCGGACTGGCTGCGGGCAGTGCTCGACGATCCGGAGCGGCTCGCGGTCGTGCGTGCGCGCCGTGCTGCACGAACCATGGAACTCATTCGCGAGGTGCGAGCGATGGCCACGCCTGGGGAGTTGGACCCTGAGGGCATCATCCGTGCTGTGCGCGATGAGCAGGATGCGACCTGGGACGAGCGGCTCGGATGATCATCGACGCGAGTGTCGTCGCAGCCGCGTTCCTGCCTGATGAGGCGTGGTCGCAACAGGCACTCGCGATGATCGACGGTGTGCTACGGGAGCAGACTGAGAGCGCGGCGCCCTCGATCTGTTGGGTCGAGGTCGCACACTCCCTCGTCCGGGCGAGCCGGCAGGGTCGCCTTGATGGACGCACACTTGAGGTCGCGGAAGAGGGTTTGGCGGGGCTGATCGCACATGTGCCGACTCGGGATGTCGATGCAGTGTCGTCCATGCGCGTCGCGCTCGAGCTTGGCCTTGGTGTCTATGACAGCAGTTACCTCGTGCTGTCCCGCAGCGCGGGCCAGCCGCTGGTCACGGTCGACCTGCGCCTGTGGGAGGTCGCAACCCAGGCCGGCTATGACGTGGTTTGGCTGGGTGATGTGCCGCTCACCTGAGCGCTGGCTCAGGTGGCCTCAGGACGACCAGATGTGGCCGGGAACCCGGACAGGTTCGCCCGACTCGGCCGCCTGGTCCATGAGCAGCGTCAGGTAGTGGTCCTGCGCGCCGTGCGCCAGGGAGCAGATGCCGGGTCCGCCATCGAGCCACTGATGCATCCGGACCAGGGCCGTGGCGATCGCGACCTCCTCGTCCGAGAGGCGGGCTGGCTGGAACGGGTTGCGATAGACCCACTCTGCGCCCGCCGTGATGCCCGCGAGGTGGTGGCCCTCCAGGTTGCCGGCCTGTCCCGTGTCATGGCGTGTCAGCTGCAGCGTGATGGGCGTCGTCACGTCCTCCACGCATCTGACCGTCTCGTTCGCGATCTCGCCCCGGTCGCCGCGGACCAGCACCCGCAAGGAGCGCACCCACGAGAAGTACTGCTCGCTGGCGAAATCCATGACGCCCAGCCGCTCCCCGAAGTCGAACCACGCGATGGTCTGTACCGAGGGCGACAGCGTGTCGGTCGTGGGCGGGCCGTCACGGTCGGGTCCGGTCACGAGCGGCGACTCGAAGCGCATCGCGCGGATGGTGGCTGGCGCATCGTCCGGCAGGGACAGGAAGCGGCGCATCAGGTCGATGCCGTGATAGCCGTGCGCCGCAGACAGCTGCGCCTGGCTGATGGTGCCCAGTCGACCGGATGCCGCGATGCCCAGTCGCGCCGCGTGGAGCGGTTGGAACTGGTACTGCTCCGCCACCTGGATGCGGGCATCGGCGAGTGACCGGAGCGCCCGCAGGCCATCGATGTCGGGTGCCGGCGGTGTCTCCGTGAGCACCGGCACATCGCGAGCGGCGAGCTCCCGTAGCAGCGTCGGGGTGATCGGCCACGGCACGGAGGTCACCACGAACGCCGGTCCCGAGGCCATCAGCTCGTCCAGTGTCAGGTGCGCCGGCACGCCCCATTCACGCGTGATGTGCGCGGCGCGTTCCGGGTCGCGCGTCTGGACCCCGGTGATCTCGAACGCATCGGGGAGTGCCCGTGCCACGCGCAGGTAGAACTCCGTGCGCCAGCCGGAGCCGATGATCGCGAACCGGATGGGATCCATGCCCGCAGCATAGGCCTCCCGATACAGGCCGCCCGATCGCCGTTCCGACACGACTCGTTGTGTGTGGGACCCACACCTAGTTCGGCGGCCGGGTCGATCCGTACAACGACTCCCACAACGGTCGGCGGTTCGCGGACGCCCAACTGGGGACCATGGCGCGTGACTGTGGCATCTCCGCGCCGACCGCCTTGGAGAAGTCACCCCGGTGATCGGCGAGGTAGCGCCACGCTTCGTCGCTCAAGGGCGCGGCGCCACCCATGCGGTAGACCGTAGCGATGAATAGGTACATCGCCTCGCCACCGGGTTCCGTGTTCCAGTTGGTGATGAGCGCCGCCTGGCCCTGTTCGATGGCCGCCCGGTTCGACCTGGAGATGATGTCCGCGATCTGGCCCAGGGACTTCACGCAGTTCTCGATGCCTGGCGACAGGTAGCCGTTGACATACACGGACACGAATGGATTTGGCGACTTGCTCGCAAAGCCCTGGAGCGCCATGTCGACACCCTTGAGATAGACCAACCCTTCGTCGAGCTTGGTCTTCTGTGGCTTGAGCAGGTCCAGGACCTCCATGATCAGCTTGACCTTCTCGTGGGCACTCACCAACTTGTCGGCGACGTCGGTCATGCCCCCGGGCATCTGCGGCAGCGAGATGGGGCCCTTGCCCGACTTGGAGACCATGGACACCGCCGCGTTCAACTGGTCGACGCGGTCGGTGATGATGGCGGCCGCCGCACGCGTGTCCTCGATGGCGCCCGCCACGGCACCCAGCGCTTCGCTGACGTCGTCCAGGGCGTCCGTGTCGCCCGCCATGAACGCCGCGCGGCGCTTGTCGGCCAGCATCGTGCGCAGCTCGGCGAGGTGCTTGTTGCCCTCCTCCCACAGCAGGTCCGCCTCGGCCCTTCGGGCACGGGCGATGTCCGCGAGGCGGGGCCCGCGCACGGAGTTGATGACCTCGGAAGCGTGCTCCCCATAGCTCTCGAGGTCGAGCTGCTGGGTGGGCGAGATGTAGGTCCCCTCCCTGGGTGACCCATCCTTGAAGCCCTCCTGGGCCCCCTTGAGCAGCGCCATGGCCTCCGACGGCAGCTCCGCGAGGGCCTTCGGGATCTGGTAGCCGGCCTTGGACGCCTCCCGGATCTCCTCTTCCGCGGTGGAGTGGAGCGACAGCAGCACGATCACCTGGTCACGCTGGTCGGTCGGTTGCTCGCCGTTCTTGCGGTTGGTGTCGCCCTGCTCGAGCGCCAGTTCGATGACGTCATAGGCGTCCGTGGGCGTCTTGGGCAGCAGCATCTTGCGTTCGGCGCGCAAGCGTTCGACGATAGACCGGGCCACCGTCCCCGCGGCCGCGCCCAGGGCCGTGGTCGTGCCTGCCAGCTCGGCCGCCGGGATGGGACCGGGGCCACCGACGGCACTCTGGATGATGGCGAGCTTCGAGCGGTAGTCGGCGTTCAGCGCCTTGCCGGGAGCTGGCGCATTGCCCAGGAGCGCCACGTACTTGAGCCACGCCTCTGCCGTTAGCAGGTTGTCGGCAGCCTCCGCGGCCGTCGGCACGGTCACGAGCGGGGTCGTGTCGTCCGGTGCCCGCTGCGCGATGAGCTGCGTCACGGCGCGATTGCCGGCGGTCGCCTGGAGGTCCAGCACCGGGTTGGAGGGTCCCGGCGAGCGATCTTCATCGTCGCTGTCCTGGGTCCGGGTCGGGGTCGTCACATGCGCCGTGTCCTTCGGCCGTTGCGCATATCGACGCGTCCGTTCGCCCATGGTGCCCACCGTGCACGGTGGATGTGACGGCTGTCAATGTCCCTCGGGGCGATCCTGTGCTCAGATGGGCACGCTGAACCAGAAGCGGGTCAGGCCGTTGGCCGACTCGGCGCTCACCCGGCCGCCGTTGGCGGTCACCAGCATGTGCACGATGGCCAGGCCGATGCCCGCCCCGCCGCCCGCAGTCGATCGGGACTTGTCCACGCGATAGAAGCGCTCGAAGACGTGCGGCAGGTC
>JBBQNA010000234.1:0-5275 GCA_038329515.1 Candidatus Limnocylindrales bacterium | reverse complement strand
GACACGATGACGACCAGCAACAGGGCCACGATGACCGCCTGGATCATGCGTGCCACGAGGTACGCCCAGCCGGGCATGGGTGTCCCCCGGATGCGCTTGAGGATGCCGTCGTCGCGGGCCAGGCTGACGGTCATCGCGATGCTGGTGTAGCAGGCGTTGACGATGGAGAAGCAGATGATGGCCGGGGTGTAGAACTGGGCGGCGTTACCGTCAGCGTCCTGGCCGGTGAGGATCAGGTTGAACAGGACCATGAAGATGAGCGGGAACGCAAAGGTGAAGAACGCGGCGGCCGGGTTGCGCCAGAACGCGGTGTTCTCGGCGCGCACCTGTCGGGCGACGAGACGGCTGACGGTCATCGCCGCCGGCTTCGGGATGCGCGGCCGGTGACCGGCGGGACGTCATGGCCATCGGGTGCGCCGTGGCCGTCCTGCCCGACGAGCTCCAGGTAGGCATCCTCCAGGGAGGGTCGCGACACCGACAGCTCCTGGAACTCGAAGCCAGCCTCGATGGCCCAGCTGGTCAGGGCGTGCACCGCCAGTGTCGGCTGCGCCGTGCGCAGCTCCAGCGTGTCGGCGGTGCGGGTGACGGTCACACCCGCGAACGACTCGGGTACCGATGCCGTGTGTGGCGGGAGCTGCACCCGGATGATGGTGGTGGCCGAGCCACCCGCGACCACCTCCGACGGGGTCCCTTGCGCGACGATGAGGCCGCCGACGAGGACCACCAGGCGGTCAGCAAGGACCTGGGCCTCGTCCATGAAATGGGTCGTCAGCAGCACCGTGCGCCCCGACCCGGTCAGCCGCTTGACCATGTCCCACGCCTGGCGGCGCGCGCCCGGATCGAAGCCCGTGGTGGGCTCATCCAGGAACAGCAGCTCCGGGTCGCCACACAGGGCGACGGCAAGGTCGAGTCGACGCCGCTGGCCGCCCGATAGACGCCGTACCCGGACATCCGCCTGCTCCGTGAGTCCCACAAGGTCCAGCAGCTCATCCACCGGGCGCGGTCGGGGGTAGTAGCCGCGATACAGCTCGATGATCTCCACCACCGACAGGTAGCGCTCGATGCCCGTGGTCTGGAGGCAGATGCCGATGCGCTCCTGGAGCTGACGGTCGCGTCGGCCGGGATCGTGGCCCAGCACCGAGACCTCACCCGCGGTCCGCGTTCGGTAGCCCTCGAGGATCTCGAGGGTCGTGGTCTTGCCGGCACCGTTGGGACCGAGCAGGGCGAACACCTCGCCCCGCCGGACATCCAGGTCGATGCCCTTGACCGCCTCCAGCTCGCCGTAGGACTTGCGCAGGCCCCGGATGCTGACCACGTGGTCTGGGGCGGCGATCCCGGCAGGAGTGAGGGTGGTCACGGCGTCCCTGAGTGTAGCCACGAACGGCATCGCTGCCGTCGGCCGGCCATTCGTGGCAGAGTGCCCCGATGCGTGTGTTCACCATCCTGGGTGTCGTGTTCACGATCATCGGCGCGGGCCTGGTCATCGTAGCCCTCATGCCCAACTCGGGCGGCATCGATGGGGAGGCGCCGACCATGGGCGCCGGCATCGTGGCGCTGACGCTGCTGCCCATGGGCGTCGTGTTCACCATCATCGGCGTGGCCACGGCCAGGTCCGCCAGGGCGCGCCGCCGACTGCTGGAGACGGGTCTCCCGGGCCAGGCTACGATCCTGTCAGTGAGCGGCGGCAATGTCGTGGTCAACCGCATCAACGTGCTGCTGACGTTCCGGCTCCGGGTCGCGGTGCCCGGTCGACCGGGCTATGACACTGACCACCGGCAGCTCACCTCGATGTTGCAGATGGGCCTCGTCCGGGTGGGCTCGATCGTACCCGTCATGGTCGACGCGACCGACCCGAGACGGTTGACGCTCGACCTCGCCGGCGAGGGTGCGGCCGCAGCAGCACATGCGGGGCGACCAGCGACCAATGCGAGCTGGTCGGCGCCGGTGCAGCCCAATAGGCTCTCGACCATGGGCGACATGGCGCCCAACACCATCAGCACGGACGCACTGGATGGCGTCACGTGGCCGGGATCGTCGACGCCGCTGGCGCCCGCGGCGCCCGCGGCGGGCGCGATCTCCCTGGACCCGGCGGCACTGGTGGCCATCAACCAGCTGCTGTCACGTGCGGGGATCTCCATCGACCCAGGCGTCGTCCGTGGCGCACAGGTGCCGACGTATGTCGGCGCGATCGACCTGGGTTCCAGCGGCCAGGTGCACCCGCTGCCGGATGGGCGACCAGGCACAGCGGTCATCCGCGCCATGTCCGACACAGGCGTCAACGTCCAGGGCGACTCGCTCTTCCGCCTGACGCTCGACGTGCTGCCCGAAGGTGGCACGGGCTACCCGGTGCAGACCGGCAGCCTCATCCCGGACGCGGCGAAGGCGCGCGCGTATCCGGGCGCCGCGGTCCGGGTGCGCATCGACCCGGCACAGCCCGCCAGCGTCGTCGTCGACTGGTCGACGCCCCCCTGAATCGGTCGACCGGGTGCCCGGTCAGCGGGCGAGGCGACGGAACAGGACGGGGGCCTTCCAGGTCAGGAAGTAGAGCCTGCAGCCAAGGCAGTAGCCGGTCGCAGCGAGCAGTGCCTGGAGCGCTGCGACGGCGCCCGTGAGCAGCCACGCGACGGTGGGCAGCCCTACGAGGAACAGGCTGGTCGCAAGGGCCAGGACCACGAAGCCGATAGCCTGCGCGAACCGCGGCGGCCACTCGATCTCCAGCTCCTTCGGCGGACCGATGTGCAGGATCCGTCGGACATAGGGCCACGGCCGGCCCAGTGCGGAGTAGCGGGTGCCGAACCAGGCGCTCACGCCGAGCGCAAGGCCGACGGCAGCCACGAGGATCGGTTGGGCGAGGATGAACGCGAGGACCAGCAGGACCACGGAGAAGGCGGCACCGAACCGGTGACCGCGGGGATCGATGCGTCTGGGTTGCGCGAGCGAGGCCATTGGGGTGAGCTCCAGGTTGACGGCTGCGGGACGCGGGATCGGGTGTCCGCGAGCGCCGTCCGGAGGTCCCCCGTTAGCGACCCACCCCCTGCGGGGTGAGGAGCGCAGGACCGATCGGCGCCCGCCGCAGACACGGCCGACAGCACATCGGCTGGGGCATCCGGGAGGGAGCGGACGGGTGCTGCATTATCTGCGAACCATGCCACACGAGGCCGGACGCGGCAAGGGCCTTGCGGCTTGTGCGCGGGACGATACCCTTGCCCACGACAGACTCCGTGTTCGGGGTCCCTAGGAGGGTTGCGCGTGAAACGTCCTTTGGGTGTCATGGTGCTTGGGGTCCTGACGACGTTGGTCGGCGTGATGTACGTGATCGGTGGGTTCCGGCTCATGAACATCGTGACCTTCGGGCCAGTCGAAGCAGGCAATGGCGTCTGGTTCAGCGGTCTGCTGACCCTGATCGTGGGCATCATCTGGCTGGGTGTCGGCAGCTCGCTGTTCTCGCTCCAGCCCTGGGGCCTGCTGTTCGTCGAGATCATGGCCATCTTCGCCCTGATCGAGGCCGTGTTCGTGCTGTTCTCGAGCAGCTCCAACACGGGCATCGGCCTATTCCTCCTGCCGTTGGTCGTGCTGTGGTACGCCAATCGGCCGAACATCAAGGCCGCGTTCATCGAGGCGGGCGTCACGACCGTCTGACCTTGTCGTTCGAGCGGCGCGGTCTGGCGGTCCGCGCCGCTCTTCCATGTCCGGGGGATGCATGACCGACACGGCATATGACGTTATCGTCGTTGGGGTTGGCGCGATGGGCAGCGCCACCGTCGCCGAGCTGGCCGCGCGCGGACTGCGGGTGCTGGGTCTGGAGCGCGCCGGCGTGCCCACCGAGAGCGGCTCGTCGGGCGGCGTCACGCGCATCATCCGGCTCGCCTACAACGAGGACCCCCGGTACGTGCCCCTGGTGCGCCGCGCGTACGAGCGCTGGCACGCCCTCGGCGAGCGGGTGGGCGAGCGACTGCTCGTGACCACGGGCGGCATCGACGCCGGGCGACCGGACTCGGTCCTGGTCCAGGGGGCGCTCGCGGCCTGCGAGCTGCACGACATCCCGTTCGAGCTGCTGGAGGCAGCCGAAGTGCGGCACCGTTTCCCGGGCTTCGGGGTGCCGGACCACATGGTCGGGGTGTACCAGGCTGACGCAGGGTTCGTGCTCTCCGATCGTGCCATCTCGGCGTTCGCCACGACGGCCATCGAGGACGGCGCCGATATCCATGGCTTCGAGACCGTCATCGACTGGGAGCCAGCCGGCGACGGTGTCGTCGTCCGGACCGACCGCGCCGAGTACCGCGCACAGCGGCTCGTCCTGTCCGCGGGTGCCTGGATGGGTCAGCTCGCGGCACCGCTGCGAACGCTGGCCGTGCCCGAACGCCAGGTCGTGATGTGGACCCAGCCACTGCGACCGGAGCGCTTCCGCGTCGGCAGCTTTCCGGTCTTCATCCTCGACGACGAGGGCATCGAGTGGTACGGCTTCCCGACCTACGGCATGCCGGGCGTCAAGGTCGGTCGCTACCACCATCGCGGACAGGTCATCGATCCGGACACGCTCGATCGGGCGGTCTTCGACGCCGAGGACGAGCGTCTGCTCCGTGAGGGCCTGGAGCGCTTCATGCCCGACGCGAACGGGTCACTACTCAACTGGCGGGTGTGCATCTTCACCAATACGCCCGATGAGCACTTCATCATCGACCGCTATCCGGGCGTGCCCCAGGTCATCCTCGCGTCACCCTGCTCGGGCCACGGCTTCAAGTTCGCGAGTGCCATCGGTGAGGCCCTCGCGGACCTGGCCATGGATCGGCAACCAGCGCTGGATCTCTCGATGTTCCGACTGGACCGGTTCGCGAGGGAGTAGCGACGTGGGCGAACCTCGACGAACCGCAGGTCAGTGGCCGCGCGTCGCCTCGGCCCGGAGGGCATCCTGGAGTGCCAGTGCGACCGGTCCCGGACGGCCGCCGCCGACGACCTGACCGTCGACGCCGACGACGCCAACGACCTCCCGGACCGACGAGGAGAGGAAGATCTCGGCCGCGGCACGAACCTCGTCCAGCGGCCAGGCGCCCTCCTCCACCACGTATCCCAGGTCGGTCGCCAAGCGCAGCAGATGCGAGCGCGTCACGCCCGCGAGGATGCCCAGATCGAGACCCGGCGTGCGCACGACGTTCCCGGCCACCCACCAGACGTTGCTCGTGGCGCCCTCCAGGACCGTGCCATCCGAGGCCAACAGGAGCGCGTCATCGGCGCCCCGTCGGCGCGCCTCGGCGAGCGCCGCCACATGCACCGCATA
>JBBQNA010000233.1:0-5375 GCA_038329515.1 Candidatus Limnocylindrales bacterium | reverse complement strand
GACCCGGCCTCGATGTAGACGAGCAGCGTCAGCAGCTCGCGCCGCGGGATATTCACACTGACGGTCACAGCGCGCGCTCAGCGACGTCGTGGCCGAAGATGGTCCGCGCGGTCTCGACCAGGTCCAGCGCATTGGGGTCATGTCTGTCTGCCCCATCTAGCGTGGCAGTCTGGGCAGACCGACTTGCGAGGGGATCGGCGGCGGTCCCGGAAGGTGTCCCCGGGTCCGCCGATGTCTCTCTGCCCAAACTCACGGTCTTGGGGTGGGCAGACAGACTTTCGTCGGTCGCCAGCAGGTGGTACCGGAAGGGAGATCCGCTCCTGCCCTTGCCGGACCTCGCCACGAGGCCCTCGGTCACGAGGTCCTTGAGTTCCCGCTGGATCGTTGTACGGGGCGCTTTGAGCGACTCCTGCAACTCCTCCGTGCCGAGAGCGGCATCCGGGTCGGACGGGAGCAGGTCGAGCAGCGCCCGGCGGGTCTCTGCGGCGACGAGGGCCGACCTGTCGCCGAGCGCCACATAGCCCTCCTCGGTGAGTTCGATCATCAGCTCGTCGGGCACCGTGTCGAACCGCGACAGGCCGCGCAGCACCCGGATGGTCTTGCGCTGGTTGCCTTCGGGCCGGCGCAGGTTGAGCAGGATGTCGGCAGCCCCGCCGAACGCACTGCTGCCGCGGCCAGCCTCCTCCACGGGACCGCCGCCCTTGCGCTCGTGACGGGCCACGATGACCCCGAGCCCGGCCTGGGCAGCGGCACGCTGGAGGGGCGCCATGGCCTCGTCGGCAGCACCCGCATCGTTCTCGCTGGTGCCCTGCAGGGATGCGAACCGCGACAGGGTATCCACGACCAGCAGCCGCGCACCCCGGCGCTCGCATTCCCCGACCGCTGCCGCGACGATGGCCGGCCAGTCGGTGCCCCCGGTCGTGGACCAGGACAGCATGATCAGGTCATCGGTGTCGAGCAGACCTGCGCGGGCCAGCCCCGCTCGCAGCGACGCAGCTGGCTGCTCGGGGCAGTAGACGACCCGTGTACGGAGCGTGTCCCGCGACAGGAACGGGCGCCCGTCGAGGATCGCGCGCACGGCGCGCATCAGGAACTCGGTCTTGCCCGTCTTGATGGGCGCCGTCACCTCCGTCACCGCACCGATCGCGACGAGTTCCGTGATGAGCCACTCGACCTCTTCCGGCGTGGCCTCGGCGATCTCGCGGGCGGTCAGGAAGGCCAGGCGTGGTCGGTCTGCCCAGACCCCCGGGGCAACGGGCAGACCCACTTCGGGGACCGTGCCGACACGCGCCCACAGGTCTCGAAGGACGCCCGTGGGCTCCGCGGCGCCGGCCAAGGCATCCGCGGCGTCCCATCCCTTGGGGACATCGTCGGGAGGCTGCAGCCACCGGACCGGGGAGGCGATCGATGTCAGGCGCCCGGCGATGACGCGCATGTGCCCGTCACCGGGCGCGTCCGCATCCGGCCACAGGATCACGTCACGACCGCGCAGCACCTCGAGCGGTCCCTCGCCAGGAGCGCTCGCGGCCCCGGTGACCGTGCCCAGCGCGTGCGACCCGGCCCGGTTCAGTGCATCTGCCGCCTTCTCCCCCTCCGTGATGACGATCCGACAGTCCGCTGGCCAGCTGCTGACCCGCTCCGAGCCGTACAGCGGGAGACTGGTGATGGGACGACCCTGAAGACCTGGTCGTCCGTCTGCGCCGAGCCAGGTGAACGTCTTCTCCCCATCGCCACGGTCATGTCGGCGGTGGGTGGCGACGAGCGTGCCGTCGTCGTCGTGGATCGCGTAGTCGGTCGTCACGACACGTGGTGCGGGCGATGGTTCCGGACGCTGGTCATCGGGCGCAAAGAGGTCGGCCAAGCTGGCGCCCAGCGCCTCCACCACCGCTTCGGTCTCGCAGCCGGCGCGGCAGGTGAGGAGGACCCGGCCGTCGTCCCCGAGCCGCCAGTCGAGACTTGGCGTGCTGTCGTCATGGGCGGGGCAGCAGGCGCGCCAGCGACCACCGGCCGTCGTCCTGGCTCGTGGCAGGGCCTCGAGGGTCCGCAGGATGGGTGCATCGGCCCCCATGCCCTCAGCGCTCGCGCGCTGGGTCGGTGATGTAGGACTCCAGGTCACTGGGTCTGACCCGGACGGCGCGGCCGATGCGCACCGAGCGCATCTCGCCCGACGAGACCAGCTTCCAGGCCATCGAACGGCTGATCGCGAGGCGGTCCGCGATGTCGTCCACCCGCAGGAGGCGGGGCGCCGTGCCGCCGACCGGCTCAGCCACGTTGGGGCGCTTCGCTTCAGCGGTCATATGCTCAACCTCCATGTCATCATCTACCACAGAGAATCCAGTGGTTCCACCCTTGACGATTGCGGCCACGGTGGTAGCGTATGGGGCGACACCGCTGTACGACAAGCAGGAGATAGCTGATGACATCCCGCATGATCAACTGCTCGTGAGTCTCCGCCCAAGGTTCGCCGGTGACGGCCGCCTGCAGGTGCCCGAGTACGTGACCATCGCGAGGTCCGGCCGGGAGGCCGGCCACGTTCGGGGCGAGTTCGTGTCGGCCGAGTCGGACCCGTTCGAGCGGGACGCCGACGGGCTGCTCCTGGCGGAGGCATTCGCCCGGTTCGACCTCACGCGACCGCGCAAGGCGCGCGACTGGTTCCTCACCCATGGGGGGGTCAACCTCGGCTCACTGTTCCCCGATGACGCGAGCGAGGGCGAGGAGCTGATCGCCGGGTTCCTCTGGTACCACGACACCCGCGACGAGGTCCTCGAGCAGCAGCGTCTCGTCGCCTGGCACCTGACGTCGCTCGCGCGCCTGACGGCCCACCGGGAGGCAGCGATCCCGCCTCACCCGACCTGGCAGCCGCACGAGGGCTGGGACCCCGCCTGGTCGATGGCCATCCTGGAGACGGCCGGCGATGCGCTATGGGTCGGCGCACCGGTGGGCTCGCATGGCTACTTCAGCGACGCCGTCCAGTCGTACGCCACGCGCGCGGATGTGCCAGAGCGCCAGCCTGACGCCGAGGACCAGGCCGATGGACCGGCCTCCAAGCGCGACCTCGAGGAGTGGTCGAGCGCGCACCAGCAGTGGCAAGGCCTCGTGGCGGGCGGGCTGCCGCGGCTGTGGGTGCCGCGCGCCAACTGGGACGACGACTGGACCGTGTACGGCTTCGACGAACGCCCGCCACACGGCCGCCGCCGGTGGGGCCGCCTCAGCTCCGACTGGCACGGGTTGCTGGAACTCGAGCGTCGCCTCATCGAGCCCTACGTCCAGCGCGCCGCGAACTTCGAGGTCGAGGTCGACCGGGAACGCTGGTGGGTCGAGGAGCCCGACGCCTCGGGGCACACCGAGGTGATCCAGCCCGAGCTGCTCGTCCGGGAGCGACGCCTGTGGCGCTCGATCCTCGCGCCGATCTACCTCCAACTGCTCGAGGCGCTGCGGCGGGTGAGCGAGGGCAAGCCCGGCGCCGTCTGGTGCAAGGAGTGCGGCCAGCCATTCCTGACCCTCGACGCGCGCCGGTCGATGTTCTGTACCGATCGCGAGCGTCTCCGGTTCGCCCAGCGCGACCACCGGGAGCGGATGACCGCGGGCAAGGCCGGGGCGACGTGACCCGCCGTGGCCCGGACGAGGGCTCCATCTACCTGCGCCAGGACGGCCGCTGGGAGGGCGCGCTCCATCTCGGCTACGAGAACGGCAGGCGCGTGCGCCGGTGGGTCCTCGGGTACTCGCGCAAGGAGGTCGCCGAGAAGCCCCATGCGATCCAGCAGCTGAAGGCCGAGAACCTGCCCATCCCGGACCAGCGGACGAAGCTCGGGCCATTCCTCCGACGCTGGCTGGATGAGGTCGCGCGACCGAACCTGCGCCCGTCGACCTACACGAGCTACGACACCATCCTCAAGGTCCACCTGGTCCCGGGCCTCGGACACATCGCCATCGCCAAGCTCACGCCCGCGGATGTCCAGACGTTCATGAACCGCAGGTCAGCGGCTGGTCTGTCTCCCCGCCGGGTGGCGTACATCCACGCGGTCCTGCGCCGGGCGCTCGTGACCGCCGAACGCTGGGGCATGGTCAGCCGCAACGTGGCCAAGCTCGTCGACACTCCCAGGGTCACGCGGCACGAGATCACGCCCCTCACCCCGGAGCAGGCCCGGACGCTCATCGATTCGGCGGTGGCCGACCGTCACCGCGCTCTCTGGATCACGGCATTGGGCACCGGCCTTCGCCAGGGTGAGCTGCTCGCGCTGCGCTGGGAGGACGTGGACCTCGAGGCAGGGATGCTCCGCGTCCGCCATAGCCTCGCCAACGTGGACGGCGAGCTGACGCTCCAGGAGCCCAAGACGGACCGGAGCCGACGCAGCCTCGTGCTGCCCGAGGCGGTGACGGTGGCCCTCCGGGCGCACCGGACGCGGCAGCTGATGGACCGTCTGGCGGCCGGGTCACGCTGGGAGGACAGCGGCCACGTGTTCGCGACGATGCTGGGCAAGCCCCATCACGCGGCCACGATCACTCGTTGCTTCCATGACGCGCTCGACCGGGCCGGGCTGCCCCGGGTGCGTTTCCACGACCTACGCCACTCCGCAGCGACATTCCTGCTCGCCCAGGGCTTCACCCTCGAGGACGTCAAGAACCTGCTGGGCCACAGCACCATCGTGCTGACGTCCAACACCTACGGGCATGTGCTCGAGCTGCGGAAGCGTGAGGTCGCGCGGGGGATGGATGCGGTACTGGGCGGATAGGGTGGGGCGACTGCGCGCTTAGCAGCGCACATCGGCCTGGCCCGGCTCCCGACTGGCCGGACCCAGGCGCTGCCCGCTTCAGCGAGGCAGCGTGACCTTGAACACCCAGGGACCCTTGATGGTGACTCGCTTCGGTGGGTAGCCGGGGTCGGAGGTCAACTCGTCGATGCGGACCGTCCATTCGCCCGCCGGGTCGTCGGAGCCCGGCTCGCCGCCGATCTCCCCACGGTTGCCGGACGTGCTGCCACTGCCGACCCCGAAGCGCACGCCATCGTGCTCCAGCCATCCAGACGCTGACCAGACATCGTCGAGCGAGCGGCGCAGCGGGTCGCCGCTCCAGTGCAGGTCGGCGTCGACCGATGTGGGCGAGACTTCCAGGCGATCGAGGGTGATCGTGACACCTGACGCGACGTCGGCGACCGAACCCGTCCATTCCGAGCCACCGGCATTGGACAGCGCGAATGCGAACCTCCATGGTCCGTCGATCCGCTCGGGACTGTAGCCTGGGCCGTGGCACGCAGCAGTCACTGGCGGACCCGCCGCCGCGCCACTCCCGAGCGAGGGCTCAGGGCGTACGCCTTGTGCATCGCCGCCGCCTTGCGATGTGGCGACAGGTGCTCCCGGAGCACACAGGTACGGGAT
>JBBQNA010000232.1:0-5377 GCA_038329515.1 Candidatus Limnocylindrales bacterium | reverse complement strand
GCGCTACAACAATGAGCCGCAGTTCTTCCTGGCCGACGCGAACGTGTTCTTCGGGCTCATCGTGGACCTGCTGGAGCGGCTCGGACCCCACGCCGATGGCGACACCATCGACGAGGAGATGCTGACCCGACTGAAGGAGTCCGTCGCCCTCGTCGAACGACGCATGGCGGCACACGACCGCGCCTGACCGTCGTCGCACCCGGGGGCCGCACGGGGGTCGGCGGACCCGGATCGACCCGCCGCCCGCCGCTAGACCGCGTAGCGGAGGATCGCGGCGATCGGTCCGCTGCCCGGGATGTCCTCGGCGCGGACCCCGAGCACCCGGGCACCGCTGAGATAGGCCCGTCGGGCGATCTCATCCACGATGCCGTAGCCGATGGCGTCATCGCTATCGTCGAATGTCACCGCACCGGTCGTCTCATCGACCTGACCTGGGACGACTGCATCGATGTCCACAAGGAGCGTGTCGACGGCGCCATAGGTCGCAGCCCGGGCCGCATCCACGATGTCGGTCGCGGACCGTCCCTGGGAACGGAGCGCCTCGAAACGCTCCCGCACCGCGACCAGGTCCGCGGCATACAGCGCGTCCAGGACGGTCCGGCCGGCAGTGGCGAGGTCGGCCGCGGACCTGCCCTCAGGGTTGCCGACGATCGCCGTCGCCGCGAGCAGCGGGTAGCTGTTGACGGACCGGTAGATGGCGTCGAGCGGGTCGGTTGCCGCGAGGATGAGTGGCAGGTCGCTGCCGGTCAGGACGGGTCGTATCGCCTGGTCGATCTGCCTCGCGTACTGGGTCATGCGAAGCTTCTGGCCTTCCGCTCCCTGAAGGCGGCCACTCGCCGAGCGGTCCGTGATGGACGACTTGCCGACGGCGCTGGCGACGTCGGTGGGCAGGCCCTCGACCGCCACGTCCTGGGAGGGCAGGTCGGCGGAGATGGCCACCAGCCGGACAGATCCCTGGGCGAGCGCCAGGACGAATGCGGCCTGTGGGAAGGTCACTGCTCGCAGCAGCGGCTTGACGTGAAAACGATCGGACACCTCGACGAGGGCGTTGATGCGGTTCGGCAGCCGATAGGTGCGTACCCCGGTGGGTGTCGCGAAGATGGCGAGGCTGTGCGCCTGGTGCAACCAGAACGCGTCGTCGTCGATGAGGTCGTCGAGGTTGTCAGCGATGGCCGCCACTTCCCGCTTCTCGAAGTCCACCGCACGCAGTTGATCGATGGCCGTTCCAGCAAGGTTCTTGAGCTCGATGCGGCTGGCACCGATGTCGATGCTGACGGGCGTCGTCGGCAGGTAGATGGAGACGCTGCCGGGCGTCCGGGCCGTGAGCAGGCTCTCGATGTCGGAGCGCGTCGGGATGTCGGTGTGGAGCACGCTGGTTCCTCGTAGCGAGTGCGGGTGTGATCGTTCCGGCTCTCAGTCTACCGATGCGATCCGCCGGAGCTCATCCCGGGCGTCGGCCGGTCAGGCCGGCAGCACCCTCAGCTCCACGAGACGCGTGCGGAGCTGCTCCGGGCTCTCGAACCGGATCGCCTCGAATCCCAGGTCTGCGGCGGCGACCTCGTTGTAGGGCATGTCGTCGATGTAGACGGTGGTCGCCGGCTCGATCGCGTAGCGATTGACGAGTCGGTGCCAGATCTCCGGGTCGGGCTTGCGGATGCCCTCGTCGCCGGAGACCACGATGCCCTCGAACCACTCCAGGAACGGGAACAGCAGCCGCGCCCGGGGAAAGGTCTCCGCCGACCAGTTGGTCAGGGCATAGATTCGCAGCCCTGCGTCGCGCACCTCCTCCAGGATGGCTACGGTGCCCTCGATGGGCCCCGCCAGCATCTCGTCCCAGCGCTCCACGTAGGCCGTGATCATCGACTCGTGCTCCGGGTGCTCCTCCAGCAGCAGCGCCGTGGCTTCTGCCCAGGTGCGTCCCGAGTCCTGCTCCGCGTTCCAGTCGGGGCTCACGACATCACGCAGGAAGACCTCCATCTCCTGTGGATCGGAGAACATCTGGCGATACAGATGCCGCGGATCCCAGTCGATGAGGACGCCACCGAGGTCGAACACGACGGTGGTGATGGACGGCGGGGTGGCAGGTAGGTCAGGACGCATGCCCGTCATCGTAGTGCTGGGCGCCGCCGTGCATGGCATGCTGACCCTGACAGTGCAACGAGGACGGGGACACAGATGACGACGACGCTTCCCATCGCAGAGCAGGGCCTGACCTGGGCGGTGACCCGCAACGAGCATCCGCTGCCCGACGCCGAGCGTGCGGCGATCCTGACGGACCCGGGCTTTGGCAAGCACTTCACCGATCACATGGTCGATATCTGCTGGTCCAAGGGCGGCGGCTGGCATCGGCCGCGGGTGTCGCCCTACGGCCCTATCCAGATCGACCCCGCTGCCGCCGTCCTCCACTACGCACAGGAGATCTTCGAAGGCCTCAAGGCGTATCGGCACGCCGACGGCTCCATCTGGACCTTCCGGCCGGAGGCGAACGCGGCCCGGATGCGCCGATCAGCCCACCGGATGGCACTCCCCGAGCTGCCCACCGAGCACTTCCTGGACGCGCTTCGGCAGCTCATCGCCGTGGATGCGGCCTGGGTCCCCACGACGCCCGAGACGAGCCTGTACCTGCGCCCCTTCATGTTCGCCAAGGAGGCCTTCCTGGGCGTCCGACCCGCGGACAAGATCGCGTTCTACGTCATCGCGAGCCCGGCGGGTGCGTACTTCTCCGGAGGCGTGGCGCCCGTCGATATCTGGCTCGCCACCCGGTATGCCCGCGCGGCTCGGGGCGGCACCGGTGCCGCCAAGACCGGCGGCAACTACGCCGCCAGCCTCCTGCCCCAGGCCGAGGCATACCAGCATGGCTGTCAGCAGGTCCTGTTCCTCGACGACGGGGGCAACCTCGAAGAGCTTGGTGGCATGAACATCTTGCTCGTCCGCAGCGACGGATCGATCATCACGCCGGAGTCCGACACCATCCTCGAAGGCATCACCCGCGACTCCGTCATGCGCCTGGCTGCCGACCGGGGGATCAGCGTCGAGCGCCGGCCCGTATCGCTCGACGAGTGGCGGGACGGCGCGGCATCCGGCGACATCGTGGGCGCGTTCGCGTGTGGCACGGCCGCGGTCGTGGTGCCCATCGGCAGGCTGCTGTCGGACGATCTCGAGATCGTGCACGAAGGTCCGGATTCGCAGGAGCTCGCCCTGTCGCTGCGCGAGGAGTTGACCGGCATCCAGTACGGCCGGCTCGCGGATCGGCACGGCTGGATGACCCGCCTCTCCACCTGAACGCCGGCGCGGACAGGGTGGCGGTCCAGCTGAGGCGGATCCGGAGGGTACCCAGTCACACGTTGCCCATGCCGATCCCTCCGAGCGGGAACGCGACGACCTGGTGCCGGTTGGTGAGGGTGCGGGTCACGCCTCTGGCGCGGCGCTGGCCTGCTCGCGGTCCACTGCCTCGAGTTCCTCGACCGTGGTCCCGGGATCGATCGCGAACGGGCCTGGGACCCCTTCCGAGCCCGTTCCGTCGGGTCTGGGCAGCCGCCGCTCGACCGGCAGCAACCGAAACGACTCGTGGGGCTCCACCTGGTACCAGTAGGCCGTGCTCGACACGTCGTCCATGCGCTTGTTGGCATGCCCGTGCTCGATGGTCACCCGGATCGACTTCCGGAAGCGAACCGGGTCCTCGATGTGGTACCGGTAGAGCGACACCTTGCCGGACCAGTTCGGGCCGCCCGGGATGGTGATGCCGTGGTATGGCGCCGAATACTCCTGCGTTGGGCACCACGCGGTGCCGAAGTAGTCCTCGGTGCCCGTGCCGTGGAGGCTGGGCGGGAAGGGCTCGCCATCCACGAAGATCATGTCATCGCCTTCGCCGTACCAGTTCCACTGGCGGGTGCGGCGCAGGTTGTGGATATCCAGGTGGCAGCCGACGTAGTGACCACGACCCTGCGCCTCGAGGACGGTGTAGTTGCCGTCCCCGGTGGTGTTCGTTCCCCCGAACTCGTAGTCCTCGTTGGCGAGGCCCTCGTCACTGATACCGTCAGTGGGATCCTCCCGTCGCCACTGGGCGTGGAAGTAGCCGAGGCCTTCGGGCAGGGCGTCCAGCTCCTCGTAGTCGATGTAGTAGTAGAACTGGACATCCAACTCCGAGCACTCGCTCACGGCCGTGATCCGGGCGCTCCTCGCGAAGGGCATCGGGAACCAGCAGTTGAAGCTCTTGCCGTCCTCCGGGCTCATCTGGAGCGGGAGCGCGCTGAAGTTTCGGGTCTGGGCGTGGCCGATGCCGAAGAAGTCGCCAACCGGCACGTTGATGGACGGCTCCGACTCGCCGTCCCACCAGGCCCGCAGCACGACCTTCCGAAGAAAGTCGGGCTCGTCGCAGGTGATGGTCACCCAGATATGGCGGATGACCCCGGCGCCCGTGACGTCCGCGAGGATCACCTCCTGACCAGGCTGGATCAGCAACCGGTCGTCGTTGCCACCGGTGCGGTCCCAGCTGGACGCGCGGCGCGAGGTGCTATCGCGGATCATCGGCAGGCCGGAAAGCGGGCTGCCGACGAGGGTCTCGAATCGGTCCACTGGCGCGCTCCCTTCCTCGACGGGATCATGGCTCGATGAGATGGATGCGGCGGTCAGGTACGGCCACCTCGACCCCCGTCGATACGGGTGACCTCCGCCCGGATGTACTTGTCGCTGCTGGCTTCGAAGCCGCAGGTCGGGGACGACCGTGATCTCGTCGCGTCCTGCTCCTCCGAGGAGGGTACCTCCGCGGCCCAGCCTACGCGAAGGCCGGGCGCGTTGTCACGGTCCACCTCTGCGGCGCCGGTGTCGCTGATCGGTGAGCGCTGAGACACCGCCGATACCACCGCGGCGATGCCATATCTCCGTGCCGGGCGCGCACGGTCCCCGCTACGCTGAGCCAGATGCGCACCGTGTACCTCGCCGCTACGGGAATGAACCGGGGCAAGACCACCTTCGCGCTGGGGTTGCTCGCGGCGCTCCTCGATCGGGACCTCGTGACCGGGTTCGTGAAACCGGTCGGGCAGCGCTACGCGGTCGTCGATGGCATGCCCGCGGACGAGGACGCGATCCTGGTCCGGTCGGTCTTCGGCATGCCCGATGCGCTCGCGACGATGAGCCCGGTGCACATCCCGCGCGGCTTCACCAAGGCGTTCATCGAGGGACGCGTGGACGACGACCTGGGTGCTCGCATCGGGGCGGCGTATGCGACCGCCTCGGAGGGTCGCGACATCGTGGTCGTGGAGGGTACCGGTCACGCGGGGGTGGGGTCGGTCATCGGCCTCTCCAACGCGGACGTGGCGGCGCTCCTGGGCACACCCGCGGTCATCATCTCCGAGGCCGGGGTGGGCCGGCCCATCGA
>JBBQNA010000231.1:0-5402 GCA_038329515.1 Candidatus Limnocylindrales bacterium | reverse complement strand
CATCCATCGTGCGCGTGACGACCGACGACATGGCCGTGCTGCAGCCAGCCACGGATGCGCGTGTCACGGCGGCCGCGATGCTCGCCGCCGGACCCGATCTGGTGATCCTCACGGACGGGTCCCGGCCGGTGGTCGTGCTGATGCGAGACGGCACGACCCTGGAGGTGCCGGTACCGCCGGTGCAGGTGGTCGATACCGTCGGCTCCGGCGACGCATTCGGGGGCGCCTTCCTCGCCTGGTGGTGGGCCCATGGCCTTGGCCGAGGCGACCTTGGCAACGTGGCTGCCGTGCAGGCCGCGACGGTGGCGGCGATCCGGGTCGCGACCATCACCTGCTGCCGCGTCGGCGCCGACCCACCGACCCTCGCCGAGCTCGGCGGCTGGGACTGAGCATTCCGGCTCCCGGCGCCGCTTACCGGGGATCGGTCAGCGTGGCCTTGAACACGACGCGCACGCCGCCGGCGTCCGACGAGAGCACGCTGGTCAGCTTGCCGCCCTTGACCACGACCTTGCCCCCCAGGCCCGCCTTCGGACCACCCTTGGGCGAGAACGAGATCTTGGTCCCCCTGAGCCGGCCCGTGAGCGCGGCGGTGGTCGCCCCCTTGGCCGACCAGCCATGGAAGGTGCCCGACAGGACGCCGGTCTTCGGATCCTGGGTCCTGATCACGATGGAGTACGGCTTGGGGTAGGCGGGCTGCGTCTGGATGAGCGTCCACGTCCCGCGCACATCGAGCCCGTCGGACACGGCAGCCGTGTCGTCGTCCACGATGGTGCCGATGGCGATGCCATCGCGGTCGCTGTCATCGGCCATGGGGATGGTGGCGTGGACCGCATCCATGAGCACGACGCCGAACTCCTCGTCCTGCTCCTCCTTCGTGTCGGGTACGACGTCCACGGTCACCTGCTGCGTGCGCTCGCCTGGTGCGAACGTCAGCGTCTGCACCCCGGCATCGACGTAGTCGCGGGGTGCTGTGGCCGTGCCGCCTGCGATGTGCGCATCGACGTGCACCACGCTGTCGCTCGGGCTGGATAGCGCGACCGTGAACACGAACGGAGTGGTGCCGTTCCTGGCGTTGCCTTCCGGCTGGGTGACGTCGCCGATGGTGATGGTGGGAGTGTCCTGGGTCACGGCGGTACAGTCCCCGACGCGCGATACCAGACCGCCGTCGCTCGCGATGCCGTACACGTACGACCCGGGCTGGAGCGCGGCCTGCATCGAGAACGCGCCATGGCCGTCGTCGCCGATATCGACCGTGGTGGAGCCGATCGCGGTGACCAGCTCACCCGACATCAGCTGCAGGCACGTGTCCGCATCCTGTGCGGGCGAGCTGGCAAGGCTGACGGTCACGGAGCTGCCGGGGGCGCCGTCGATGGTGCCCTGGATCGGGTCCGTCTCCGCCACGCTGGCATCCTGGGCACTCGTCACGACGGGCGCGGGGATGGCCTCGCCGGTCGCGGTGCCGTACTCCACCACGATGGGGCCGCCCGACATCGCTTCCACATGGTTGCCCAGCGTATCGCGACCTGCGATCGAGGTATCGATGCGACCCTCGCCCAGCCCGACCGCCCGCAGGTCGAGCAGGAACGTGCGGCTGGCGCCGTTCTCGACCGAGAACCCACCTGCCGGCATGGATTCCGATCCGCCGATGACCTCCAGGACCGGTGCCGGCCCATCACCGACCGTGAGGATACCTGCGTCCCGGAACGTGAGCTGGTCGAGCGCCCCGGCGTCACCCCCGACCGCGGACACGACGACCTGGACCTGCTGGGTCGCGCCGATGTCCATCGTCTGCGACTCGGGGATGACCGCAACGTCCAGGGTTGGCTGGCGTTCGGCGAGGATGGCGGTCCGGATGTCGTCGTCGCCCGCTGTCACCGTCAGGCGACGATACCCGGCCGGCCGGGACAGGAGTGGCGCGCCCGGATCGCCACCCAGCCCCGCAACGATGGTCCATCGGCCGGTGTCGGCAGGCAGATAGCCTTGGTAGAACTCACTGCCCTCGAAGCCGTTGTAGGAACGCCGCAGCGTCACACAGGTGGGCCTCGCGATCGTGGCCTCATACCGGTGCGGCCAGTACCACTCCCAGTCCAGGCACTCGGCCTGCGTGGGGTTCGCACCGGGCGCGACTGCATAGCCCACGAAGTCGGTGGGCACGGCCACGGCAGCACCCGTGGCGTCGACCGGATCGAGACGGACCGGATAGACGATGGGTGGGGTATACAGCGCGAACGCGATGCTGGCACCCGTGGGGCGGATGCCGAAGTACCCCTCGGCGTACACGATGGTGTAGACCTCGGCGGCGTCGCCAACGGCAGGCGGTGCCCAGGTCACGGTGCAGGCGCTGTCCTTGGGTCCACAGCCGCTGGCGAACACGATGTTCTCGGTCCACTGGTGACGCCAGATGACCGCGTGCTGTCTGCAGCCGTTCTCGCCACAGTTACCGGTCACGGTGGTGGTGTCGATCTCGGCGGTGGACGTGAGCGTCACCGGCTGTCCTCGCTCGATGGGCATGACCCGCACGGCCGAGATGGGGCCAAACTGGTTACCCGTATGGGGCGCGACACCGAAGCAGGTCCGATCGGTGAGCAGATAGGAACCCCGCGCGAGACATCCGGTGAGCGGCGGTGGTGGCGCAGCAGCGGATACCGGGCCCGGCAGCGCGGCGATGGTGGCCACCAATACGATGACCGCGACGACCCACGACCCGATCCGTCCTGACATCCCCGACCCACCTGCCACGACCAGCCCTCCTATCGTCTGCCGGGCGATGCCGGTCCAGATGCGAAGCACACGATAGCGGCGTCCAATGAGCGTCCAACCGATCTGGCGGTCTCCGCGCCCGATATGCTGACAGCGTGAGTCAGGAGCTGATACCGGTCATCGACGAGGTCGTTTCCCCGCCGAAGCGGATCGGCCGGTTCACGGTCCCGCCGTTCGTGATGGACCTGAATGGTCAACCGGGTGCACTGGTCGCCCTCGTGGCCGGTGCCTTGGCGCTGTTCGTGGCGGGCCTCGACCCCAAGGTGTTCGGGCCGGGCATGCCCGATATGCAGAGGGCGCTCCGCGAACGACCTGCATTGGAGAACCTGTTCCTGCTGGCCATCGTCGTCCAGGCCGGGTTCTACCTGGTGGGTGGGGCGGCCGGCGACATCCTGAGCTCCCGCAAGGTGCTGCTGACAGGACTCGCTGCCCTGGTCGTGACAGAGCTCATGGCTGTCATCTGGGAAGACGGCGCGATGTTCTTCGTGGCCCGCATCGGTGCCGCGGCGTCCATCGGTCTCGTCATCCCCACCGCCATCGCGACCGTGGCCATGGCCTACACGGGCGCCACCCGGGCCACCGCACTGGATGCCGCGTACGCGATGCTCGGCCTGTCGAGCGCCATCGCGCCGGCCCTGCTGAGCGCGGTCCCGCCGACCATCGGGCGCTGGCCTGCCTTTGCCGATCGTGTCCGTGTGGGAGCATCGCGACGAGCGCGAGGGCTCCAGCAGTTTCTCGAGCACGCACGTACGGTAGCGCCCACGGAGCGCGGGGCGCGGGGCTGGCGCGGGGCGCGGGGCTGGCGCGGTGCGCGGGGCTGGCGCGGGGCGCGGGGCTGGCGCGGGGCGCGCAGTCGTCCGGATTCACCGAATGCGATCGGGGCCGCAGGTAGGTTTCGAGGGCGCAACTGGCTCGGAACGTGACGAGATCATGGAATGACCGAAGGTTCGTCGGCCTGGAGTACCTCAGCGTGGCGATCGGAGGCAGTCTCGTTCGGGGATTCCGGAGAGGCGCGGCGGATTCCGGAGAGGCGCGGCGGAGGCCGGGTGCGGGCGCGGCGTCCCGCTCAGGACTCGAGCCGCCCTTGACGGCGATCGTCCAGCCGACCTACCAGCTGGGTGCCAAGGCGGCGGAACTGCTCCTGCGACGCATCGCGGAACCGGATGCACCCGTCACGGAGGTCGTGCTGCAAGCGTCGTTCGTCATCCGCGGATCCACGGGCCGCCCGTCGTCGACGGCCGCCTCGCCAGCCACATGACAGGCAGATACGACCCGACATCCCGGCTGCGGCCGTCTACCATCGGCGACGGACCATCGTCCGTGCAGCATCTGGGCTGCACCGCGCTGCCGCACGGAGGAACCAAGAGTTGAGCATCACCAACGCCGTCCTGGTCGCAAGCGGCGATCTGCGCGAGACCGCCAATAGGCTGGGCTGGCCTGCGCAGGCGGACCTGGAGCGGAACGTGATCGCGGCGTTCGCGCGACATGGCGTCACCGTGCAGCGCGGGCACCCGGTGGACGCGGGTAGTGGCCACGGATTCATCTCCAGCCAGCGCATGGGCATGGACGTGTTCGCGGGCATCGACCGGGATGCGCCCATCATCGTGGCCGAGGCGGTCTGGCAGTACAGCCACCACGTGCTGCCGGGGCTGCGACGCCATCGCGGGCCGATCCTGACCGCGGCCAACTGGCTGGGGGAGTGGCCGGGCCTGGTCGGGATGCTCAACATCAACGCGTCCCTGACCAAGATGGGCCGCAGCTACAGCTCCGTGTGGAGCTACGACATGACCGATGCGTTCGCGGACGAGGCGATCCGGTCCTGGATCGAGTCCGGCACCATCGAGCACGACACGTCCCACGTACGTGACCTGGACGTGTCGCGCCTGGACGCCGCCGCCGCCGCGACTGGACGTCGCCTCGCGGATGAGCTCGCCGACCGGATGGCCATCATGGGTGTCTTCGATGAAGGTTGTATGGGCATGTACAACGCCATCATCGATGACGAGTACCTGAACCCGACGGGCCTGTTCAAGGAGCGCCTGAGCCAGTCGGCACTGGTCGCCGAGATGCGCTTGGTCACGACCGGTGAGGCCCGGGCGGCATACCAGTGGCTGACGAGCCGGGGCATGGAGTTCCGGCTGGGCAGTGATGGTGCGACCGAGCTGACCGAGGATCAGGTCCTCGACCAATTGCGCCTCTACACGGCGGCGCTGCGCATCGCGGACCGCTTTGGCTGCGACACCATCGGCATCCAGTACCAGCAGGGCCTCAAGGACATGGCGCCCGCCTCGGACCTCGCGGAAGGCCTCCTCAACGACGGCAACCGGCCGCCCGTGGCGCACCTCGAGAGCGGTGCCGAGCTGTATGCCGGACGTCCGCTCCCGGTGTTCAACGAGGTGGACGAGGGGTCGGCCGTCGATGGGCTGGTCACCAATCGCGTCTGGACCGCGCTGGGTATGGACCCCGCCACGACGCTCCACGACGTCCGCTGGGGCGACCCATGGGAAGGCCAGTACGTGTGGGTGTTCGAGATCTCCGGCGCTGTGCCGCCGGCGCACCTCGTGGGGGGATATGCCGGCGCGGTCAGCGAACGGCAGCCACCCGTCTACTTCGGGATGGGCGGCGGCACCATCAAGGGCATC
>JBBQNA010000230.1:0-5411 GCA_038329515.1 Candidatus Limnocylindrales bacterium | reverse complement strand
GTGAATCGGTCGACGACGGCCGAGACTCCCAATCTATGCATCCTGGTGCGGTCGGCGGGGTCCAGCACGCTCGCCGGTTCGCCATACAGCGGCGGAACATCGGCCGCAGGACGGCTCCTGCGCATCTCCCTGTCCGTAACGCTTACCAGGCGCGCACCCACGATCGGCAGTGCCCGGGTCGGCACGTGGCGGCGCCAGGCGCGCACCCACGCAGTGCCCGGGTCGGCATGACGCGGCGACATGTGCTGCCACCAGATCTCCTACGGGAACAGGGTGCGAAGCCACTCCCGTGCCTTGCCCAGCGAGCCGCCAGCCGGTGCCGACTCGTAGCGCTGGGGCTCATGCGCGGTCACCACGCGCGCCGCCCAGAGCAGCAGCCCCATGGAGGTCGCATAGGCAGGCGACAGCAGGCCGTCTGTGAGGCCCTCGATGCCCGACGGCGACGCGACGCGGACGGGCATGCCCAGCACCTCGCGGCCGAGCGTCGCGCTGCCAGCGAGCAGCGAGCCGCCGCCCGTGAGCACGAGCCCTGCCGGCAATCGGTGGCCGTGGGATCCCTTGGCCATCTGCTCGCCCAGCTTCTCGAACAGCTCGCGCATGCGCGCCTCGATGATCTCCGCGACGTCCAGCCGGAGCGCCGTCCGGTCCCCCTCTTCGCCCATCAGGTCCAGCGAGATCTCCTCGCTGGGCATGACCGTGCTCGGGTCGGCCGTGCCGAAGCGCAGCTTGAGCTGCTCCGCGGCGACCAGGTTGGTCTTGAGCCCGATGGCCACATCGTTGGTGACATTGATGCCGCCGAGGGGCAGTACACACGTGTGGAAGGGCGAGCCCTCCATGTACAGCGCCAGGTCGGTCGTGCCGGCACCCATGTCGGCGACCGCGACACCCAGCTCCCGCTCGGTCTCCGACAGCACCGATTCACCCGACGCCAGCGACGCGATGACCAGCTCGTCCACGCGCACACCCGCCTGGCGGACACACTTGGTGAGATTCTGGAGCGCCGTCGCGGAGCCGTGCACGATGTGCGTCTCGACTTCCAGGCGGACCGCGCTCATGCCGATGGGATCCTTGACGCCCTCCTGGCCGTCGACCGAGAAGTCACGCGGCAGGACATGCAGCACTTCCCGATTGGATGGGATGGTCACGGCCCGGGCGACCTCCGTGGCGCGATCCACGTCCTCGCGACTGACCTCGCGATGGGGGCCGCTGACGGCCACCGCACCCCTTGAGTTGAGGCTCTCGATCTGGCTGCCACCGACGCCCACGAAGGCAGCCTCCAGCCGCAGCCCGGACAGTCGCTCGGCGCCGTCCACCGCCTGTCGGATGGATGCCACCGTCTGCTCGATGTTGTTGACGACGCCCTTCTTGAGGCCACTCGCCGGCACGATGCCCTTGCCGATGATGCTGATGGTCCCCTGGCGGGTGACTTCCCCGACCAGCGCCACGACCTTGCTCGTGCCCACATCGAGCGCGACGAGGACCGCTTCGATCTCCACCGCTCCCTTTCCCGTCATCGGATCGCTCCATCCTCCCGGGCGCTGGCGCCACGGACGCCGCCCCCAGTCTGCTGTCGCTCACATCGTCGCAGATGCGCTGCGTGCGCGTCGGTGTCGCTCACGGTGCCGGCGTGCGGCCGGGTCGTTTCGTTGGTTCCGGCCGTGGCGTCTTCCTGGGCCGCAGGGTCGGCTCGGGTGGCCCGTCCACGACCGTGCCGCAGCGGTCGGTGGAGACGGCCAGGGTCACGACCTCCACGGCCCGTTCCGAGTCAGCGAGGAGTGCGGCCAGGCATTGCACCTGGGCCGGGATGCGTGACGCCGGTAGCAGGGTCTGGGTGTAGTGGCCAAAGACGGCTCGCCAGTGATCCGGGGCCGTCAGGACCCACCCCTCGCCCTCGGCGAGGGACAGGAACAACGCTGGCGCACTGCTGTCGAGCAGGTCCGGGGTCACGTTCCCCAGCGTCCGGACCGCCTCCAGGTCGACGGCGTCGAGTCGGTCCCCCGCGGCCATGGTGGCGTCCGCGCGCAGGTCATCGACCGCCGGCAACATGGTCCCGGTGGCACCGTCGCCCTGCTCGTCCGCCGACGCGCGGGACACCGGCGCGAAGGCAGTACCAGTCTCGTCCAACAGCCATGCGTCATCGCCGATGCGCCACTCCAGCATCGGCTGTCGCTCCGTGATGCTGACCGTGAGCGTGCCCGGCAGCACGGCCCGCACCTCTGCGCCGGCCACTGCGGGCAGCTTCTCGATGGCGGCTTCCATGCTGCGGGTGGAGATGACCACCGTGGCCGGCCGGACGCCGCCCACCAGGCGCATGGCCGCGCGGATGTCGGCTGGGTCGGTGTAGTGCGCGCCGCTGATGCTGACCGTGGAGGGCACGACGCTGAACGCCGGGTCGCTCGTCAGCCAGACCATGCCCCCGGCCACGGCGATCATGCCCAGGACACCCGTGATGCGTGCCCATGGCAGTTGCGTGCGCGGTGGTCGAGGCGGCCGGAGTGGGTCGGGCCGCCGCCCGGCGACCCCTCGGCGACGCAGCTTGACCATCGCTTCAGGGGAGGTCGGCGCGCGTCAGCCGACGCACCGGCGCCGCTGTCGCCCGCTCCAGCGCCAGACCCACGATCCGTTCGCAGATGTCCCCGAAGTCGTAGCCACCCAGACCGCACAGCATCGGGAACAGGCTGATGGGCGTGAAGCCCGGGATGGTGTTGATCTCCGACAGGTAGAGCATGCCGTCCCGCGACAGCAGGAAGTCCAGGCGCGCGAAGCCGCTGGCACCGATGGCCAGGAACGCAGCCGCCGCGATGCGGCGTATCTCGGCGGCAAGGTCAGGGTCCAGCTCCGGCGCAAGGTCGCTGCTGGATGCGGCAGACCGATACTTGGCGACATAGTCGTAGAACTCGCGGCCCGACCGGATCTCACCCGGGCCGTACGCCTCCAGGTCTGACGCGTGGTTGCCCACGACGGCCACCTCCAGCTCCCGGGGATGGTCGAGATAGGGCTCCGCGAGGACGAGGTCGTCGTACGCGAGCGCTGCGGCCACCGCCGCTTCGAGCTCCGGCGGCTCGTCCGGTCGATGGACGATGCTGATGCCGATGCTGGAGCCGAGATGCGCGGGCTTGATGATGAGACGCGGGTCGGGCAGCTCCGCAGCGAACGCCTCCATCTCCGCGATGAGCGACGACTGGCGTTCCGACCAATCACGCGCTCGCACTTCCAGCCACGGCAGCACGGGCAGGTCCAGGGCCGCGGCGATGCGCTTGAACAGGGTCTTGTCCATGCCCACGGCAGACGCGGCCGATCCCGAGCCGCAGCACACGAGGCCGCTCGATGCCACCAGCGCCTGGATGGTGCCGTCCTCGCCGAAGGGGCCATGGAGCGCCGGGAAGACCACGGCTGCCGGGGTCGCCGTGGCCAACTGCTCCAGGGCAGCGGCAGCGCTGACCGGACCACTCGCGCCCAGCGCGCCCGGATCGTCATAGCTCGTCGCTGGGAGGGGCGGCTCCGCGGCATCGGACGGCAGCTGCCACCAGTCGCCATCCAGGTCGATGAGCCAGCACGCCACGGTGTGACCGCGCGTGCGCAGGGCCGCCGCGATAGCGCGGCCGGAGACGAGCGACACGTCGTGCTCGGCGGACGGACCACCGAGCAGCACCGCGATGGAGGTCGGTGGCAGCGATGGTCGCTCGCGGGGGACGGTCATGCCGCCGCCCAGGCGTCCCAGTCGCCCGCGAACACGATCTCGTAGTGCAGGTCGATGCCCGTGGCGTCCCGGACCGTCGCACGGACGCGGTCACCAAGGCGGCGGACATCGGCGGCGCTGCCGTGCTGGTCGTTCACCAGGAAGTTGGCGTGCTTCTCGCTGACCGACGCACCACCTTCGCGAGCGCCCTTGAGCCCCAGCGACTCGATGATCCGGCCGGCCGAGTCCCCGGTCGGGTTGCGGAAGGTGCTGCCCGCCGAGGGCATGCCCAGCGGCTGGTGTGCCTGGCGCCAGCGCCGGATCTCGTCCAGCCGGGCGCCGATGACCGCGGGATCCTCCGGCACCAGCTGGAATATGGCCTGCGTGACGACGTCCGGTCGGCCCTCTGGCGCGTGCTTGAGCACACTGTCGCGGTACGTCAAGCCCAGACCCAGCGGGTCGACCATCGATTCGGTGCCGTCGGGGCCGATGACCCCGGCACTCACGAGCACGCTCGCGATGTCGGACTCGTGGGCGCCGGCGTTGGCCCAGACCGCCCCGCCCACGGTGCCCGGGATGGCCAGCCCGAACTCGAGACCGGACAGCCCTGCGTCCTTGGCGATGGTGGCCGCCTTGGCCATCGGCAGGCCGGAGTCGGCGATGAGTCGATCACCCTCGATCCGGTATTGCTGGGGACTGCTCCTGACCACCAGGCCACCCACACCCGCATCGCTGATGACCAGGTCCGAGCCCCGGCCCAACAGGGTCAGGGGCACGCTGCGTGCCCGTGCGAAGCGCACGATGGCCCGCAGCTCGAACAGGTTGCGCACCTCTGCGAACAGGTCCGCGGGCCCCCCGACCCGCATCGTCGTGAACCGGGCGAGCGGCTCCTGGCGCGAGGTCTTGACCCCCAGCCGGCGCTGGATGTCCGTGCCCAGCGCGAGCGACTCGGTCTCGGTCAGTCGACGCACGAGTGCCTCGGGCGTCACTCGTCCGCCCGCGAGGAGCGGTCCACGAGGTCGGCAGCCGGCAGGGTCCGCCGCTCGCCAAGCGCCAGCAGCAGGTCACCCGTGACACGGGCCGCACCCGGTCGTCCCAGTCCCCGGCTGGAAGCACGCATCGCATCCAGGGCATCCGCGTCGGCCAGCAGCGCAGCTGCGTCCATCAGGGCCGCGGCATCGAACCGCTCGTCGAGCACCAGCCGGGCGGCCCCGGCGTCGACCATCTCCCGGGCATTGGCCACCTGGTGGCCAGCGGCGTGGGGATACGGCACCACGATCACCGGCAAGCCCACCGCGGTTGCCTCCGCGAGGGTCGATGACCCGGCCCGGCCGACCAGCAGGTCTGCGGCGACGAGCGCGTCGGCCATCTCCCCGCGCAGGAACGGGAACGGGCGATAGCGCCCCCAAAGCTCGGCCGGCAGCCGGTCCCGGCCGGCCTGCGCGTCCGCGAACCCGGCCTCACCCGTGACGTGGATGATCGTGATCCGGGTCACCAACGAGGGCAACGCGTCCGCCACTGCGCGGTTGAACCGGAGCACGGCCTGTGAGCCACCGAAGACCAGCAGCACCGGTACATCCGGCGGCAGCTGGAGTCGCTCCCGGGCGGCAGCGCGATCCCCGGGCTCGAGGTGACGGATGGGGGTGCCCGTGACGTAGCCGCGGGTCGAGAGGGTCGTCGCGGTCTCCGGGAACGTGACGGCGATGGTCGTGGCGAGACGGGCCGTGGCGCG
>JBBQNA010000229.1:0-5471 GCA_038329515.1 Candidatus Limnocylindrales bacterium | reverse complement strand
CCACGCTCTAGGACGAGAACGCCGCGATCCTCACCGCCCCTGCACCGGGCCGGGAAGTGCCGCGCCCGGCGTCGCCAGTGACCGGCCCCGGGTCAGCCGACGAGGCGCACCGGCTCGCCGACGCACAGCTCCGGGAGCAGCTCAGCCGCGCACAGGAGCGCATCAGCGAGTACGAGGGTTCGACGTCCTGGAGGATCACTGCGCCGATGCGTGTCCTGGGGCAACGCGTCCGGGGATGGCGCCGCGGCGGCCCTTAGGCTCGCTACGACTCGAGCAGGGCGGCCCTGATCGCCGGGACCTGACGGTCCCAGGAGTACGTCTCCAGGCTGTGCTCATGCGCGCGCGTGGCCATCCGAACGTACTCCTCGCCACCCACGTCGAGGGTCGCCACGGCGGTCGTCAGGACCTTCTCCCAGTCGGCGCCGCCCGCGAGGAACCCGTTCTCCCCGGCGCAGATCGCCCGCGCGAACGCAAAGGTCGGCGAGGCTACCGAGATGGTGCCGACGGCCCCAGCCTCGAAGTACTTCAGCTCCGACTTGCTGTTGGTGAACCGGTTCGACTGGAGCGGGACCAGGTTGATCTCTGTCGCGGCGATCAGCGACTGGAGGTTCCGAAAGTCCTGCATCGCATGGCGCTCGATGCGGTCGGCGTGCCGGGACATGCCGCCCCGCATGTCGAGGTACCCCGCCACGAGCAGCCGCAACCGTGGATCGGCGTCGAACAGGGACGCCAAGGGGTCCGACACGACATCGAAGTCTCGGGTATGGGTCGTGCTGCCACTGAAGTAGCCCAGATGCACGGCTTCATCGCGCGCGAACCGCCGGTACCGCTTGGCGCCGAATGCGTCAGCGGAGACCGCGAGCTGTTCCTGGTCCATGAAGTTCGGGATCACCCGAACGTCGTCGACGCCGACCTGCCGCACCTCGTGGGCAAGGAAGTCGTTGGTGACCGTGACCCGGTCACACAGCTTCATGGCCGCCTGGATGCGCGCCGTGTGTCCGAACCAGTGGCTCCACACGGACTCCCGGTCCTGATCCTCGCCCAGGGTGTGGGCGATGAGCGGTGCCAGGTCAGGGTTGCACACCAGGTCATCCACGTCGTAGACCACTCGGGCGCCCCGACTCCTGGCACGGCTGACGAGGTCGTCCAGTCGATACGAGTAGCGGCTGCGGACCACGACCAGGACATCGACCAGGTCGGGCAGGTCTCGGACTAGATCGAGGTCCTGCTCGCAGAACCAGGCCGCACTGACGTCCGTGGTCGCGTCGTTCAGGGTCTGGATCATGTTGTGGGCGCGGTACCGGAACGTGCTGCTGTCCGGCTGCTCGTAGTAGTAGGCGACTCGAATGCCCCGACTGCGGAGGACGCGGATGCGCTCCGAGAGCGGGTTATCCCACAGTCGTGAGTACTCGACCGGTGGCGCCTGGCCCAGGAACATCCCGCTAGCCCAGGAACCCGCTGCCCAGGAGTGGGCCGATCGCGTCCGACCAGGACCGGAGCACGCCGCTGCCGGCCGCCCGGGCGGGCCGCAGGGATCGGTCGGCGGCGAGCGCCATCCGCGCACCGATGCCTGCCACGAGCGATGGCGCATCCGCGTCCACGCACACCACGCCGGCAGGGTTCGCGGCCTCGCGGCGGCCGCCGGATCGGTTCGTGACCGCGACCGCACCGGCGGCGATGAGGTCCAGCAGCGGATATCCGGTCTGCGGCGTGTCCTGGAGGCACAGGCCCACATCGACACGCGACAGCAGGTCCCGATACTCGGCCCACGCCAGGTCCGAGACGATACGGGGCATCGCTCCGCCACCGAGGGTGATGGGCTCCAGGTCGCGACCGACGAAGGTGAGGTGCACCTGGTCGAGGTCGAGCACCCCGGTGTCGATGGCCAGGTCGATGGCCTCGAGACCACGGAAGAAGAGGTCGCCGGGCTGGTCGGCGCGGGCATGGAACAGCATCTCGACAGGGCTGGCAGGCGGCGTGACCTCGGACCGATAGAGTTCCGCGGGGAACGCCGCCTCGAAGGATCGTCCACGCTGCCCGAGATCGCCGAAGCCGTCAGCGACGAGGTGGTCCAGGAGCACCGACGAGCGCACGATGCACCGCAGGCCATCGGTGGCCATGGCCTCGGCACAGCGAATGCGGTCGTCCCCGGGCGGGTACCGTAGGCGCTCGTCCTCCTGGAGCAGGTAAACGACCTGTCCCACGGGGAGGGTCCGCAGGGCAGCCCGGGTAGTCGACCAGGATGCCGTCAGGAACAGGTCACCGGCTCCGTCGGGCAGATAGCCACCCGACGAGGTCGGATCGGCGAACTCGAACTCGATCTGGTCAGGACTGTCGACGCCGTGCAGGCGCAGGGTGCGCACGAGGCTCGACCGGTCTGCCGGCTCCTGACGTGTCACGACCCGCAGGGCCGCTTGCCGATGGGTGGCGAGCATGGCTGCTACCACGATGGCCGCGCCGGCGGTGCCATACGGACTGCCGGCATCGACACGGTCGATGACCAGGGACACGCGGCGCACCGCGGGGGTCGAGCGGAAGACGCGCAGCGGCGCCAGGTCAGGGAAGCGGCCCTGCAGCATGCCGAAGCTCGTGACCACGACCGCCTCCGGCCCCTCGATCACCTCTGGTAGCGTCGTCAGCCGACCCTCGGCACGACCGTGGCGCAGGAAGTGCACCAGGGGGTTCGTGGCGTGCTCATCCACGTCGGGATACCGACCGAGATAGCCGCGCGTGCTGAATGCCGGCCCCGGGTCACGACCCTCCGCGGCACCGTGGCGCAGGTAGTGCGTGACCGGATCGAGATGGGCGGCGCCGATGTCCGGATAGGCCTCCCGATACCAAGCGCCGTCGAATATCCCCGAGTGCCGCACGAGTCGACGGTCACGCCACATCCTGGTGAGCGCGGCCGGTATCGACCGGATGCCGACCGGGCTCCGGACAAGTGCCCAGACGCCTGGATACGCCCCCGGGTCGGTGGTCGTCGCGGCAGCGGCTGTCACGGCTCCAGCCTGTCCGGCCCCCGCGTCGGTCGTCGCTGCCGTATCGGCTGATGGGGTCTCCGCGGCCCGCTCCGCTGCGGCCCGCTCCGCCCTGATCCGTTCGACATCGGTACGGAGTTGGTCCAACTCCCGTGTCCGCTCGGCGAGTTCCTGTGCCGCGCCCAGACCATCCAGCTCGGCGACCTCGCGTCGCCACGTCTGCTCGATGACGTCGCCCAGACGGGCGTACATCGCCCGGACCGTCGACTCCAGCTCGGAACGGGGCTCCGCGGCGAGGAGCGCATCGACATCGGTCGATGACGCAGCGCCGACGGCCAGCACGCCCATCCCATGGCCATGGACGAACTCGAAGCCGCGGTACCTCGTCCGGGCCTCCTCGAACAGTCGGGACACCCCGAAGCCACGCTCCCGCACATTCGTGTCGTGGAGCAGCACCACGCCCCGGGGCGACAACTTGGGCAGCCACGCCTCGAGGTCGTGACGCACGTCGTCGTAATAGTGGCGACCGTCGATATGGAGCAGGTCGATGGAGCCGTCCTCGAAGTAGGGCAGCGTCTCGTCGAAGGTGCCCCGCAGCAGCGAGGCGAAACCTGCGTAATGACGCTCGGCGTACCGGTACGCGCGGAGGAACACCTCCTCGCCGTACGCCCCGGAGTGCTCATCGCCACGCCACGTGTCGACGGCATACGCCCGAGTGCCCGTGCCATGCCGGGTGATCGCCTGGCATGCGGCGAAGAACGAGAACCCGGTATGCGTCCCGAGCTCCACGAACACGCCAGGTCGGTGGGCCCCGATGAGCCAGAACATGAAGGGTGCGTGCGCCAGCCACGCGGACTCGGACAGGTGGTCGGGCGACCAGAATGCGGACCCGTCCAGCAGCCCAGCGGCGATGGGTCCGACCCCGTCATTGTGGTGGGTCGCAGACCTGGGTGCCACGTTACGTGGGCATGAGCGCTGCTCGCGCCTCACTGGCCGTCAGGAATGTCGCGCCCGGGAGCGCCGACAGCGTCGCGATGTTGGCAAGGAAGTGACCCCACTGGACAACAAGGTGTGGCAGGTCCGTGCGCATGGCGAACGCGAGGTGCCGGAGCCCCGGGTCACGAAGTCGCTCCTCCAGCCCATGACGGAACTCGTTCGGCTCCAGCCACGGGACGAGGGTCTCGCCGTACACGCCACGAACGAGGCTGGTCAGCGGGACCTGGAACAGCACCTGCGCCGGGTCGCCGACAGGGAACGGTGACGTCACGGCTGCCGGCAGGAAGGGCAGCACGCCGGTGGTGCGCTCCTCCGGCGCCAGGCCTGCCACGGCCGGCGCACCCGGTTCGAGCGTCAGGTCGACCTCCACGCCCGCGGCGATCAGCCTGCGCCACAGCTCGGCGCTCCAGAACCGGTCGCCGCTGCGATAGGCACGGCAGGAGCGGCCAAAGGCAGCGGCATATGCCGCGAGCGACTCGTCGACGCAGTGAGCGACCCACGCCGCGTCCGCCTGGTCCGACACCCAGGAACCGGCAGCGGCATCCCAGCGCCAGCTGTGCGTGTGGAGACCGAGCTCGTCGCCCGCCTGGACCAGTCCGGCGAGCGGCGCCCGATAGTGATCGAGGCCCCAGCCGAACGAGCCATACGAGCCTTTGATCTGCGGATCTGCGCGCAGGAACCACGAGAAGTGGGCAGGTCGCTTCGTGGCGCGCGACGCGGCTGCCCGCAGTTCACGCGATGCCTCGACCGCCAGTTCGAACCCACGCCAGGGATCGCTGCACGGGACCGGCGTCTCTCGCGGGTCCGGCTCAACGTCAATGGCAACGATGATCGGTAGTCGGCGTGCCCGGCCGATCGTGAACCTGCCGATGGCGGCCACCGCTATACGGCCCGTGACGCAGGTCGGATGCTGGCGCTGGTGCTCGTCACGGGGACATCATCGCGTACGCGTGCCAGACCCGTCGCTCGGCCGACGCACAAGGCCTGGCCCCGTGGTGGGTGCCAGGCCTCGTCCGTCGTGCTGCTGGTGCGGCGTGACGGCCGCCCGGGTCACACTTCCTTGTATTCGCCCTCGACGGCCTCTTCCTCGGGTGCGCCGTCGGCACCCTTGCCATCGGGCGCACCGGCTGCCTCGTAGGCTGCCGTGCCGACCTTCTGGAGCGCCGCGGCAAGCTCTTCCGAACGACTCCGGATGACGGCCATGTCGCTGCCGGCGAGTGCCGCCCGGAGTGACTCGGTCTTCTGCTCCACATCCGCCTTGTCGGCCGAGGCGACCTTGTCGCCCAGGTCGCGCAGCGTTCGGTCGGCCTGGAAGGCCATCGCGTCCGCCTGGTTGCGCGTTTCGACCTCTTCCCGTCGCTGACGGTCCTCGGCCGCGTGCTCCTTGGCATCGTTGACCATCTTGTCCACGTCGTCCTTGGCGATCATGGACGAAGCGGTCACGCGGACCTGCTTCTCCTTGGCCGTGGCGCGATCCTTGGCCTTGACGTCCAGGAT
>JBBQNA010000228.1:0-5499 GCA_038329515.1 Candidatus Limnocylindrales bacterium | reverse complement strand
TCATCGACTTCCCGACCCACCCCATGCGTGAGTGCGACGGCCTGACGTGCGGATCCGCCGTTTCTGCCCACCCCCGGCATCAACCGGAACGATCGACCCAGGACATGGGCAGAAGCGAAACGGAACCGACCCGATAGGTTGGACTCACCCAACCGATGGGTCACGCGCCGGCCGACGCACACGACTACGTCAACCGCATCTCGCGACGCATCGTGCTGATCGACGGGCCGACGCTTGCCAAGTACATGTACGACGACGGAATCGGCGTCCGGGCCCGAAAGACGCTCGACGTGAAGGGTGTTGACGACGCCTATCTCGAGGGTGAGGCCTGACGGCCCGGTGGTCAGTCCGCGATACGTGTGATGCCCTCGACCTGATCGAATCCGCGGTCGAAGGTCATGATCCGATCGATGCCACGGCGACGCATGACCGCGACATGGATCGAATCGCGTGCGGAGAGCCGTCGCGCAAGCGCGATGTCGCGAGCCCGCTCCACGTCCGATCGCTCGATGGGGAACACCTCGTCGACCACATCGAGGAGAGCAATCATGGCTTCCTCGACGAGGTGACGCCGATCGGTGACCAGATAGCGGTGCAAGATCTCCTGGAGCACCTCTGCGTCAGTCACCAGGCTGTCGCCGTCACGGACCGCCCGCGTGACCAGCCCCCGGGCCAGCATCTTGTTCGGATGATCGGTCCCGACCAGGTACATCGGGATGTTGGAGTCGATGAGGATCACTCCGGCAGCGGCTCCAGATAGCCTCGCTCGATCTCATCCAGCATCTGCTCGATGTCACCGACCGGATGCGAATGCTGGTATGCCGCCTCGATCGCCTGCAGCTTCCGGGCCACATCCGGCCGACTCGCGGTGTCCCGGGCGACCCGCAGCGCATCACGAACCCACGCAGCGGTCGTCTGGTGCCGCCGCTTGGCGAGGCGCTGTATCTCGGCGAGCTCGTCCTCATCCAGCAGTACCTGCAGTCGCTTGCTCATACCCGTGAGTCTATCCGGCTCATGGGTATGAGTCAGATAGCACCATAGGCGGTGCGAGCTGGTTGATGCAGATCGACCTGCCAGCGGTCGATCGGCTCGCTCCCGGCGCAGGGATGCGATGATCGGCCCCATGGCCCCGCCCAAGCCCGCCGCGCCCAAGCTCGCCGCGCCCAAGCTCGCCGCGCCCAAGGCCGCCCCGCCCAAGCTCGCAGTGACCAAGCCTCGGAAGCCGGTCAAGCGCGCGGCGGCTGACCCGGCCACGGCGTGGGCGAAGCGGCTGGCCCGGACTCGACCCGGCCTCGTGCCCTTCGTCATGGATGCACTCGCGTCGCGGTACGGTCTCCCGGTCTGGGCGCGCGTCCACGAGCCGACCAGCGAGCTGGTGCTCACCATCCTGTCCCAGAACAGCGCTGACACGAATGCAGAGCAGGCGTTCGAGGGCCTGCGGGCCCGATACCCTGGGGCGGTAGGCGGCCTGGGTGCGGAGGATAGCCCTGGCGAGGAGGGCGGCGCGGATCGGGAGCACAGCCCTGGCGCGGACGAGCGCATGAACCGACCCGGATGGGGTGGAGCCGGGCTCCAGGCAAAGGCCGCGGCACCGGATTGGGCGGCCGTGGAACAGGCGTCCCTCCCCGAGCTCGTGGACGCGATCCGGTCCGGCGGCCTCGCCCAGCAGAAGGCGCCGCGCATCCAGTCGGCGTTGCGTACCATCCGCGAGTCGCGCGGCGATTACTCCCTGGAGTTCCTGGGTGACATGCCCGCGCTCGACGCACGCGACTGGCTGACGGCCATCGACGGCGTCGGTCGCAAGACCGCATCCGTGGTGCTGTTGTTCAGCTTTGGCACGCCGCTCATGCCGGTCGACCGGCACGTGGAGCGGGTCTCCAAGCGCATCGGTCTGATGCCGCCAAAGGCCACCGCGGACGAGGGCCACCAGCAGTGGCTGGCGATGCTGGAGCCAGACCAGATGTACCAGGCCCACGTCGGCGTCATCAGCCATGGCCGCCAGACGTGCCACGCTCGGAACCCGGCGTGTGGCGTCTGCCCGATCGCGCCTCGTTGCCGCTATCTTGACCGCCGCGCACCCTGAGTGGAGGCGGGGCGCGGCTACCCGCCCGTGTCCGGAGGACGTGCCCAGATGATCAGCCACGGGGACAGCCTGTCCCTGCTCGTGGACGAGTTCCTGAACGAGGAGTTCGAGCTGTCACCCGTGTCCGCGTCGGGCCTTGGCCTGACCGACTACGACGCGGGCATGGACGATCTCTCGGCGGAGAGCTTCGCGGAGCGTGAACGCGACACGCGCGACTTCCTGGCGCGATTCTCGGCACTCGCGGACGGGGAAATGAGCGCGGCAGAGCGCATCGATCGCGACCTCGCCCTGGCCATGCTGCGCGGGCGGCTCATCACCGCCGAGTGGCAGGGCTGGAAGCGTGACCCACTGACATATTCAGGGCCTGCGCTCAACGGCGTGTTCCTGCTCTTCCTGCATCGGCTGCGACCCGACCAGGACCTCGTGGATGCGGCCGTATCGCGCCTCGCCCAGGTGCCGACCGTCTTCGCCCAAGGTCGCGCCAACCTCGATCCGGCGCTCGCCCATCCGCTCATCGTGGAGCGTGCCCTCGCGTCCGCGCGTGCCGGCGCGCGCTACGTGCGGGACCTGTTGCCGGCGGAGGTGCACGCTGTGGAGCTCGCCGAGCGCCTCCGGAGTGCCGGCGCCGCAGCCGCCCAGGCATTCGATGACTGGGCGCTGTTCCTGGAGGGCTTCGCGGCCACCGCACATGGGACCTGGGTGTTCGGCGAGGACCGCTACAGCCGAACCCTCCAGGAGCGGGAGGCGCTGCCCTTCGACGCTCGAGGTTTGCGTGAGCACGGCCAGCGCGAGCTCGATCGACTGGACGCCGAGATGTCCATCCTCGCAGAGCGCATCGCCGGGACGCCCGACTGGCGCGAGGTCATCGAACATTCCTCCCAGGACCATCCATTGACGGAGGAGGCGATGCGCCAGGCCTACGAGGTCTGGACCGCGCGGGCACGCGACTTCCTGGCGGCGCGTGGCCTGGTCACGCTGCCTGAGGGTGAGGAGTGTCTGGTCGAGCCATCACCCGTGTTCCAGAGGCCGGTGCTCGGTGTCGCCTCATACATGGCGCCGCCGGCCTTCAGCGACTCGGTCACGGGCCACTTCTTCGTACCCTTCGCGCCGGACGGGACAGGGCCCGACGAGGTCGACAAGCGCCTGTCCAGCAACAGCCACGGCGTCATCCCAACGGTGTCCGTGCACGAGGCGTACCCGGGCCACCACTGGCACCTCGTGATGCGCCGCATCCACGCGACCAAGCTGCGGCGGGTGCTCTCGACGCCCTACTTCAACGAAGGTTGGGCACTCTACTCCGAGCGCCTCATGCGCGAGCAGGGCTTCTTCAGTGAACCCATCGAGGAGCTCCAGCACCTGGAAGCGAGCATCTTCCGGGCTGCCCGCATCGTGGTCGACACCAGCCTGCACATGGGCGAGATGACCGTCGACGAAGCCATCGCGTTCCTCCAGGAACGGCTGGCGATGGCTGAGCCAACGGCCCGGGCAGAGGTCGGCCGCTACTGCGCGTGGCCCACCCAGGCCTCGTCATATCTGACGGGCTGCCTGGAGATCGTGCGCATCCGCCAACGCTGGCTGACGGCACGAGGTCTGGGCGACGTGGCACCCGGAGACGTACCCGCGACGGTCCTGCGCGAGTTCCACGACACCATCGCTGCATCGGGATCGTTGCCCATGGGCCTTGCCGAACGGGTGATGCTGGGCGACTGACCCTGGGGCGCGTGATACCGATCGAGGCGTCAGCGCAGGAGCGCCACGACCAGGCTGACCGCCAGCACGCCGAGCACCGCGACGGCGGTCCAGGCAGTGCGTCGTTCATGGACCGCGGCGTATTCCAGGGCCGTGGCGACGAGTGCCACGGCCGGCGTGACGACGATGACCAGGACGCCCAACGACGACCAACCCCACGGCTCAAGTGCCACGACGGACCGGACGATGCCGGCTACGTCCGTCAGCTGACCCGCGCCGTGTGGCCGGCCCAGCACCTCCAAGAGGATGGCCAGCGCGAAGCAGGCGCCACTCAGGAGGGCCCCGGCGGTCAGCGTGGCGCGTGTCGCGCGGCTGTTGGCGGGCATCACGGCCACAGTACCCGGCCGAACATCTGGGCCGCGAAGAACAACGCCACGCCCACGAAGACCATCCGGAGCGTCCGCTGGGACACGCGGTACGAGAGATGGGCGCCCAGTCGTGAGCCGACGAGCACGCCCAGCGCCACCGGTGCCGCGATGAGTGGGTCAAGGCGACCCGACGCGGCGTTGACCATGGCGCTCGCGGCCGCCGTGGCACCCAGCATGTAGGTCGACGTGGTCGTGGCGACCCGCAGTGGCACGTTCATGAGCACATTCATGGTGGGCACGTTGATGACCCCGCCGCCGACACCCAGCAGACCGCTGATGTTGCCGGCCACGAATGACACCGCGGCACCCGGACCGAGCCGGCGCGCGCGATACGAGACCCGCTCCCCGGTCGTGGGTTCGAGATAGCTGGACACCAGGCCCTGTCCGTCAGCGTCACTCGGTTCCGGGGCACGCACCGGAGCCGCACGCCGCAGGCCTCGAGCCATCTGGATCGACACCAGCACCAACAAGGTGCCAAAAGCGATGGCCAGGACCCGCCCGTCGACATAGTTCGCGGTAACACCACCGACCAGGCCGCCGGCCGCCGTCGCGACGAGCAGGAAGACGCCCAGACGCCGATCGGCGAGGCCGCTCTGGAGGAACCTGGGGGAGGCGCTCACCGACGTGGCGATGACCCCCACGAGGCTGGCCGCGATGGCGATCTTGATGTCGTAGCCCATGAGCGTCGTCAGCACGGGCACGAGGATCAGGCCGCCGCCGATGCCCACGAGGGACCCGAATCCGCCTGCGACCAGGGACACGAGGAGGATCGGCAGGAGGTCGCTCACGACCCCGAGGATGGCATGCCCGGCAGCGTCCCGTATCAGCCTGCCAGCAGGGATCCGATCAGGGCTCCACGGACCACGCGTGGAGCGCATTACCACGGCGCGTCAGCACGAACCAGCCGCTGTCGTAGCCTGCGACGGCGACCACGGTCGGGTCGGCGTTGCCGGACTCGGCGCCAGCATTCTCCGCTGACCAGGCGCCAGTGCCATCCCAGGTCCACGCGCGATATGTGCCGGCGCTCGACGGGCTGCCCACAGCCACGAGGTCCGTGCGGCCACCCACGATGGAGGCCGGATCGGGGACCTTGGGCACGCTTTCGCCGGATCTGGAGCGCCAGGTGGACCCTGATCGCTGCCAGCGCTGGGTGCCGACCCAGATGGCCTCGGTGCCATCCATCGAGCGCTCGATGCCCACCTGGGTCCCGGACGCCGCGCGAGTGAGCTGCGGCGTGCCCCATGTGCGGCCGTTGGCGGAGGTGGACAGGAAGGCATCCGATGCGGACCGGCCGACGGC
>JBBQNA010000227.1:0-5506 GCA_038329515.1 Candidatus Limnocylindrales bacterium | reverse complement strand
CCTGGCGGACCGCGGTGGTCCACCTGCGTGCAAACACCACCCTCTGCCACTGGAGTGCCCTGTACTACCGGCCGTCCGGACCCCGGGTGTCGGGCATCCGTTCGGCCGCGCTCGCGGCGAGGTCATCGAGCGAACCTGCCTGCTCGATGAACCAGAGCAGCGCGTCCCGGTCGTTGTGCACCAAGGCGGCGATCCGCGACCCTTTCGGGTAGAAACCGCCCTCCCGCTCGGTCTTCGGCGCCAGCTCCATGGTCAGCGACGGGATGCCGTGCACTCCCAGGGCCCAGTCGGGGAACGAGCCATCATTGATGTACAGATCGCTCGACTGCATGGGCGTGTAGCCATTACGGGCCGTCATCCCCCGCGCGAGCGCCACCACGATCGCTCGCTGGCGCGCGGTCATGCCCGGTGGTTGGTCAGCCTTCGTATAGCCGAAGGGCCACAGCACCTGCGCGCCGAACGTGTGCAGTGACAAGGTCTCCGCGAAGTGGCGCGACTCGACCAGGTCGCGCAGCACCTGGTCCTCGGGTGCCGAGAACGGCGCGGCGCCGCGGTACCAGCCTTCGGCAGGCTTCCCGCTGGAGCCGCCACAGCATCCCCACTGGTATCCGAAGTTGCGGTTGAGGTCCGTGCCCACGACCCCGTTCGTGGGCTGCCGGTTCTTGCGCCAGTGATGGAGGTACCCACGGGCCACGTCATACGCGGCACCGTCGGGGTTCACGTCGGGCACGATGAAGATCTCGGTGGTGTCCACGATGTGCCGGATGCGCGAGGACGTGGCATAGCCCGTGGTCAGCCAGGTCACGAGGGCGAGCGCCGCCTCGGTCGAGAGGTGCTCACGCGCATGGGTCCGGGCCGTGATGAGGACCTCGGGTTCGTCCTCGTCGGTCGTCACGTGGTCGCTGATCTTGATCATCCGGATCGAGCGACCCTTGTAGCTCACGCCGATCGTGGTCACCGATGCCAGCGACGGATGGGCCGTGGCAGCGGCCTGCAGTGCGGCGCGCGTCTCGGTCGGGTCGTGATACGCGCCGTAGCCTGCCGGGAACCCGGCTTGCGCGACTGCCCCACCCACGAGACTGACGAGCAGGCCGAGGGCCGCCGCGCGGCCGAGTCGAGACCACATGGCGTCTGATGCTGAGCGTCAGCCCTTGGCGGACGCGGCGGCGCGGGCGGAGGTCCAATCCTTCTGGAACTGGACGATGCCCGAGTCGGTGAGCGGGTGGTGGATCATCTGCTTGAGGACCTTGAACGGCAGCGTTGCCACGTGCGATCCGGCGAGCGCAGCGTCCGTGACATGACGTGGACCACGGATGGACGCGGTCAGGACCTCGGTCTCGATGCCGTGGATCTCCACGATAGAGACCAGCTCCCGGATGACATCCATGCCGTCCTGGTTGAGGTCATCGAGGCGGCCGACGAAGGGCGACAGCAGGGAAGCGCCGGCCTTGGCCGCGAGCAGCCCCTGGTTGGCCGAGAAGATGAGCGTGCAGTTGGTCTTGATGCCCTCGTCCGCGAACGTGGAGATGGCCTCCAGGCCCTCTTCGCTCATGGGCACCTTGACCACGATGTTGGGTGCCAGCTGGGCGAAGGCACGCCCTTCGCGGAGCATGCCGGGTACGTCCTCGGCGACGACCTCGGCGCTGACCGGACCGGGCGTGATGCCACAGATCTGGACCAGCAGGTCCTCGTAGGAGCCGCCGACCTTGGCGTACAGCGACGGATTGGTGGTCACACCGTCCAGCACGCCCCAGCGTGCGGCGGTGCGGATCTCCTCGATATCGGCAGTGTCAAGGAACAGTTTCATGGTTCGGGCGCTCCCAGGGGTGGCGGCAGTTGCGTCCGACCAGTGTACCGGTCCATCTCTCCACGGCCCATGCACGGACGCCGGATGCGACCCCTGGATCAGGCGGGCGAGCGACGCGCCAGGACGACCGCGGCGAGCAGGCCACCAGCGCCCAGCACGGCCACCAGCACGATCAGCTGGTCGAGCGCGCCGGAGCCGCCGGTGGGCGGCAGTACCGTGCCGCTCGCCGACGGACGCGGCCCAGGTGGCGGCGTCGCGCGCGGGGTCGGCGTCGGCAGCGGCGTTGCTGTCGGGACTGGCGTCACGGGCACGGACGCTCCGGGAAACGGCGAGCCGGATGGCTCCTCGCCCGTGCCGACAGGTCCGGGCGACGGCGTCGGGCTGGGCTCCTGGAACGGGTCGGGTGTGGGTGAGGGCGGCGCCTCGACCGTGAACTCGTAGGCACCGATGTCCGGGGCGTATCCCTGGGGCACGGCGACCCCGGCCGCATCCACGGTGCCGATGGCGCCCAGGTCCACGGGTCGGATGGCATCGATAGCCGGGCTGTCGGACAGCAGCTGCAGGTCGCCATCCTGGGCATCGACCAGCCTCGGGTCCACCAGGCGCGACGTCGGGCCAAGCTCGAATGTGACCGAAGGACTGCCATCCGATGCCCAGTAGATGTTGTCCGCCTCGATGAAGCCGTCCTGGCACGTGACGGCGTCGCCATCTCCCCACACGATGTTGCCGATGACCTGCAGGTCCTCGCCGGTCAGCACGTGGGAGCACAGGATGCCCGTGGCACCCCGACCCGTGACCACTGCCGTGTTGTGGATGATGCGCGTGTCACGGACGGGGCCGTAACGCGACCCGAGGCCATGGACCACCGCGAAGTTGGCGCCGTCGAGCGTGGAGTGGTCGACGTTGTAGGCGATGAGCGTGTCCTGGGTGCGCGGGTCCCCAAGCTCGATGAAGTCGTGGTTCTGGCGCGACCGGTTGTGGTGGATGACGTTGTGGCGACCGCCGTAGATGGAGATTGCAGACCCGTCCCGACCGCCAAAGAACCGGGAGCAGGCGTCACTGCCCGAGATGCGGTTGCGGGCCACCTCGTTGTGGTCGCCCTGGATATCGACGGCCACGGCTCCGGCGTCCGACTTCGGGTCGTCGCTCTTCATGGAGTTGTTGCGGAACACGCTGTCGAGGATCTGGTGGTAGCTGGCGCCGCGGGCGATCCGGACGCCCGTATTCAGCTCCGTCGCCAGGATGTCCCGGATGACCCCGTACTGGCTGCCAGCGTCGACGAAGATGCCATAGCGCACCCCTGCCCGCTGGCCGTCGCACTGCACGTCACGAGTAGGTGCATCGGCGCGCACATGGACGTCCTGGATGACGAACCAGGAGCCCGTGACCAGGATGTCCTGGAACGAGTCCTCCACGATCGGCAGCGGCCCCTCGCCGTACGCACCGATGGTGATGGGTGCCTCGGCGGTGCCCGACCAGGAGACGTTGAGCGGCCCCAGCCAGCGGCAGCCCCGGAGCAGCAGCAGGCTGTCGCCCGGCCGGAGCTTGGCCGCATTGGCGCGTTCGAGCGTCCGCCAAGCGGTCCATGGACGGCGGCCGTTCGCGTCGTTGGTGCCGTTGTCGCAGTCGACATGGAAGGACCTGCCCGTGCCCGATGCCTCGGGCGAACCCGCAGCGTCCTGTGCGAACGCGGCCAGGGACGAGGTCAGGAGGCCGGTCGCGAGCGCGATGACCGCGATGAGGACCGCTGCGCCACGCGCGGCGCGGTTCAGTGCGCGGGCTCGACCGTGACGACCGGGACGGGCTGCCGGGTCGCCGCGGCGTCGTCGGCGGCACTGCCAGGCACGGGCCGCGAGTTGGCCATCGCCGCCCGGACGAACCCCCGGAACAGCGGGTGGGGTCGGTCGGGGCGGCTCTTGAATTCGGGGTGGAACTGGCTGGCCACGAACCAGGGGTGGTCGCGCAGCTCCACGATCTCCACCAGGCGACCATCAGGGGACTGGCCGGAGATGAGCATGCCAGCCGATTCCAGGGCCTCGCGATACTGGTTGTTGACCTCGAACCGGTGGCGGTGGCGCTCGTAGATGATCTCCGTGCCGTACGCCGCGGCAGCCTTGGAACCGGCCGTCAGCCGCGCCGGGTACAGCCCCAGGCGCATGCTGCCGCCCTTGTCCTCCACCTCTCGCTGGTCGGGCATCAGGTCGATGACCGGGGCATCGGTGAACAGGTCGAACTCGGTGGAGTTCGCGTCGCGCTCCCCGACCACGTCACGGGCGAACTCGATGACACCGCACTGCAGGCCCAGGCATAGACCCAGGTAGGGCACGTTGCGCTCCCGGGCGTAGCGCGCGGCGAGCACCTTGCCCTCGATGCCCCGGTGGCCGAAGCCGCCGGGCACCAGGACGCCCGCGACACCCTCCAGGCGCTCCTCGACATCCTCGGGTGTCAGCCGCTCGGAGTCGATCCAGCGGATGCTGATGGTCCGCTCCTCGGCCCAGCCGGCATGCCGGAGCGCCTCCGTCACCGACAGGTACGCGTCGGGCAGCTCGATGTACTTGCCCACGAGCGCGATGCGCAGCTCGGGTTTGGGTCGCTTGATGCGCTCGACGAGTGCGGTCCAGGCGGTCAGGTCTGCGGGCGCCGCAGTCTCCGCGAGACCCAGCTCCCGGACAACGAGGTCGCCCAGGCCGAAGGACTCGAACAGGAGCGGCACCTCATAGATGGTGTCCACCGTCGCGCATGGGATGACGGCATCCCGCGAGACGTCGCAGAACAGCGCGATCTTGTCGCGCAGGTCCTCGTCCACGGGCAGGTCGCTGCGGGCGACGATGACGTCCGGCTGGATGCCGATGCTGCGCAGCTCCTTCACGGAGTGCTGGGTGGGCTTGGTCTTGAGCTCCCCGGTCGCCGCAAGCCGTGGCAGCAGCGTCACGTGGACGTACATCACGTTGCCCCGGCCGACGTCCTTGCGCATCTGGCGGATGGCTTCCAGGAACGGCAGCGACTCGATGTCACCGACCGTGCCCCCGACCTCCACGATGACCACGTCCGAGCGGCCGTCACGCACGACCCGCCCGATGCGTTCCTTGATCTCGTTGGTGATGTGGGGGATGACCTGGACCGTGCCACCGAGGTAATCGCCGCGGCGCTCCTTGGCGATGACCGCCTGGTAGATGCGGCCCGTCGTGACGTTGGACGACTGGGTCAGGTTCTCGTCGATGAACCGCTCGTAGTGACCCAGGTCAAGGTCCGTCTCCGCACCGTCGTCGGTCACGAAGACCTCGCCGTGCTGGTAGGGCGACATCGTGCCGGGGTCGACGTTGATGTACGGGTCAAGCTTGAGGATGGAGACGGAGAGACCCCGGCTCTTGAGCAATCGGCCGATGCTTGCAGCCGTGATGCCCTTGCCCAGCGACGATGTGACGCCGCCGGTCACGAAGACATACTTCGCCACTCGATGGTCCTCCGGGGGTTTCTTCGATGCTACCGGAAAGGCCACGTGGATGCAGGCCGGGGGCGATACCCAGGGAACATCGCACACCCGGACGGGAGACCAACCATCCAGCGCAACGACCGCCTGGTCATGCTGTGCTGACCGACATTCCCTCCGGGTGAGCCATACGACGCCGGAACTTCGCCATCAGGGCCCCACTGGGCCGGATCGGGGGACGTCAGCAGCGATCTGCCCACCGGCTGGGA
>JBBQNA010000226.1:0-5514 GCA_038329515.1 Candidatus Limnocylindrales bacterium | reverse complement strand
GTCGAGCAACTCGTCGACACGCGCATCGTCGAGCGCGAGGCTGTCCTGCTCGAGCCGAAACGGGATGCCGCGCTCGATGGCCACCGCCGCATACGGCGCGAGTTGCCCGTTGGTGCGTGCCAGGATCGCGTAGCCGCCGGGATCCCTGCCGTACCACGCGATGAGCAGTCGACGGGCTCGGGCGACGTCGTCGCCAGGGTCGGGCGCCAGCACCAGTGATCCGGTGGCACGTGGTGCCGCATCGATGCGCTTCACGAAGCGCTCCGTGACGTGCTCCACGAGTCGTGCCGCCCGACGTACCACCTCCGGCGGGCAGCGGTAGTTGGTGGTCAGGTCCACGCGCCGCAGGCCCGGCAGGCGCGATGCCAGGTCCAGGATCCGGCGTACATCCGCGAGCCGCCAGGCGTAGATGGTCTGGTCGTCGTCGCCGACGAGGACTATGTCCCGGACCTCGCCGGCGAGCAGCAGGGCCAGCTCCAGCTGTGTCCGGTCCAGGTCCTGGGACTCGTCCACCAGGAGCACCTGCGTGCGGGATCGCCACAGTGCCAACGCGCGCTCATCCTCGCGCAGGACCCGCAGGGCACCGGCAACGAGGTCGTCCAGGTCGAGCATGGAGTCTGCCGCGAGGGCTGCCCGATATGCGGCGTACGCTGCATGGATATGCACCTGGTCCGGTGACGGGCCGCGTTCGGGGTCGAGCGTCAACCTCGTGAACGCGTCGTCCAGGACACGCATCCCGCTCGCTGGCAGGGGACCACCGGCGAGCCGCTCGATGACGTCGGCCCGCGTCGCCAACCGGGTGACATCGACACCCGAGTCACGCAGGATCCGGCGGCCAAGTGCATGGAACGTGCGCACCTGCACGGTGCCGGGTGCGACGCCCTGCGGCGCCAGGGCCGAGTCCAGGCGCTCCCGAAGCTCCTCCGCCGCCCGCCGGTTGAACGTCACCGCGCACACGGTGGCGGGGTCCACACCGGTCGCGATGCGCCAGCAGATGCGTGCGACCAGGGTCGTGGTCTTGCCGCTGCCCGCGGGGGCGACACAGAGCACGGGACCCGGCGGCGCCATCGCGGCCGCGCGTTGATCGGGCGCGAGACGATCCAGGCGCTCCTGCACGGACACGGGGAGTGGGGCGGCGGTGACCATATGTGCATGATGGATAGGGGCGCATACCAGCCACGTATCGGGGATCGATCGGCAACTTGTCAGCCACTGACACGGCACGCGCCTACCATCAGGGGCGATGACCCCTCAGATCGCGACCGCGCTCGCCAGCCTGCCCGACGGCCCCGGCGTCTACCTCATGAAGGACGCCCAGGGTCGCGTGTTGTACGTGGGCAAGGCGCAGAACCTCAGGAACCGCGTGCGCCAGTACTGGCAGCTGGGCAGGGGCGGCACCGCGCCGGCCCTGCGCATCGAGTCCGCTATCGACCGGGTCCATGACCTGGAATGGACGCTCACGGACACCGTGAGCGAGGCGTTGCTGCTGGAGGCGAACCTGGTCAAACGCCACCAGCCGCGCTTCAACGTGCGCCTCAAGGACGACAAGAGCTACCCGTTCATCAAGATCACGCTGGGTGATGACTTCCCACGCATCGAGCGGACGCGCAAGCTGCCCCAGGACGGTAGTCGCTACTTCGGGCCGTACGCGTCAGCGAGCAGCGTGGATGAGGCGATGAACCTCATCCGCCGGCTGTTCCCGTTCCGGACCTGCAGCATCGACATCCAGGACGGCGAGCGTGCACTCAGCCGGCCCTGCCTGCTGTACCACATCAAGCGTTGCCAGGGCCCCTGCATCGAGGCCATCGACAAGCAGGCATACCGCGAGGACATCGACCAGGTGATGCTGTTCCTCGATGGCCGCCAGGAGCAGGTGGCCAGGACCCTCCGGCGGGACATGGCCGCAGCCTCGGATGCCATGGAGTACGAGCGAGCTGCCGCGCTGCGGGACAAGGTCAAGGCCATCGAACGCACGATGGAGTCCCAGAAGATGGCCGGATTCGCCCGACGCGAGCTGGATGTCCTGGGCTTCGCGCGTTCCGGCAACGCCGCCGCCGTCCAGCTGTTCGCCATCCGGGACGGCAAGACGGTCAGCCGGGATGTGTTCCAGCTGGAGAACCTCGGCGACGGCCCGGACGAGGAGGGCCTGTCCGCGTTCGTACGCCAGTACTACGCCACGGCCGGCTCGACCCCGCCCCGGGTCCTCATCCCGCGTGCGTTGCCGGACCATGAGGAGCTGGAGTCATTCCTGCGTGAGCGGCGGGGCAGCATCGTGACCATGACCGTGCCCCAGCGGGGTGAGGGCAAGGCGCTCATGGCCCTGGCCGGCCGGAATGCAGCCGAGACGCTCGCCCGCGAGCAGGCGAAGTGGCTGGCGGACCAGGGTCGGACGCTGGGCGCGCTGGAGGAACTGGCCACGGCGCTCGGGCTGCCCGCGCCACCCATGCGCATCGAGTGCTTCGACATCAGCACCATCCAGGGCACCAACACGGTCGGCAGCATGGTCGTCTTCGAGGAAGGTCGGCCACGCAGCGGCGACTATCGGCGCTTCAGGATCAAGACCGTGGTGGGTACGGACGACTTCGCCAGCCACCGGGAAGTCTTCCGGCGCCGCTTCAAGCGTGCTCTCGAGAGCGAGGAGGGGAGCGCCGAGGAGCTTCGCTGGCGCATGCCTGACCTGGTCATCATCGATGGCGGCAAGGGGCAGGTGAGCGCGGCGCGTGGCGTGCTGGACGAGCTGGGCCTCCACGACCTGCCGCTGGCGGGGCTGGCCAAGGAGCGCGAGGAGCTGTTCCTGCCCGGCCGGAGCGAGCCCATCGTGTTGCCGGCCACGTCCCAGGCGCTGTACCTGGTGCAGCGATTGCGCGACGAGGCGCACCGATTCGCCATCACCTATCACCGGCAGCTGCGCGCCAAGGCGCAGACCAAGTCGGCGCTCGATGACCTGCCCGGCGTGGGTCCGGCGCGCAAGCGGGCGCTGCTGCGCGTCTTCGGTTCCACACGCGCGCTGAAGCAGGCCTCGGTCGAGGAGATCGCATCCGTGCCGGGCATCGGCGATGCGCTCGCGGCGCGTATCCGCGAACATCTCGAGCCATGAGACGCATCGCGGCAGTCGGAGCCCTCGTGGGCGTCGTGGCAACGCTCTCGGGATGCTGGGGCTTCGGTCTGTCGACCGGGCAGGGAGTCGAGACGGACCACCCCGGCACCATCGGCGTGGGTCCGAGCCCGATGGCAAGCCCATGGCCCGCCCGGTCGATCGTCATCGTGCAGCTCAGTGGCCCGGACGGCGGCAGCGTGACGGCCGATGAGGCGGACGCCACCGCCGTTTCCATCCAGGCGCGGCTCGCGGCACTCAGGGTCGATGCCAGCGTCAGGTCCATTCCAGACGCCCGGCTGCGCATCGACGTCGCGGACCCGTCCAACGCCGATTCCGTGAAGCGCGTCGCGACGGCGCCGGGCTATCTCGAGTTCGTACCGGTGCCGGAGGCCTTCGCCAACGCCATCGTGGAGGGCGAGCCACTGCCCGTTGACATGGTCGTGGAGCCGCTCTTTGGGGGTGACTCGATCGTGTCCTTCGAGCTCGGCGAGGACGCGGTCGGATACCCGGCCATCGACCTCCGGTTCGATGACGAGGCATCCCGGGTGTTTGACGCGTGGGCCACCGGGCACCTTGGCGAGCGCCTCGCGATCGTCCTCGACGGCCACGTGATCTCGGCACCGGTGCTCCTGACCGACCAGTTCCACGGCCAGGCCCAGATCAGTGGTGCGTTCGACGTCGGGCCGACCAGGGAGCTGGTCGCGATCCTGCAAGGCGGCACGCTGTCCGTGGTGGCCCAGGTCCTGGACGTGTGCCCGGCCGCTGGGGACTGCCCCGGCGCGAGCCCGCTGCCGAGTCTCGCCACCGGCTCCTGAGCGCGATCCCGCACCGATCCGGCACCCGGCCGCGTCCACCGGTCCGTTCTGCTACCGTTCCGCCCGATGCGCTGGGCCCTTCCCCTCCTGATCGTCTTCGTGTTCGTCGCGGCTATCGTGGCGAGCTTCATGCCGAATCCCAAGGCCACGGCCGAGGGATGTCCTGGGTTCTGTCCCAATCTGGGATTGGATCTGGTGGGGGGCCTGCGTGCGGAATACCAGGTCGTGGCGACCGACGACCAGGCTGTCACGCCCGAGATCCTGGGCCAGACCCGGACCATCATCGAGAACCGCGTCAACGCCACGGGTGTCTCCGAGCCGAACGTCCAGACCCAGGGCGGCAACCGGATCACGGTCGAGCTGCCGGGTGCCGCGAACGCGGATGAGATCCGACGCCTTGTGGGCGCGACCGGACGCCTTGACTTCGTGCCGGTGCCACCGCAGTACGCCAACGCCATCGTGGAAGGACAGGCACTGCCGGCGGGCATGGACACCACGCCCATCTTCAGTGGTGACCAGATCAGCTCTGCTGCGCCGGGCACTGACGGCACTGGCCAACTGGCCGTGGATATCGTGCTCAAGTCAACGGGCGCGGACCTGTTCGATAAGTACGCCGAGGCCAACGTCGGCAATCGCTTCGCCATCGTCCTCGACGGGGAGGTGATCTCCGCGCCGGTGCTCCAGGCGGCCAACTTCAACGGCCGCGCACAGATCAGCGGCACCTTCACCACGGAGGAGATGAATAGACTCGTCACCGTGCTCAAGTTCGGCTCCCTGCCGCTGGAGATCCGGGAGGTCGGATTCAGCAGCCTGAGTGCCACGCTTGGCCTTGGTTTTCTCGCCCAGACCGTGCTCGCTGGCCTCATCGGCATCGGCTTCGTGTTCGCGTTCATGCTCGTCAACTACCGACTGCCGGGCGTCATCGCGTGCATCGCGCTGCTGTTCTACACGCTCATCAACTACGCCCTGTTCCGGACGATCCCGGTGACCCTGACGCTCGCCGGCATCGCGGGCTTCGTGCTCTCGGTGGGTATGGCGGTGGATGCCAACATCCTCATCTTCGAACGCACGAAGGAAGAGCTGCGCGCCGGCAAGCCGCTGGCATCGGCCATCGAGGCTGGCTTCAGTCGCGCCTGGAACTCCATCTTCGACTCCAACGTGTCGACGCTGATGACCGCGTTCATCCTGTGGTACTTCGGCAGCTCGACCGTCAAGGGCTTCGCGCTCGTGCTCATGATCGGCGTGCTCACATCCATGTTCACGGCAATCACGCTGAGCCGCATGATGCTGCGCTGGGTGGTCCGCCAGAAGTGGGCCCGAAAGGCCGCCTTCTACGGCGTCCACGAGGATGAGTTCGTGCTGACCGCGCCACGCCGCCCGGCCCGCGAGGTGACCGCTCGTGTTTGACGTCGTTGGCCGACGCAAATGGTTCTATGCGTTCAGCCTCGCCGTCACCATCCCGGGCCTCCTGTTCATCCTGCTGACACTCATCCCGGGCGGTCGCATGGGCCTCCAGTTCTCCATCGCCTATCGCGGTGGCACGGAGTGGACCGTGCAGTTCGCGGATGGCGCGCCCGAACCGGTCGCCGTCGTCGCCGTGCT
>JBBQNA010000225.1:0-5555 GCA_038329515.1 Candidatus Limnocylindrales bacterium | reverse complement strand
GAGTCGTGGACGGCTGTCGCCAACCTGCTGGGACGCGACGGATCGGCACTCGCGGACGGTGCCGCCGCCTGGATGTCCGCCGTGCCCCCGACGATGCTCCGCAACGACCCGTGGCTCATCCTGGCTCGCGCCCGCTCACTGCGGGCGCAGGGCCACTTCCGGGCAGCGGTCGATGCCTACGGCGATGCCGAGACCGCGTTCGGTGATGCGGACGGGGCCGGGACGGCCGGACAGGAACGGGCGCCGATGCTGCCGTGGCTGGACCCCGACCCGCCTCGCCCGACCACACCCGCGACGGCGGGCGAGCGCGCCGCGAGCCCGTCGAGCGCCCTGCGTGCCGCGACCATCCGGGATCCGGGACTGATCGCTCTCAGGCTGGCCGAGCGCACCGACCCCACCGAGCGGCTGGTCGCCGGCCTGTCGACGTTGCTTGCCGGTGACCCGGCGCGTGCCCAGGGCATCCTCGCGGCATTGGCCGAGGCACCCGATGCGGCTGGCCTTGTCAGTGTCGCCGCGGAGCTGGGTACGGGTGTCGCTCGCGCGCTGCGCGGGGACCTGGGTGGCGCCGCGGACATCGAAGCCGGCATCGCTGCGGCAGAAGCGATGGGTATCGAGTGGCTGGAACGCATCGGGCGGGCGTGCCTCACGCTGGTGGGCGCGGATGCCCGGGAGGCGCGCCTGGTGGCGGGCGCCGCTGCGGCATCGGCGGACGCCTGGGGCGCGGCACTGACCGCCTCGCTCGCAGGCTGGTCGACCGAGGACGCCCATGCGCGACCGGAGCTGCTGACCGCGGCCGCGACCGGCTTCCGGCGCCTTGGTGCGCCGGTACTGGAGGCATGGGCTCGCGCCCTCCTGGCACTCAGCCTGGGTCGCATCGACCATCCGGAGACGGAACAGGCGGCACTCGCCGCCGACGCGCTCGCCCGCACCACGGGTGTGCTGCCGGCCAGGGGCCTGGCCCAGCTGGCCCTCGCCTGGGTGCGTGACGAGCCCACAGGCGAGCTGGCTGCGGCCGCACGCTCGACACTCGCCGATGCGGGTCTCGTGACGCCTGCGTGGGCGGACGCGGACGCTGTCGACCGCGTCGCCGCAGGCGCAGGCCGAGCCACGTCCATCGACGTGCCGCCAGGCTTGACCCAGCCTGCTGGCTTGGTGGAGGCGCGCTGCCTCGGTTCCTTGGAGCTCATCATCGATGGTCAGCCGGTCGACCTGGCGACCGCGCGGCCGCGGGTGCGGTCACTTCTCCGATTGCTGTTGTCCCAACCTGGGGTGCACGTCCATGCCGAGGTCATCGCCGAGGCCTTCTGGCCGGATGCGGAGCCGGATGTCGGGGCACGCAACCTGCACGCGGCGGTGGCTGCATTGCGTCGGCTCGTGGAACCGGGCGTGGCGCGCGGCCGATTCCAGGTCGTGGTCCGGGATGGCGCCGCGTATCGGTTCGTCATCGCGCCCGGCAGTCGTGTGGACCTGGTGCAGTTCGATCGAGCCGTCGATCGTGCGCGTGGCGCGCGTGCTGCGGGTGACGAGGTCGGGTCCGAGGCCGCGTGGCGGGAAGCGCTCGCGGTGTACCGGGGCGAGCTGATGGCGGACGAGGGCCCAGCATCGTGGCTGGAGGAGCCTCGCGAGCGTCGGCGGCTCCAGGCAGTGGAGGCTGCCGAGGCTATCGCCAGCGCCTGTTATGCGCGGGGCGAACTGGATGACGCGGCTCGAACGTGCACCGAAGGCCTGCGTATCGACCGCTATCACGACCCCCTGTGGCGCCTGCTCATCTCGGTCCGGGAACGTGCCGGGGACTCGGGTGCGGCGCGTCGCGCGCGCCAGGGCTACGACAAGGTGCTCGTCGAGCTGGGTGTTACCGCCGACACCTGATACTTCCACCCCACGCTGCCGGCCTCAACGGATCGCCTTGAACTCCAGCTCCCGGATGGCCACGGGCGCCCCTTCCGGCCCGGTCGAGTCGGTGACGACGATGCGCAGCTGGGACACGTCAGACAGGTCGATACGCTGCGACTGTGCTTCCTTGGAGTCCGCCAGCGCAAGCGTCCCCGCGCCGTCGCCATTGACCACGAAGTCCAGGGCGAGCGGCCGGCGACTGGTCGGGAACTCGTCGGCGTTCGCGCCACCGGTGACGATGAGATTGCCCAGGTCGACCGCCGGATCGAATCGCAGCGTCAGCGCCGGCGCAGCGCCGTCGCCCTCCCACCACGTTGCAAGGTTGCCGTCGACGGCCTTGAGCGCCTCGTTGCGCGCGACCGGCGTAACGTCCACCAGGTCCGGCAGGAACTGGCGCTTGAGCTGCGCCACGGTCCGGTTCACCTCCAGCTGGACATCCGGCACGACGAAGTAGCTGCCGATGACGCCCATGATCACGACCACGATCGCGAACGGCAGCACCCGGCTGAGCAGGGAGGAGACGGTCGTGCCCGGATCGGCCATGGACGTCGGACGCGAGCCCGCTTCCATGACCTTCTGGCTGCGCCGGAAGAGCCGCCGATACCACGGCACCTGCTTCGCCACGGCGACCACGGCGAGCTCCAGGCTGCTGCCGCACTTCCGGCAGAACTTGCGTGCCGGATCATTGCCCCCACCACAGCTGGGGCAGATCCGGTCGCCAGGCTTGAACGCGGGCTCCTCCACCCGCGCCGGCTGCTGGGGCCGCGGTCGTGCCCCCGCAGGCGCCGCAGCGGTCGGCTGGCGTGATGCGGGCTGCGCGGCTGATGCCGCGACCGGTCGTCTCGCAGGCAGTGCGGCCGCAGCGGGCGGGCGAGGTGCGGGTTGCGCTACGGGTGGCCGAGCGGGTGGTGGCGCTGATGCGGCCGCTGGAGCAGGCTGCGCCGGGGGCGGCTGTGGTGCGCCTCGCCGGGCCGGCGGTGGATTCGGACTGGGCTGGGACGGTGCGGGCGCGGCTGGGCTCGCCCCGGCAGCGGCGCTCGCGACCTTGTCGCCGCTCCACTCGAGATAGCTGTTGCACTGCGTGCAGAACGACTCGTCGTCAGCGTTCTGGTGGCCGCACTTCCGGCACAGGATCACCCGACGTGGACCTCCCGATGGTTGCCCCGCGGGCGTTCGGCGCTGCTCAGCCCTGGGCCGGTGCTCGACCGGCGACCACGACCTCGACAGTGTGCCCGAGGTGGGCTGGCTTGGCAGCCGCTACCAGCGCATCGAGACGCACCGGATCGACATCCGAGGCACGTCGCACGGCGACCCGGACATGCAGCCCGGGACGACCCCCGCCGGGCAGTGCCGCACCGCTCGCCTGGGACCAGCCCGCGCCGCCGCTCTCGATGACCTGGACATCACCGTCGGTGAAGATCCGGATGTGGTCCGTGAGGCCTGCCAGCGTGCCACGCCGACGATGCAGGTCCGCGGCCTGGGCCACGAATGCGCGTCGCCGCTCGATGGGCCACGTCTCGTCCAGCAGTGCCGCCACCCAGCCCCCCAGCCAGTCGAGGAAATCGGGCGGCGTCAGTGCCGGGTCGAGATAGGCGCCGATGTTGTCGATGGTCGACAGGATGGGTGCCAGCACCTCATCGAAGGCCAGCGTGAAGCGCTGCGTGAACGGGTCTTCCTGGTACAGGGCGGGCAGGGTGCCGATGAACGGACGGGCCGATGTCAGGCCCTCGATACCCATCCGGCTCATGCGCTTGCCTCCACCAGGACCTGGTGCTCGTACGAGAACACGAGCGCATTCGGCTCGACATCCAGTCGATCGGTGGCCTTGCCACGCTCGCCCGTGACCGGGTCGGCGCCGAACAGCCGGACGTCCTCCACCAGCTCCGTGCCCCGCAGTCGCTGTAGCGCGGCATACACCTCGCCGCTCTGGACGGGTCGCCCGAACGGCCAACCGGTTCCGTCCTGACCGCCCTGCGTGGGGTGGAACCAGGAGTACAGCGCCTGGAGCGCCTCTTCCTGGAGCCGTACCGGGTCCACACGGGGCTTGGCACGCAGCCGGGCCACCACCGTGAGGCCGCGATACACCGGTGGCTCGACCATCACCCGGGTCCCGACCAGGCGAGTCTCGTCGAGGCGCCGGGTGACCTTCTCCAAGGTCGGCTCGGCCGGCAGCAACTGCTCGAACCGGACTCGACCACGTTCGCTGGCCACCGCGGGCACGACCAGCACGCGCACCCCACTGCTGGCATCGTCCGCACTCACCGATACGCATCGGACACGGGCCACCTCGGGGGCCGCTTCGCGCGCGATCTGCTCGAAGTCCTCGGTGGTCACGGCGCGGTCGCGGGTGCGCAGCATGATGGGGCCCCGGATCTTGGCCGACTCGATGCCTTCGCCGTCCACGCCGCCGTCCGCCGGCTTCCGGTTCTCGACGCTGGACACGTACGGGATGGAAGACTTGAGCACCGTCAGCGTGCGGCGCGCGACGTTGCCTTGTCCACCACCGCCGGTGCGATACGCCGGCACCCGGATGGACGAGCCCTTGAGTGGCACGGCGCCGTACGTCCGGAGCGAGCCGTCACCCAGCCGCACAGCAGGCCCGAACATGATCTCGCCGGCCATGGCGTCCAGCGTGAAGTGTCGGTCCGTGGGGCCGCTCGCGGCGAAGTTGGTGACCTGGGTCCACTCCTGCCAACCATCGTCGCTGGCGACCTCGATGGACAGCGGCGTCTCCGCGGGCACCACGGGTCGGTCGCGCAACAGGTGGCGGTCCCCAGGCACACCCTCGGCGGTGCCGATGGTCTCATCGGTCACCAGCTCGGCGTTGACCGCGGGCGCCGTGCCACCGATGGTGAACGCCGACAGCGACCGGATCTCGGGCGAAGCGCTATAGCGCGGCTGGCCTTCGATGGGCTCCGTCACCCGGGCACGCAGCCAGCCCGCCCGTACCCGGTCGATGACCGAGGCCACGTGCCCGTCGGGCACGTGGAGCACCACGTCACCGTCGCGGTTCAGGCCACCGGTCGAGTCCGAGTCCACCTCGCAGGCCGCCCAGACCTCACCATCCCAGGCCTCCCAGGCCAGCGGCGGGAACGTCGGGTCGACACCCACACCCTCGATGCGGCAGCTGAAGCGGAGGTTGACGGCATTCGACGGGACCGCCTCGGTCAGGCCCACCAGCAGCATGTCGCCTGCCTTGGGTACGGAGTCGAAGCAGAAGAAGCCAGTGGCCAGGGCAAGCTGGTCGGAGTGGTCCCGGACCTGGTTGCGGGCGATGCTCGACGCCGCGCGCGCCAGCTCGCTGGTCACGATGGGCAGCTCGCGGGTGGTGCTGAACACGATGGCCATGTCCGTCTGGGTGCGCACCGTCGCGACCTGCGTGCCGACCGGGATGCGCACCGTCTCTGGCTGGGGCGCGGATAGCCAGAACGTGACATCCGCGCGCGCCGCCGTGGGCGGGAAGAGGCGAACGCCGATGAGCTCCAGGAACTTGACGTAGTCCCGGTCCGGCACGCGGTTGAGCCGGTACAGCAGCTGGTCCGTCATGTACGCGAACGCCTCGATCAGCGTCACGCCCGGGTCGGACACGTTGTGATCGGTCCATTCTGGGCAACGTTGCTGGACCAGCCGTTTGGCGTCGTCGACGAGCTGCTGGAATCGGC
>JBBQNA010000224.1:0-5577 GCA_038329515.1 Candidatus Limnocylindrales bacterium | reverse complement strand
CAGGGTGACAGCACGCGACCGCCGTCGGTCGGGCGTGGTGAGTGAGAGGTTCATGCGACAGGTCCACCGGTGCCAGATAGGGGGCAGGACGAGCGCGGAATGCACTCGTCCTGTGAGGTCGGGGCTGAGGATGGTGCGGCGTCACCGACGCACCATCGGGTCAGTCGGCTCGGCGTGCCCGGCGGCGTGCGGTCCACGCAGCCGCCGCGATGCCGGCCATCACGAGCACCAGCCAGGGGACCTGGTTGCCGTCGCTGGAACCACCACCGGGGATCTCCGCGACCGTGTCCGTCGGGGGCAGGATCGGCTTCTTCGTGGCCGTGGGGGCCTGGGAGTCGTTGTTCGTCGGCCTGGGGGTCCGGATCACTTCGCGCGGCAGAGGCGTCTCTCCGGGGGTGGGCCGGGGTGTGCGCTCCGGCCGAGCGGTGGGGCGAGGTGTGCGCTCCGGCCGAGCGGTCGGCCTGGGGGTCCGCTCAGGGGCTGGCGTGGCGGTCGGGCCGGGGTTGTTGGTCGGGCCGGGGTTGTTGGTCGGGGTCGCGGTCGGCCCGGGGTTGTTGGTCGGGCTCGCGGTCGGGGCGGCCGTCGGGGTCGGGGTCGGCGCGGCCGTCGGCGCCGGGGTGGCGGTCGGTCGAGGCGTGGGCCGCGGGGTCGGCCGGGGGGTCGGGGTCGGTGCGGGCGCCGCCGGGCAGGCGCCGCGGACGATGTTGTTGTCGTCCAGTGTCACGGCGCCATTCCGCGCCAGCAGCCGGCCACGGACGTTGGCATCGGTGTTCAGGGTGATGGAGGTCAGAGCCAGGATATTGCCGCGGAACGAGGTCCCGGTGCCCAGCGTGGCAGAGCTGCCGACCTTCCAGAAGACGCGACATTCATCGGCGCCGCCGATGAATCGAACCTTGCTGTTGGATGCGGTGATGAGTGTCGAGTCGGTCAGGAAGATGAACACGGCATCCGGGTCGCCTTCAGCGTCCAGCGTGACGGTCCCGGTGATCTGGAACGTCCCGGAGGCAGAGTCGTAGACGCCGGTCTTGAGGTTCTGGCCGCCGAGCTGCGTGCCCACCCTCTCTACCGGGGTCCGACCGGCTGCACGGTTGTAGGCCGTGGTCAGGGAGTCCTGTGCCTGGGCCGCATGCGCGTCGCCCCGATGGATGGCACCGTTCACGTCGCCGGGCGGGAAGCCCGTGATGGCCTCGCCCGGACTCACGCCCACGTTGCCCGTGATGACCGTGTTACCGGTGTTGGTGACGGTGGATCCTGCCAGGACCGCGTACGTCCCGGCATCACCGAGCCCGACTGCTGTCGGCCCCGCTGCGAAGACCATGGGGCCGGACAACGCGACTGATGCCGCGATGACGCAGGTAGTCAGAATCCCCATCAAGGGGCGGTGGTTCCGCATCGGTTACCTTCCTCAGCACGCGTGTCGCGGGTCGTTTGCAGTCCGGCGTGCAGTTCGCCGATCTCGTCGGGCGGTGAGACGTGTCCATGGACAAGATGGGCGCTCGGGCGCTCTCGGGGTATAGCCCGATGGTAAGAAACGTGAGGCATCTGTACGTGGACGCCCCTTCTTGGCTGGTGGCTGCCCACGGAGGGCCATGCAAGGCCATCGACCGCACCACTCGAAGACCCTCCCGAATCGAGTCGAGATGACCGAATACACCGAGAGGCACGTCTCTACCGGATCGCTCCCCGCTGCCGCGGTGGTCGGGCGGCTCCTGGATGACGCCCACCAACGCTTCCGTGACGTGGCCGCTGGACGGCCGTCCAGCGTCTATCCGGCGCTCGAGCGCGCTGACCCGGGGCTGTTCGGGATCAGTGTCGCCGCCGTGACCGGACAGGCACTCAGCGCTGGTGACGCGGACGTGATGTTCCCGATCATGAGCGTCGCGAAGCCGTTCACGTTCGCGCTGGTGCGCAGTTGCTGGACAGTCTGGGCGCGCTGGGCCGTGAACCCGGCCGAGACGGTCGATATCTACACTCGCCAGAGTTGCCTGGCCGTGACGGCGCGGGACCTCGCGGTCATGGGCGCCACCTGGCCGACGGTGGACTGAACCCCCGCACCGGGGTCCGCGTGGTCAGCGCCGAGAGTAGCCGGTATGCACTCACCGTCATGACCACCGCAGGTCTGTACGAGACCTCCGGTGACTGGCTCTACCTGGTCGGCTGCCCGGCAAGAGGGGCGTCGGTGGTGGCATCGTGGCCATCTCCCCCGGCAGGGGCGGCCTGGGCACGTTCTCGCCGCCGCTCGACGAAACAGGCAACAGCGTCCCGCGGCCAACTGGCCGCCGCATACCTGTCCAGCTGGTTCGGCCTGGACATCTTTGCGTCTGCGGTGCACGACCCGGCGAGCTGATCTCGCCGCCGATCCCGTGACGCGGTGGCGCTCGATGGCAACGCGGCACCCTCGCGCAGGGGCCTTCCGGCAGGACTTCGGGCGGGATCTGGGATATCGTGCTCGCACAAGCAGCCGATCTGCGACCTGACCCCAGTCTGGCTACCGCCACGTCCCCAGCGTGCGGTACGCGCGAGTCGCCCTGATCGGCACTGCGAAATACGAGACCTGCCGTGACCATCTGTGCCCTGATGCTCGCGATCCTGATGTCTGCGCCCGGCACCCCGTCGGTGCCACGCGTCGCTACCGTTGGAGCGGCCGCGCAAGCTCGGTCATCTGGTTGCACGAGCTGGACCAGCCGGACCCGCCCGCCGGCGACGATCCGCCTCTTCCGCATGCACCGGCGCGGTTCCAGCGTGCCCGCGCGCGTCGAGGTGGTGCCGTTCCGGACGTACGTCGGGCGCGTGATGGCATCTGGCGCGTGGCCGGCGGGCCTCCCCCGGGAGAGCCTGAAGGTGGGCGCCATCGCGATCAAGCAATATGCCTGGTGGCATGTCCTGAACCATCAGAGTGGCTACCGCCTGCGTGGCAAGTGCTACGACATCCGGGATGGCGACCAGTACTACAGGGGCAGCGTGCACATCCACTCCCGGATCAAGGCCGCCGTGGATGCTACGTGGGACGTGAGCCTGCGCAAGTCCGGCAGGTTCTTCCGGACGGGCTGGTCGGGCGGCGGGCGAGGCTGCGGTAGCAGCTACGACGGATGGCATCTCCCAGAGAACGCCACGACCGCATGCGCCCGAAAAGGCTGGGGCTGGAAGCGCATCCTCCACCGATACCTTGACCCGAAGCTCAGGCTGGTCGTCCCGTAGCGACTCCGGAGTAGTGCCTCGTTCGGCGATCGTCGGTGGCCGGGCCCTCACGGCGTGCCGACAGCCCGTGGTCGATCAAGACCGGGATGACCGGGTGTCATGACACCGGGCCATGGATACGCGAAGGTGGTGTGGCTCGTCGGCTGACGCGTCCCGTGTCACGGGAGGTCACCCGGTGTCCTACTGGAGGTGCCATGTCGCCCCTGCGCGTGCACCACTATCTCGAGACCTGGCGAGCGGCGGAGCGTGCCCGGAACGGCTTCGACCAGGAGATGCCGGAGTATGCGGCTGCGGAGGTGGTCGTCGCCGAGAGCCGCGAGGCATATGTCGACGCGATCCGCGTCCTCGCCGAGGCACGCGGCACCGCCGGCATCGACGCGATGTCGGCGGCCATGCAGCCGTCGCCGGGGACCGGCGGTCCGACCGGACAGACCCGCAAGGTCCGACAGGCAGCGTCCATACTCCTGGCTGCGGCCACCGACGACCAACGGGCCTCCGAGAGTGACCAGGTGGTCTCCGATGCCGATCAGCGGGAGTCGGATGGGGACATCATCGCGGCGCATGCGGCCGGCCACCGGCCCGCCGGCGACACGCAGGCACGTAGCTCACTGCGCAGACTGGCGTCGTCCGCCACCCGGGACAAGAACGCCGACGCCAGGGACGCGACTGCCGATGAGCGGGACACTGTCATCGAGTCCCTTGATGTGGCCCAGCCCTGACCGTCGCTCGGCAGGGTGTACCGTGTCGACGACCCCGTTCCTGTCCGCACCCGTCACCTGGAGCTCCGCCAATGGATGAATCACACCTGCGCGAACGCGCCGAGTCGCTCTGTTCCGCGCTGGTCGCGGGCGACATCGATCGGGTGACCGAGGACTTCAGCGAGGAGCTGCGGCACAACCTTGGCGAGGTGCTGGCGCTCTTCATGCTCCCCGCGGACGCAGCCACCGTCGAGGCGGTCGAACGTGCCCCCAGTTCGGGCTTCACCGTGACGCTGCGCCTCGTCGGTGGCGGCGAGGACGTGGTGGTGGAGACTCGCTGGAAGGAGCGCGCTGAGCGCCCCACGATCATCGAGGTCAGCCATCCAAGCCGGACGGCGGTCGTGGAGCCCACCGGCGAAGATGAGCCCATCACCAACCCGGACGAGCCTGCGACAGACGCGACAGATCCAGGACCCGCGTAGACGGACCAGGTCCCGGCGATAATAGCCTACCGGCCGAAGTGGCTGACGGTGGCGGCCACGGCGCCATAGGCGACGTGGGGCACGATGTCGGTGAGCCAGTCATCGACTGACCAATGACGAGAATCTGTCACGCCGAGCGCCACAGGCAACAGGTTTGCGTTGCGGACACAACACAACAGGCATTTGACAGCGCTCAGTCAATGACCCCGGGCTGGCATGAGTTCGGCTGTGGGCCGGTTCGCGGCACCGATCGCCGTGTCGTCGAGCGGTCGCCCGCAGGGTCAGTCGGTGCTCACGACCCCGCTCCTGGCGTTGACCACGAAGCCGACCACGATGCGTGCCTGATCCTGCGGATCACCGACGTCCTCGAACAGACCGACCCGCCACTGCCAGCCCACGCTGGAGCGATACGACAGCTCCATGTCCAGCTTGATCCAGGCATCCGGGTGCGAGTCCCTGATCTGGTCATGGACCCACGTCGTGCCGAGCGCGATGTCGAGTGCGCGGGCGGGGCTGATGAGCGTCGAGCGACGTTCGTCGAACCTCACACGCACGGATGCGGCGATCGGTGCGGGCTGGTAGTCCTGCCAGTCGGCGTCTGACTCGTGGAAGCCCTGGAACGCGAACACCGCCGAGACATCGAGATGATGGGCGCCGATGGCCGCCCTGCGCAGGCGCACGCTCACGTCCCTCGTGCGGGATGCGCCGGCCGCGAGCGACTCCGGGACGGGCTCGGCACAGTCGCCGACGCCCTCCACGGTGAAGCGGTCCACGACCGGTCCGAGGTCGAGCGCCCTGGACAGGGCGAGCTGCTTGAACCGCCCCCGCTTGGCGCTCCAGTCCCGGCCGGCGGCAGGGTCCGTGGGCACGCGGACCTCGACGCCCACGAGCCGGCAGCCCGTGGCGAGATACCAGACCTTCCGGTCGTTCGTGTTCTTCACGGTGACGGTGCCGTCGATCCGTTCGCCGGGCTGCCATGGTCCGGCGGGCAACCGCAGCGTGAGCACGACCCCGTGCTGCGTGGTCCGGGCGACGAGTGGGTCGGCCGCGGTGACCGATGCGGCCGGGAGGGCGACCGCACCCATGGCCAGCAAGGCGGCGAAGGTGGTCGCGTGCATCCGTCTGTTCAAGGGGTCGATCTCCTCGATCACGTGGTCGTGATGTCACGGGGCCGTGGGGTCCCTGTCCGCCACACTCTC
>JBBQNA010000223.1:0-5583 GCA_038329515.1 Candidatus Limnocylindrales bacterium | reverse complement strand
ATCGTCGTCAACGCGGTGTGCCCGGGGTGTGTCGACTCGCCGATGATGGAGCGGATCGAGGCGCGCATGGGTGAGCTCGCGGGCTCGGCGCCCGTCTCGTTCCTGTCCGACATCCCCGCCGGACGCTATGCCGCGCCGGAGGAGGTCGCGGATCTCACGTGCTACCTCGCACTGGACGCGCCGACCTATATCACGGGCTCGGCGCTGACCATCGATGGAGGGCTGGGAGCATGAGCGAACGGGGATGGGCGGTCGTCACCGGTGCCAGCCGGGGCATCGGCGCAGCCATCGCGCAGCGTCTCGGTGCGGACGGCTTCGGCATCGTCATGGTGGCCACCTCGGCGGCTGGCTGTGAGCCGGTACGCGCGGAGCTGGCGGCTGCGGGCATCCCGGTGGATGTCCGCGAGTGCGATCTGGCCGACCGGACCGCGCTCGACCGCCTGACGGCCGGGCTGGTGGCCGATCACCCGGCCATCTCGGCGCTCGTCAACTGTGCCGGCATCGTGAGGGTCGGGGCCGTCGAGACATTCACCGGCCGGGACTGGGATGACGTGGTGGAGGTCAACCTGCGGGCTGTGTTCGAGCTGTCGCGGGCCTTGGTGCCGTGTCTGGCACGGGCCGCCACGGACAGGCCGGCCGGCGCGTCGATCGTCAACGTCAGTTCGGTGATGGGGTTGCTCGCGACGCCCGGGGTCATCAGCTATATCGCGACCAAGGGAGCGGTAGACCACCTGACCCGGGGTCTCGCCGTCGAACTCGGCTCGAGGCGGATCCGCGTGAATGCCATCTGTCCGGGCTTCATCCGGACCGACATGTTCGCATCGTCCCACCCCCAGGAGCGCCAGGATGCCCTGGCGCGAGCGCACCCACTTGGCCGGGTGGGGGAGTCGGAAGAGGTCGCCGGCGTCGTCTCGTTCCTGTGCTCGCCGGATGCCGCGTTCGTGTCCGGCGCGGTCATCCCGGTCGATGGCGGGCTGACTGCCAACCTGGCCATCCCGCGCATCGACGGCTAGCGGCTAGCCGAACCTCTGCATCGGTGGCCGCCCGGTGCCCAGCCAGGGAGCGCTGACCGGCAGATCGCCCGCACGGTACAGGCCCGGTGCCGCAGCAAGTGCGGTGGGGATGCTGTTCACGAGGATGGCCGCCGTGCCCAGGATGGCGCCGCAGCCTGGCTCCACGGTCACCCGGAGACGGTGGCGTCCTTCCAGGGTGACCTGGTCCGTTGGCGGCTCGCCCGCCTCGTGGGGCGCCGCATGGACCATCAGCTCGATGGTGATCCAGGGCTCGCCGTCAACGCGTGCCTCCGCACGCTGGAGGGCACCGATGGTCCGACCAGCCTCTACGACGCCGTCGGGCAGCAGATAGCGCCGCTCCGCGAATACCGGCTCGGTGGTGATCCGGATGTCATCGGTGGGTCGGCCCATCCGGTCGCCAAGGATGCGCAGGCTCTCCGTGAACCCGAGGTGCCCGACGACCGAGCCGTCGTCAAGGCCCGCCTGGAAGCTCTCAGCGGTATGGTCGATGCCGAGCCGCTTCCGGGTGTCCGGGGCGAACACCGACACATCGGATACCCGGCGTGCATGGATGGAGGCGACATCCCAGGCAAGTCCGGACAGGACCAGCGGCCAGAGATCCAGCACGAACCCGGGATTGACCCCAGTGGCCACGATCGCGGCGCCGTGTTCCCGGGCAAGGGCGCGCAGCTCGAGGGCGTCGGCCGAGGCCGGGTCGACCCAGGCCAGCTCCTCGGCCGTGCACAGGACTGCCCGCGCGCCGCTGGCGATGGCGAGTCGAAGGTGCGGCATGACGTCCGGCATCCTGGAGCGTGTGGCCACGACGACCACCTCGGGCCGTGTCCGGGCGAGCGTCGTCGCAGCGTCCGAGTCAACACTCCGCCCCAGATTGGCCGCGGCGTCGACGGTGCGCGCCGTCCGGGCCACCAAGCCCACGACGGACAACCATGGGCGCAGGCCAGCCAGCTCCAGGACCCCACGGTTGACACGCCCGTAGCCGTACAGGACGGCCCGGATGAGTGGGGTCTCGATCACCGCGTCAGGCACGGGTGCTGCATCTGTCGTCCTTCACTGGGGGTGTGGTCAGACCAGTCTAGACAGCACGTCAAGCTCGATGTCTTCCTGAGCGCTCGCTCTCGCGCCCGGCTGTAGCATCGCAGTGGTCGCTTCGACGCACAGGAGATCAGGCCAAGCCCCATGCTCCCAGCACATCTCGGGTTCCGGCCATGACGGCTGGCCGTGACAACCTCCGTTTCGCGGATGACGCCGGCGTTCCTGATGGGCTCACGGGCTTCCCCCCAGAGGCGCCGATCATCTCCGACAAGTCGACCGACGAGCCGTCGGCCTTCACACCGCAGGGGCTGCTACGCGAAGCCCGGCGCCAGAAAGGTCTGCCAGTCGGCGGGGTACCCGCCGTGTGCGTGCTCGACCCCGATGGTGACCTGGTGCGCAACTTGGTCGGGTCCGGCCGTGCGGTCCGGGATGCCAGCTGGGCCTGCTACCACACCGACCTGCACATCCTTGACCTCGGCGGACTGCGACTCGGCTTGGTCGGTGGCGCGGTCGGCGCCTCGTTCGCGGTCCTCGTGGCCGAAGAGCTCTTCGCATCGGGCTGCCGCCTGCTCCTGAGCGTCACGTCCGCGGGCCGCGTCGCTGCCCCGGAGGGATCGGCTTCGTTCGTGCTCATCGAACGCGCTCTTCGGGACGAGGGTACGAGTTACCACTACCTGCCGCCCGCCCGATACAGCGAGGCCGATCCGGCACTCGTGGCGCGTGCCGCAGCGGGCCTGGAGGTCGCCGGGATCACGGTGTCACGAGGGAGTTCGTGGACCACCGACGCCCCGTTCCGCGAGACCGCGTCCGCAATCGCGTCGCGTCGCGCGGAGGGCATCCTGGCGGTCGAGATGGAGTCCGCGGCGCTGTATGCGTTCGGCCGGGCCAGAGATCTGCCGGTGCTCTGTTTCGCCCATCTCACCAACCAGATGGCGCGGGTCGAAGGTGATTTCGAGAAGGGTCCTCAGGACGGGGCGACAGAGGCACTCGCGCTGCTGTTCGCCGTGGTCGCCGCGCTACGTCCCGTCCCTTCGTTACCCTCGAACGCGACAGGATCTGCGGGGCCCAGCGTGGGCCACGTCACGAAGGAGACACACTGATGGAGGAAGTGTTGGGGCGCCAGTCGACACGACATCGACATCGATGTCGTGCCCTACCGGAGGCTGCGACGGTAGAGAGGGCAAGTGCCTCAGGGGCCTGATCGCCGGGACATTCACGAAGAACCTGCTGCTGCGTACCAGGAGCCGCCGTGCGCTTCCCAGCGTGGTTATTGGGGCGGCTGATGCGCGGCCGCTGGTACTGCCCGACGCAGTGCCCTGACGGGACTGTCGGAGGGTACCGATCACCTCAGACCGCACGTCATCATGCTCGACGGGACCCGACGGGAGCCTGCTCCACCAGGACCGACACCCGTTGTCCCGATCCACGCCCAGGAGGCGGCCCGTGCGCTCCAGTTCCCCTCGCCTCGACGCTATGACACACCGCTGGCGCCTCCGCACGCTGCTCTCGGCGCTGCTGCTGATGTGCGCCACATTGGCTGTGGTCGTGCCTGCCACGACCTCCGCCGCGCAGCCGGACTCGGGCACGTCCCGGGTCGAGCAGCTCAGCCTGGGTCACGACCACGCCTGCGCACTGGCCACGAACGGCCATGCATGGTGCTGGGGCAAGGGTGATCCCGCGGACGACTCACCGGCGGCCGAGGCCACGTTCCGGCAGATCAGCGCCAGCGGCAACCTGCATTCGTGCGGCGTGCTCACGGACGGCACCGTGAGCTGCTGGGGCTACGACGGCGACAACCAGGCGAGCCCGCCAGGGAACCATTTCACCCAGGTGACCACCGGCGGACGGCACAGCTGCGGCGTCAGGGATGACGGCACGCTCGCATGCTGGGGTGGTGATGACAAGGGACAAGCGACCCCGCCGTCGGGCACGTTCACGTCGGTCAGCGCCGGTGATTCGCACACCTGTGCGGTGGCCGCGGACCGGACCATCGCCTGCTGGGGCGCCAACGAGTCGGGCCAGGTGACCGCGCCCGCCGGCACTTTCCTGAGCGTGAGCGCCGGATACGCCCACACGTGCGCCCTTCAGGTGGACGGCAGCGCGACGTGCTGGGGCGCAGATGACGAGGGACAGACACAGGCTCCCGCCGACAAGCTGCTCCAGGTGAGTGCCGGCTATAGCCATACCTGCGGCCTGAGCGATGCCGGCCGCGCCGTCTGCTGGGGCAATGACGCCTATGGCGAGTCGACCCCGCCCTCGGACACCTTCGTGGAGATCACGGCGGGCTACCTGACGACATGCGGCCTCATGACCGATGGCACCCTCAAGTGCTGGGGCTTCGACACGTTCGAGGATGTCATCAGCCGAGCCACCGGCCCGGTCGGACACTGGACCATCGCCTCCGGCGGACGGCACAGCTGCGCCACCTCGAGCGACAGCTCGGTCATCTGCTGGGGTGCCGATGACGTTGGTCAGGGCGACGCGCCCCAGGGCACCTGGCGCTCGGTCAGCGTTGGCACCGATTCGAGCTGCGCGCTCGCCACCGCCGGAACCGTCTCCTGCTGGGGACCGGCATTGCCGGGGACCCCGCCCAGCGTGACCCTGCGCCAGGTCGCGGTCAGCGACCGCCACGCCTGCGCGATCGCGACGGACGGCACCCTCGCCTGCTGGGGCGCCGATGATGCGGGCCAGTCCACGCCACCCGCCGCCGCCTTCTCGGCAGTCACCGTCGGCACGACCCATAGCTGCGCCATCGGTGCCGACGGCAGCCTCGCCTGCTGGGGTGCCGATGACGCGGGCCAGGCGACACCGCCAACGGGTTCGTTCGTGGCCCTCAGCGCGGGCGCCGCGACCACATGTGCCATCGCGGTCGACGGCAGCCTCGCCTGCTGGGGCGCCGATGATGCGGGCCACGCGACGCCACCTCAGGGCCGGTTCGTGTCCATCGGTGTCAGTGACAGGTTCGCCTGCGCGGTCACCTCGACGGGCGCCCCGACCTGCTGGGGTGACACGACCGCACCCGGTGCGACACCGACCCCCAGGGTCGTGCTGAGTCAGATCGCCGTTGGCGGTGCGCACACCTGCGGCATCGCGTCCAACGGCATCCTCGTGTGCTGGGGCGCCGACGACCTCGGTCAGTCGGATCCGCCTGTGCCCGGCGCACCCGTGCTGAGCGTACCCATCCCGGACCAGGGGGCGTCCGAGGATGCCGAGTTCCAGTTCCAGGTGCCCGTCGGCACCTTTACCGACACCCATGAGCTCACCTGGAGCGTCGCCAGCTCGGATGGCACCGACCTGCCCACGTGGCTGCGCTTCGAGCCCGCCACGCGGACCCTCTCGGGCACGCCCACCGACGCGGATGTCGGCAGCCTGCCCCTCACGGTCACCGCCACCGACACCACCGGCCTGACGGGCCGCGCGACGTTCACGCTGACCATCGGGAACGTCAACGACCCGCCCGAGGCGGTCACCCCCATCCCGGACCAGGACGCGACGGAGGACGGCCCCTGGACCGCTG
>JBBQNA010000222.1:0-5600 GCA_038329515.1 Candidatus Limnocylindrales bacterium | reverse complement strand
CGTCAGTTCGGCAGCGTCTGGCCGGCACCCGATGAGATGGCCAAGCGGGGTGCGGCTGTCGCGGTCGCCCTGGCGAACTGCCAGCCGTTCGCGTTCGACAGGACGGTCGACACGGGTGCGGGGCTGATCCCCTTCGCCGAGACACCCATCTACCTCGTGGACAAGCCCGCCATGGCCGAGTTCGTGTGCAGCAACCCCTGGCAGAACCCCATCGACGATGTATATGTGAACGTGCCGGCCGAGAAGCCCACCTGCTAGCCATCGTCGAGTAGCGGATCACTCATGGTGACTGCCGAGAGCGGTGTCACCGAGGCGCCGTCCGTCACGCGAGAGGGCGTGGGGGACGGCGCGATCCTGCTGGCCACCCGGGGATTGACGAAACGGTTCCCGGGTGTCCTGGCGGTCGATGACCTGAGCCTGGACGTGCGCGCCGGCGAGATCATGGCGCTCCTGGGCCCCAACGGAGCCGGCAAGTCGACGCTCATCCAGGTGCTGGCGGGTCTCCATGATCCGGGCTCGTACCTCGGTGACATGGTCATCGATGGCCTGGCGTACCGGCCCACGAGCGTTGCCGATGCGGAGCGAGCGGGGGTCGTGCTCATCCCCCAGGAGATCAATGTCGTCCCGCAGATGACGGTTGCCCAGAACATGTTCCTCAACAACGAGCCGACCCGCCTGGGCATGATCGACCGACCCCGGATGCATGCCGCCGCCCGTGACGGCCTCCGGGACTTCGGCGTGGGCATCCCGGTCGAGGCGCGCATGGGTGCCCTTGACCTTGCCACCCAGCAACTCGTCGTCATCGCCCGGGCGTTCGCCAAGCGGGCCCGACTGCTCATCCTCGACGAGCCCACGGCGGCACTCACGGAAGGCGAGACGCAGCGGCTGTTCGTGCACCTCCGTGACTTGCGATCGCGTGGCGTGGCCGTCATCTTCGTCTCGCATCGGCTCACGGAGGTGTTCGCGATCGCCGACCGGATCCTGGTCATGCGCGACGGGCGGGTCCACGGCGATCACGAGGTCCCGGCCACGACCCGCGAGCAGGTGGTGCACGAGATGGTGGGCACCATCGCAGGGGTCCACAAGGTGCCGGGCGTGCCCGGGCCTGTGGTCATCGAGGTCAGCGGGCTGAACGTGCACGACGCCGACGAGCCCGATCGCCTGCGAGTCGCGGACGCTTCCCTGAAGCTGCGGGCGGGCGAGGTCGTGGGTCTGTTCGGCCTGGTCGGCGCTGGCTGTGGCGCGCTTGCCCAGGCGCTGTTTGGGTCATGGCCCGGGCGGGTCGAGGGTTCCGTGCGCATCGACGGTCAGGAGATACGCGGATCCGATCCCTCCACGAGCGTCCGGCTGGGCATCGGCATGATGTCCCAGGACCGTCGGGAGACGCTCATGCTGGACGCGTCCGTGGCGGACAACATCGTGCTGGCGAGCCTGGAAGCGCTCTCGCCGCGAGGGGTTCTGGACGTGCCCCGGAAGCAGTCGGTGGCAGCGGCACAGGCCGCAGCGCTGCGTATCAAGGCACGCTCCACCAGCCAGCGGGTGGGTTCGCTGAGTGGCGGCAACAAGCAGAAGGTCCAGGTCGCACGCTGGCTGACCGCGGGCTCGCGGGTGCTGCTGCTGGACGACCCGACACGCGGCGTGGACGTCGGGGCACGTGCCGAGATCCATGTCCTGCTGCGGCAGATGGCAGCGGACGGGTGCGCCCAGCTGCTGGTCTCGTCGGATGCGGAGGAGCTGCTCGAGATGTGCGACCGGATCGTGGTGATGCGTGGCGGCGTGATGGTTCAGGAGGTGCCCGCCGCCGATGCGACCGAGGCGATCCTGCTGAGCGCTGCGGCCGGCCTGTGAGCCTCGACACCGATGGCCAGGCCGAGACGATCAGCGCGCCCGACGATGGACGCTCGTCGTTCACGAGGCTGCGGCAACAGGTTGCCTTCCGCAACTACACCCTGCTGTTGGTCGTGGTCGTCACCTGGCTCGTGTTCCAGGTGCTCACCAATGGCATCTTCCTGACCCAGCGGAACCTGACCCTGCTGGCGCTCCAGACGACCATCACGGCCCTGGCCGCGATCAGCGCCGTGATGCTCATCGTGACTCGTAACTTCGACCTGTCGGTCGGCTCCGCGGTGGCACTGGTCGGTGTCGTGGTGGCCTGGCTCACGGTGCGCCTGGATGTCGACCCACTCCTCGCCGTCCCGATCGCCATCCTCGTGGGCATCGCGCTGGGAGCCTGGAACGGCTGGTGGGTGACCCGCGTGGGTGTGCCGTCCTTCATCGTCACCCTGGCCGGCCTGCTGGTCTTCCGGGGCGTGTCGCTCATCATCACCAACAGCGCCACGATCTCGCCCGTGCCCAAGTCGATGACCGGCTTTGCCACCGGTTTCCTGCCCTCGGCCTTCTCTATCGCGCTCGTGTGTGTGCTGTTCGCTGGATACGCCGTGTTCCTGGTCGCCGATGCGCGACGTGCACAGGCATTCGGGCTCATCCGGGATGTCGGACCGCGCGTGACCCGGTTGCTCATCCCCGCCGGTATCGGCGCCATCGTCGCTATCTACGTCAGCAGTACCAACGGTCTGCCACTCCTGGTGCTCTTGCTGGGCGCCTGCGTGCTGGCGGCAGAGGTGGTCATGCGCCGGACCCGGTTCGGCGCACAGCTGTATGCCATCGGGGGCAATCCGGAGGCGGCCCGGCTCTCGGGCGTGAACATCGGACGGGCCATCTTCTGGAACTTCGTCATCGCGGGCTTTGCCTACGGCATCATCGGCGTGGCCCTCACGGCGCGCGTGAGTGGCGCCGTCGCCGGCAGTGCGGGCCTGTTCCTGGAACTGGACGCCATCACCGCCGCCATCATCGGTGGCACCAGCCTGGCTGGGGGTCGAGGCACGATCCTGGGGGCACTGCTGGGCGCGGCGCTGATGGGCAGCCTCAACAACGGCATGAGCCTGCTCAATGTGGGTACGCCCTATCAAGACACGGCGCGCGGCCTGGTCCTCCTGGCGGCCGTGGCCATCGATGTCGTGGGGCGTCGCCGGAGCTGAGGCTCAGTCCGGGACGGCGACACCCGAGGCGCGCTGAAAGCTGATGAACGCATCGGCGACCACTTGGGCCGCGACGTCCAGCCAGCGCCGGCCAAGGTCTGCGTCGGCCAGGTCCGGGCTGTCGCCGTAGCCATCGATGGCTGCCCAGGAACCGTTGTGCTCGACGCGCTGGTCGCCGCCGAAGCGGCGGGTATCGGTGGTGCCTGGATCGTCGCGATGGGGCAGGGGGTGAACCACCAGCTCCGGACGCATGGCGAGTACGAGCGAGGTCTCGAAGCGTCCGGCATGACCCGGGAACCGTCCCGTATCGGCGGCACCCGCCGCGATGAGCTGGTCCCAGGCCATCGCCCACCACGAGCCGGCAGACACATGGGCACCCGGCGTCCGCAGCGCCATGTCACGCGCCACCAATTGGATGAGCTCGTGATTGCCGCCGTGGCCATTGAGCACGAAGACGCGCGGGAAGCCGCTATCCAGGAGTGATGCGACGCCATCCATGACCAGGGACAGGTAGCTCGTGGTCGCGGCGGACATCGTGCCGCCGAACGGGATGTGGTGCGCCGACGACCCGATCGCCAGCGTGGGCGCCACGATGACGTCCGTCTGCTCCCCGGCGATGCGCGCTGCGGCACGAGCCACCCATTCGGCATGGAAGGTGTCCGTGCCCACCGGCAGATGCGGGCCGTGCTGTTCGGTGGCGCCGACCGGCCAGACCACGAGCGTCGTGCTCGCCAGCCGACGACACTCCAGGCGCGTCAGCTCCTCCAGCAACCGGAACATGGCCACCCTCCTCGCGCGCCCTGAGACCCGCCAGGAAGGGGCCGTTCTGCGACCATCCCGCGGCTGTTCTGCGACCTGAGATATGAGATACTACCTCTGCCGGACCGATGCCGCGAGCCCATCCGCGGTCGGCGGCGTGCAGCCAGGGAGAGGCCGCGTGACGCCGAACCAGCTCCGGGATGCACTTCGTGGGGTGATCGCGTTCACCCCGACGCCGTTCACCACGGACGACCGACTCGCCCCGGATGTGCTCGCTGCGCATGTCGACCGACTTGCCCGGCTCGGAGGCCCGGTGGCGGTGTGCGGGGCGGTCGGCGAGTTCGCGGCGCTGGACCTCGATGAGGTTCGAACGGTCATCAGCACGACGGTGGACGCGGTCGCGGGCCGAGTGCCCGTCGTCGTGGGCGTCGGCCTTGGCACACGCATCGCGAGCGATCTGGCCGCACATGCCGCCCGAGCCGGGGCATCGGGTCTGCTGGTCAACCCGCTGGGCGGCGACGTCACGGACGACGGCCTGGTCCGCCACTATCGGTCGCTCGCGGTCGCCTCAGGCCTCGGGCTCATCGTGTTCTCGACCCGCGGGCAGGTCTATTCCGTGGACCAGCTGGCGCGACTCGCGGAGATCGACGAGGTCGTGGCGCTCAAGGATGAGTGGGGTGACCTGCGCCTGTTCGCAGAGGCACGCGAACGCCTCGGCTCGCGCTTCGCGTGGATCGACGGCATGGCGGAGCTCCAGGCAGCCGAGTACGTCGTGCTCGGAGCCGACGCCATGACCTCGGGACTGGTCAACGTGGCGCCGGAGCTGACCGCGGCCATCTGGACCGCGGCCACCGAGGCGCGATGGGACGACCTCAGATCCCTAGTGGCGCGTGCCCGTCCGTTCGCGGCGCTGCGTGCCCGTCGACCGGGCTACAGCATCGCGGTCATCAAGGCAGCCCTGGGCCTGCTGGGCCACCCGTTCGGGGAGGTCCGGCCGCCGCTATCACCGCTGACGCCAGCTGATCTCGATGACCTGCGGGTCGTGCTCGCGGGCCTCGTGCCTGCCGGAGTGGCCTGAAACGCAGATGGGGGACCCGACCACCTTCCTGGATCGCGACGTGCTGGGCTATGCCTACGACCCCGCGACCCCGCCGCGGGCACGCATCCGACCCGGCGACCGGATCACCATCCGCACCCACGACGCACGGGCCGGGCTGCTGGACGACCGCGAGCCGGGCACCCTGTTCGATCTGCCCAGACCACCTACCCAGGGCAATCCCCTCACCGGGCCGGTGGCCATCTCGGGTGCGCGGCCGGGTGACCGGTTGCTGGTGACCATCGAGGCAATCGAACTCGACGAGGCCGGCTGGGCTGGCGGCCACGCACACGTGAACCCACTCGCTCCTGGGCGCGTCACGCGGCCCATCGGACGACGGGTGGCTGTCGGGGATGGCGTGGCCAGGTTCTCGGACCGGATCACCATCGCGCTGCGGCCGATGATCGGCTGTATCGGTGTCGCGACGGCGCCCAGCGCGGATCCGCCCCCGACCGCGGGTGAGACGGGCAGGTTCGGCGGCAATATGGACCAGCCAGTGGTAGGTGTCGGGGCCACCGTCCACCTGCCGGTGCTCGTCGACGACGCGCTGCTGTACGTGGGCGACGTGCACGCTGCCCAGGGTGACGGCGAGCTGTCGGGTGTCGCGCTGGAGATCGGCGCCACGGTCACGCTGCGGGTGGACCTGCTGCCGGGTGCCGCGGTCGAGTGGCCGTGGGTCGCCTTTGGCGATCGCCTCGCGGTCATGA
>JBBQNA010000221.1:0-5629 GCA_038329515.1 Candidatus Limnocylindrales bacterium | reverse complement strand
GATGACCCGGGCTGCGGCGTCGTCCGTGGCATCCACGTCCAGCTCCACACGTCGTCCGACCCGCACGCCATGCACCGCCGACACACCCAGGTGCGGCAGGCTCGTCTCGACGGCGCGACCCTGCGGATCGAGGATCCCGTCGCGGGGCATCACGGACACGGCGTATCGGAAGGTGCTCATCGGTGGGTGTCTCCCGCGGTGTTCGTGAGGCTGTCGGTGGCCAGGTAGGTCTCGAAGGAGGTGGCGGTCAAGCGCTCGAACGCCTCGATATATCGGGCACGGGTCCCGGCCACGACGTCGGCGGGCAGCTCGGGTGCGGGCGGCGTCCGGTCCCAGTCCTGGCGTAGCAGCCAGTCGCGCACGAACTGCTTGTCGAAGGATGCCTGGGCACGGCCCGGCTGCCAATCGTCGGCGGACCAGAAGCGGCTGGAGTCGGGGGTCATGACCTCGTCGATGAGCAGCAGCCGCTCGGCGGGCGCGGCGTCGTCCCCGTGGGCGGCGTCGGCCCCGTGCGCGGCGTCGGCCCCGTGCGCGGCTTCGGCCCCGTGGGCGGCAGGTGCGATGCCCAGCTCCATCTTGGTGTCCGCGAGCAGGATCCCCTGCTGCTCGGCATGCGCAGCACCCAGGCGGTAGACGCCCAGTGCGATGTCCCGGGCCCGTTCGGCCACGGCGCCACCGACCAGGGACACGAGGGTGTCGAAGTCGATGTTCTGGTCGTGACCCGTCTCGGCCTTGGTGGATGGGGTGAACACCGGTTCCGGCAGGCGGTCGCTCTCGCGCAGGCCCGCCGGCAGCGCGACGCCGGACACGGCGCCGGTGCGCTGGTAATCCAGCCAGCCACTGCCCGAGAGATAGCCCCGCACGATGAGCTCCGCGGGCAGCGGTGCGACCCGACGACAGATCATGATCCGCCCCCGGAGGTCGGTCGCCGCACCCGCCCATGCGTCCGGCAGGGATCCGGGCGCCGTGCCCAGCAGGTGATCGGGCACCAGCGTACGCGTCATGCCGAACCAGAATCGGGACAGGCCCGTGAGCACGCGGCCCTTGTCCGGCACGACCGTCGGCAGCACCACGTCGAACGCAGAGATGCGATCGGACGCGACCAGCAGTAGCCGCTCGGCGTCCAGTGCATACAGGTCGCGCACCTTGCCCGAGCGCAGGAACGAGCGGTCGGCCACGTCAACCACCGGCAGGCACCAGGGTGTCCAGGCGCGCCAGGATCGTTGCCGCGTGGCGCAGGGCACGCTCGTCGTCGAAGCTTGCGGCCAGCCGATCAGCGGTGAGCACAGCGCTCACATCCGGGTCGGCCGTCATCAGGTCCCGGAACGAACGCCGCTCGTCGGCCGCCCGCATCGCGGTCCGCTGGATGATGGCGTAGGCAGCCTCGCGGGAGAGGCCGCCGTCCTCGACGAGCGCCGTCAGCAGCCGGCTGGACGCATGGAGGCCCAAGCCTCGATCGATGTTCTCCTGCATCCGCTCGGGCCGCACCACGAGGCCCGCCACGAGACCCCGGAACCTGACCAGCATGTAGTGCAGCAAGGTCGTGGCGCCTGGCAGCACGATGCGCTCCACGGACGAGTGGCTGATGTCCCGCTCGTGCCACAACGCCTGGTCCTCCAAGCCCGCCACGGCAAAGCCGCGGAGCACACGTGCCAGGCCCGCGAGGCGCTCGGACAGGATCGGGTTGCGCTTGTGGGGCATCGCGCTGGAACCCTTCTGGCCCTGGCGGAACGGCTCCTGGAGCTCGGCTATCTCCGTGTGTTGCAGGTTGCGGACCTCGGTCGCGAAACGCTCGATGGAGCCGCCGGTGATGGCGATGGCAGCCAGGAACGCGGCGTGCCGGTCACGTTGCACGATCTGGGTGCTCACCGGGTCCGGAGCGAGCCCCAACGACGCGAGCGCTGCCGCTTCCACGTCCGGACCCAGCTGGGAATAGGTACCGACGGGACCCGAGATCTTGCCCGTGGAGAGGTCGTCGGTCGCGTGACGGAGGCGTGTCCGGTCACGATCGAGCTCGAACGCCCACGACGCCAGCTTCAATCCGAAGGTGATGGGTTCCGCGTGGACCGAGTGGGTACGCCCCATCTGGAGCGTCCGGGCATGCTCACGGGCACGAACCACGAGCGTCTCGATGGCGTCATCCAGGGCGCCGATGAGCAGTCCACCCGCCGCCCGGCACTGGAGCGCCAGACCGGTATCCACGACATCACTGCTGGTCAGCCCGAAGTGCAGCCAACGGCCCTCGTCGCCGACGGTCTCGGCGACCTGGCTCACGAACGCGATGACGTCGTGGTCCGTGGTCCGCTCCAGCTCCGCGATGCGCTCGACGTCCACGCGCCCGCGGGTCGCGATCGCCTCCACGGCCTCGGCTGGCACCGATCCCTGGTCGGCCAGCACGCGCAGCACGGCCAGCTCCACCCGCAGCAGGGCCTCGAAGCGGGCCTGGTCGGTCCACAGGTCCGCCATGGCGGGCAGCGAGTAGCGCGGGATCATGGGCGCGCCCCCGCCGCGACCGCGGGCGTCCGACCGATGTCCCGCCGGACCTGCATGCCCGCGATGTCGATGCGATCCACGGCCCGGTAGGCGTGATCGGTGGCCGCGTCGTGGGTCGGCCCCTGGCCCACCACGACGAGTACCCGACCACCGGCAGTGACCAGCGCATCGGGCGTCCCTGCGACACCGGCGCAGAACACGATGCCGCCCTGGGCGCGTGCGTCAGATATGCCCCTGATGGGATCACCGGTCCGGGGCGCCTCCGGGTAGCCGTACGCGGCGATGACGACCGCCGTGGCAGCTGCGTCATGGACCGGCAGCAGCGATCCCTCGATGCCGGCGTCCGCAGCCGCCTCGGCAAGCCGGCCCTCGGCGGTGGCTACCAGCAGCGGCAGCAACGGCGTGGCCAGACGCGGCAAGGTGGCCTGCGTCTCGGGGTCACCGAAGCGGACGTTGCATTCCAGGAGGATGGGGCCATCCGACGTGAGCATCAGACCCGCGAACAGCACGCCCCGGAATGGGGCACCCCGCTTGGCCAGCTCGGCCAGGATCGGCGCATGGACCGTGTCCAGGATGCGCATGACCGCGTCGTCGCCGGGCGCATCCACGGGCGAGATGGCGCCCATGCCACCCGTGTTGGGGCCACTGTCGTCGTCGCCCAGTCGCTTGTGGTCACGGGCCGCCGGCAGTGCCCGGATGCCGCTCTCGTCGCAGAGCGCGATGACGCTGACCTCGCGGCCCACGAGGACCTCCTCGATCACGATGCGTCGACCTGCATCACCAAATGCGCCTTCGACGAGGCAGGCCCGAATCGCGCGCTCTGCTGCCGCGAGGTCGTCACACATCGTGACCCCCTTCCCTGCCGCGAGGCCATCCGCCTTGACGACGACCCTGCCCGCCCGGGCACGCGCGAAGTCCAGGGCAACGTCGACGTCCACGAACGTGCCCCCGACCGCGATGCGCACGCCGGCCGCGTCGGCGATCTCCCGACAGAACGCCTTGCTGCCCTCCAGCCGAGCCGCTGCGGCATCCGGCCCCACGACGGCCACGCCAGCAGCACGCAGCACATCGGCCAGGCCGGCCACCAGGGGCGCCTCCGGGCCGATGACCACGAGGTCGATCGCCTCGCGCTCCACGAGCGCCGCCAGACCAGCGATGTCCGTGGCACTCACGGGTACGACCGTGGCCACGTCGACCATGCCCGGGTTGCCCGGCGCGACCAGCAGTCGCTCGAGGCCGCCATCCTGGGCGAGCCGCCAGCAGAGTGCGTGCTCCCGACCGCCGGAGCCCACCACGAGCACTCGGCGGGTCACGCTGAGGGCCCGACCGGGCTCACGGCGCGACGGCCCGTGGCAGTCACCCGGGCAGTGCGTTCCATGACCTGCGTGCGCTCGGGGCCGACGCTCACGATGGTGATGGGCACCCCAGCCAGCTGCTCCAGGGCATCGATATAGGCCGCCGCCGCGGCCGGCAGGTCCTCGAATCGGCGCACATCGTGGATCTCTTCCTGCCAGCCAGGGAAGGTGACGTAGATCGGTTCGGCACGTTCCAGGTCCGAGAGGGGGATGGGCCAGCGGACCGGCAGCCCATCGAGCTGGTAGCCGGTGCACAGCTTGATCTCGTCCAGCCCGGACAGGATGTCCAGCTTGTTGACCATGATGCTGCTGATGCTGTTGACCGAGACCGCGTAGCGCAGGGTCGCGGCATCGAACCAGCCGCAGCGCCGTTTGCGCCCCGTCGTGGTGCCGAACTCGCGGCCCTTCTCCAAGAGGTGGCGGCCGGTCTCGTCGTCCAGTTCCGTCGGGAACGGACCCGTGCCCACGCGTGTCGAGTACGCCTTCATGACGCCGATGACCTGGCTGATCTGGAGCGGCCCCACACCGGCGCCCGTGCAGGCACCGCCGGCGATGGGGTTGCTGGACGTGACGTACGGATACGTGCCGTGGTCGAGGTCCAGGAGCGTGCCCTGGGCGCCTTCCAGCAGCACGTGCTCGTCCCGATCGAGGGCGTCCTGGACCAGGTTCGTGGTGTCCACGATGTGGTCACGTAGCTGCTCGCCCCAGTCGGTCGCCTCAACGAGGATGGTCTCGAGGTCGAACGGTGGCAGGCCGTAGGTGTCGACGAGGATGGCGTTCCGCTCCGGCAGCACCCGCTCCAGGCGGTTGCGCAGGACCACGGGATCGAGCAGGTCCCCCATCCGGATGCCCAGCCGCCACGCACGGTCGGCGTAGGCGGGTCCGATACCCCGACGCGTGGTGCCCAGTCCCTCGCCGGCGAGCCGGGTCTCGGTCGCGCCATCGATGGCCACGTGGTACGGCATGATCACGTGCGCGGCGCGGCTCACCCGGATGCGCGAGGCGTCGATGCCCCGCTCGGTGAGCATCGCCATCTCGGTCAGCAGCGTGCGCGGGTTGACCACCACCCCGTTCCCGATGACCGGCGTGATGTGCGGATGCAACACCCCGCTGGGCACGAGATGGAGCTTGAACACCTCGTCCCCGATGACCACCGTATGGCCGGCGTTGTCGCCGCCCTGGTAGCGCACGACGAGCGAGACCGACTCGGCAAGGAGGTCGGTGGTCTTTCCCTTGCCTTCGTCGCCCCACTGGAGACCGACGACGATGGTGGCAGGCATCAGGCGCCTCCTTGGCAGAGAAAAGCCCCAGCCACAGATGACTGGGACCTGGATATACGGCGCCCTTGTCCCCCCCACGCGGGGAGTAGGACCCGGCTCCGAGTGCGTGCCGGCCTCACAGGACCGGCGACGCCGACTCTGGCGATGTGTTCCCTCCTCTGGCGTGTCGGGCGATCGTCGCGCCGGCTCGTCAGGACATCCGGATGATACCAGCCCTGCGGCCCGGACCGGGGACATCCTGGGCGACGGACTGGACTCGGGTGAGGAGCGGGCGACCGGGAGTCTACCGACGCCTCGGCGGCCCGCCGAAGCCCGGTCGATGCGCCGCCGGCGGCCGGGTGCCCTCTGCCGACGCCTCGGTGGCCCGCCGAAGCCCGGGTGCCCTCTGCCGGCGGCCGGGTGGCCTCTGCCGGCGACCGGGTGGCCTCTGCCGGCGGTCGGGTGCCCACTGCCGGCGGCCGGGTGGCCTCTGCCGGCGGTCGGGTGCCCACTGCCGGCGGC